>CANIKY010000017.1 GCA_947468085.1 Paracoccaceae bacterium | reverse complement strand
TTGCCGTCGTTCAACGTGACAACAACATCGCGCGTGGTCGCCTTGATAGCACCAAGAATGGTCAGCTGGTCAGAACCATCGCCCGCCGTGATCACCACATCTCTGGCGCCTGTCAAAGTTCCTGCCGCAGTTGTGGATAGGGTCAACAGCCCTGAGTTGTTCCTGGAAGCAGAGGCGACCAACTTCTGGATCACCAGATCATTTGCCGCCGAAATCGCTGCCGAAATAGTCAGGCTGTCGTTACTGGTATCATTGCCAAGATCAAAGGTAATGTCCCCCGACGTGGACGTGACTGTGCCGCTGATTGACACGGTATCCACACCAAGCCCAGTAGACAAAAGCACACTTGAACCTGTCAACGTGCCGCTGCTGGTCAGTTGATCCGTAAAGTTACCTGCACCCAGATCAATGCTCAAGGCCGCGCTTGCGTTAATGGTGCCCGTCACTAACACCGTATCGCTTTGCACCGAGTTGGTCGTTATCTGAATCGCGCCGCCGCTGGTTGACAGGCTGCCGGCCACCGTCACATCGCCGCCCTCTGTGTCAGCATCGCCGTAGTCAGTGACAATGATCAAACCTGTCGCAGCGCTGATCGAGGCTGTAGCAGCAATTGAGAAATTGTCGCCGGCATTGAATGTAAGGCTGCCACCTGAAGAGATTATCGAAACACCCGCCAGAATCGTGATGTTGTCGAGGTCATTGCTGCTGCTGTCTTGCGCCGTATATGTCAGGCTGCCTGTTGCCGTGACGTTGGACGAGAATATGATGGGGCTATGAGCCGTGACTACAACATCACCGGCCACATCCATGCCCATGCCTGATGAACCGTCAATGGTGCCGATCGTAAGCGAGCCTGTATTATCGATAAAACTGCCACCAGTGCGAGATTTGCCCTGAAGGGTCGAGACAGTCGAGGTCAGTGGCTTCTCGCGAGTGCCGATGTTGTTATTGGCGGTTAAGAAGACTTTGCCCCCCACCACGTTTGAAATGCCCGACGATGCACCGTTCAGAATGGCGCCGTAAAGTGCGGTCAGGAACGAGACAGCATCAGCCCCGACACTAATCTGGTTCACCGACACATCGCCCGACGTCTCGATGACATAGGCATTAGCTGCACTTGACAGGGTTACGGTACCGGCCCCAGAATATGCAGAATTCAGGTCAAGCTCATTCGAAGCATTGCCTATAAATCCGAGGATCGCCCTCAGAGAAATCGATTTGCCAGTAATATTAACGCCGGGGTTTCCAGCGATAATCGTCGCAACATTAGTGGTCGTCGGATCAGAAGGCGTTATGACATCCATGGCATCAAACATTGACTCCGCCGCAACAAGCTCGACATTACCGCTGGAGCTAAACACATTGCGCACCCACATCTCTCCAATGGCTTCGGTAACGACAACGTCGCCACCGGCCCAAGCACTAAACCAGCCCTCTCCGGCACGACTGCCATTGCCATGCGCCTCAATACTGAAATTGTTGTCGGTGGAGCCAATAGCGCCAGAGGCACGCAATTGGATATCATGCGCCTCAATATTCACAAAATCGGCATCAAGACCGTCAACGATCGAGCCCGCTTTAGCCCAAATATCGACGTTGCCTGTCTCAGAGTAAATTGACGCAACACGCATATCCCCGACAGTTTCACCCAGCCAGATGCTGCCACTGGCACGGGCCGTGACTTCGGAGGTTGCACTGGTCTGATTGATCCAGACACGCCCAGATGCAGTGCCTATTTGGCCCTGCCCCGCCTCAAGCACCAAGTCGCCGACTGATGTGATCCGCGCGGTGCCGTCATCCGTTATATTGAAGATCGAGCCCGAGGTCTTAACCCGACCAGAGGCGCCAATTTGCATTATATCCAAGTAAACGGCACTTTCCGAACCAAGGAATGTATCTCCGCCCGACGTAGTCTTGATCGACCCGGAAAGTGTGACGTCAAAGTCCTCACGCTGCTGGATCTGCAGGTATTTTATGTCAACCTTCTGTCCGATCGTCAGGGCAATGCCGGATTCTGCCTGTAGAGATGTCGAGAGGGTTAGAACCCCGCCACTAACCCCAGTGATTGTATAAGCGACAACTGTGCTGCCCACATTGACAGACGGCCGCTTTTCACCAATTATTCCCGTGGTCGCCGCGGACATGTTCGAAAGCGTGATTTTATCGCCGATCACAAGGCCCGCAAACGTGCCACCATCATAGCGGGTGATTGTATTGCCACTGATATTAACACTCGCATTATAGACTTCACCAAGCGGGTTGATCGCCACCGTTGACAGCGTGACGGTCTTTTGAGACTCTAGTGCAGCGACCGATTTTGCCGAACCCTCAAAAGTAATTGTCGAACCTGAGATTGTCTTGATCTTATAAAACGACCCCTCACCCGTGGAATTTGCTGACTGGCCCTCAATCTGGATATAATCACCAACCTTGAAATAGTTGCTCCAGGTGCCCGCCACACCGCCTGAATTGACACCAGATGACATTTTTAATGCTGTGCCACTGTAAATGGTGAGGCTGTTATCAGTGCTTGAGAAATTCACCGTGCCTTCAATGCGTTCAGTTGTAAGGAAATTCACATCCTTACGCTCTGCGGCGGCCAGCAATATCCTCTCATCATTGGTAAGGGTCGATTGTAGATTGATGGTCGTTTGCCCACCCGTCGTGCCAATATTGTCGCGAACAGTCAGAACCACGGCACCCGCGATTATGTTGGCATCTTCAATTGTGGTCGAAGTGTCTGTGACGGCTTTCATCAGACCGGCGCTGAAGCCATAGATTAACTCATCCTGCGTCCAAACCTTTATCGATCCCGTGATAGAAGCGTTTTCCGCGTCCGTCAGTGGGACCATGTAGTTCGGGTCATAGGCCACAGTTTTGGTGCCGTAGGTCGCATGAAGGCTGCGCAATTGTACGGTTCTTGATAGGCGGAGCGTCTCGATTTGTTGGTTCGCTGTGACCAATGCCGCCGCCTTCTGGTCGGCACTGGCGGTGGCCCATACGACCCCGCTGGGCAAATTGCTCTCAGCATAGAATTGGGTGAGCGACGCCTGCTCCTCAGAATTAAGCACCATGACCCGAGAGCTATCGCTAATGATTGCATCGAAATCAGCGCCTTGCAGTTGCCGCCAGGTCCAATAAGTGCGGTAATCGCGGGTTTTGGCGGCAGACAAGGCAGTCTTGGCCTCAGCCACCTTATCAGTAGCGGCGGTGCCGATTAGCTGCAGGTCAGTCCATACCGTCGACAAGAGTTTCTCAACCGAACGTGTATCAACAGTCGCGTTATTATTGCCATCAATGAGACTGCCGAGAGAAACGTTGAGCGTCACGGTCTTGCCCGGGGCGGTCAGACTGTAGACACGCAAATCACCCGAGATTTCAGAGATGAACATGTCGTCTGTTGAAGTGCCGGTTAGGGTATGAGTGGCTAAAGTGCCCGTATCAATCCGCAATGATTGAGACGCAGTTCCAATTGTACCAGCCTTGGCAGTCAGAATTACCGCGCCGCCTGAAATCAAACTAGATGATCCGCCCAGAATAGACTTGGCCGCGTAGATTGATACCGTGCCACGGGACTCTGAACTAGTACCAGCATATTTAACGGCGGAAACTGTCCCGATATTAAAATCGCCATCGACCTCGTAAAGGTAGATGTCCCCGCCAGATATCGGATTGATCAACGTGCCAGATATTCCGTCAGCAAGGTCGGTCTGAAGCGGCGACAGGGCCGAGCCAATGCTGCCACCCGCTGTCAAGTTCACCGTCTTGCCGCCCACGCTGGCCAAAGAAGTGCCACCCAGCGACGCCGAAGTGGTGATCGATCCGGTCGTTGTCAGCGATGTGGTGCCAGTTTTATTAGTCAGTTTGCCTGTTATGACGATGTCGGCACTGCCAGCGTTAATAATGATATTGCCAGCTGTGTTGTGTATGAAACTTATGCCAATTGGGCGATCAGCCTCAATCGTGTGGGTGTTTGTCGTGAACTCGCCATCAACTTTTTGGTATTCGTATGTGTAAGTCTTTTTGCCATACCAGCTTTTCTTTACCGAATATTGTGTTTGCTTCCATCCAGTGGAGGAGGTGGTTACCGTGCTAGCGGAATAGGTATAGGCGTTGCCATCAAGCCCTGTATTACGGTAGTAGTAATTAGAGTTCGGAACCAAGGCCGCACTTAACTGCTGGTACTCTGGGTTTACTGGAATGCGTTCGCTTCCAAGATCAATGATCCCCAGCCAACCTGATTCTGACCATTTATCTGTTGCCTTGGTGCGCGAAGAAACACCCACAGACCAAGCATATCGATATCCAGAAACAGGATTATACGTGAGGTTGTTATCCGAAATCGTGCTCGTCGCTGTGGAAGAGGATCCGAAGTTAATCGTATCAACTTGCACATTCCCATTGGCCAGCTTGGTGTAGATCGTCGTTAAGCTGCGCGCCTTATCATTGATCTTTACGATGCCATCGCCGCGCACATCTGCGTCAATGGTTTCAAACGTCAGGTCCAGCCCAGGCAGCGCCATGTTGTTGGTGATCGTAATCTGCGGATACCCAGAATAGGCCGTCACCTTACCATTACGGGAGTTCATGATATTGCCCGTCAGCTCAATGTATCCGCCTGTGGGGCGCAGCGCCTTCACAGTTAAAGCATCAGCCTGTCGGTTGTAGATCAGCGTGAAATCCGAGTTTCCGTCAACGGTTATATTGGTATAATTGGAGCCCGACGCCCTTGCACGGTCGATCTGCGTCTTTTGGGCATCGCCCAAGACCAAGGTATAATCCTGCTTGCCAGACTGAATTAGGCCGTTCACATCAAGAAATTCGGCACTAATCGTGATCCGGTTCGACATGATCGATGGCGTGGTAGGATTGGCCGCAAGCCAGGCATTAAACTTGGCTAGGCGATCTGCGTTCGAATTAGCTGCGGTCGATCCGTCACCGATCATCCCCGAGTTCAGAAACTGGCCATAGGGATCGCCGCCGACTTGGTATACGACAGCGCCAGAAATAGATACCGCGCTCGTTGAGGCGATAGAAAGCTCGGCTGTTGCGATCTGCCCCAAGATGGTGACGCTACCACCGCTCGATGGGTTCGTTATGCTCAAATGACTGGTGCGCGCAATAATGCTACCTGTCACGCGAATTTCCTGCGGTGGCGGCAAGACGGTTCCGGTCCTCACAAAAGTGTTGATGTTCGAAACCGAGATTGTGATTTGGGGCATCGACGAAGTCCGGTCGATGGACGCTGCCGTCACATTGAAGCCAGCAGTCTTTGTCCCGTCAGATGCGCCAATGTTAGCCAAGTTATTATTATTGCTGTTTCGGTTTCGAACGTTTTCTTCGTTAACCCACGTCAGTGCGGTGGCAACCGACGTTGTCGTCTCGCCAATGGCTGTGATATCGGTGCCATTGAAGTAAATTCCACCATTGGTGTCTGGAATTTCAATATCGGCGATAACCAATTGTGCGAAGGATTCGCTGTTAATAGTGATGGATGCATTCTTGGGAACGTTAATAGTGCCCGTGCCCGACAATTGGTCAGCAAATATACGAACGCGTCCCGCTGCAGCCTTGACACGGCCGATAGTGACGGTGTTAACCTCTGGCGTCAAGGCAACGATGGTACCGTCACCCATTCTCTCTGCCAGGCCCTGAGCCAAAAGGTCCGCCTCAATTCGGGTAACCTGATTTGTGTAAAAGGTAACCAAGGTCGCGTTATCAGCATAAGTCTGGATGTTGGATCGGGCCGTGGCCAGATTGGTAAACTGCGCTGAGCTCAGCGTCGCACGTCCTGCGGTGAAGGTAATGTCGCTTGTCGTCACGCCATCTTGGGTCGTCATCGAAGACCGGGTCGTATCGATCACTGTGTTGCCAGCACTATTCACGATAAGCGTCAGGCTTTTTGCGCGTTGCGCCCCTGTGGTGATGGTGCCATTGTTGATAACGTCGCCCATAATCACGGATCGCGTGGCGCCTGCACCCGATCCGACGTTTCCGCCGCCCAGCGCATTGCCCAGCGAAGACGCCCAACTGGTGGCCTTGGCAACGCCCACGACGCTGGCAATATTAAATCCATCCGCGTTCAGATCGATGTTGGCATAGCCATCAATCGATGCGCCGGAGTCGATTTGAATGAGGTTATGCGCCTCGTAAAGCGCACGGGTCTCAAGGTCAGATATCGGGATCACAGAGCCTGCAAAGTTGTCCACACGCATTTCTAGAGAGTGTTCTGGCAAATGCAGGTCGCGGTCAGTTCCCGTGCTAAGGTACATATCATCCGCAGAAATTATCTTGGCATTGCCTAAAATTTTGATGCGGTTTATTGGAACAACATCCGCCTTGGCATAGCCAA
Source organism: Paracoccaceae bacterium (assembly GCA_947468085.1). Classification (GTDB taxonomy): domain Bacteria; phylum Pseudomonadota; class Alphaproteobacteria; order Rhodobacterales; family Rhodobacteraceae; genus Stagnihabitans. The sequence continues at coordinate 33,724 of CANIKY010000017.1, read as the reverse complement.
GTGCGACCGTCGCGGCCCCGAAAGTTTCGGAATAAGATTGAAGGTATATTTTGGTGAAACCATCAACTTCAAATTCCAGTCCGCCCCGCGCTGTCACTTGGGCGCGTTCGCCCACGACTATTTCGCCAAGAACATTCTTCCCGTCGAAATCAACATAAGCCCCCGCCCCAGCCAATGCACCGCCCGTGACCAGCTTGGTTTTAAGTGACTGCTCAAGGGAGTTATACACAACCGCTTTCAGGCTACCTGTATCATTGGTCGCTGTAATGACGCTGTCTGTTCCAAAGTAAACGGCCGTCGCAAAGTCTGCACGCGTGTCGGCATTAGCGCTGGCGCCTGATACAATACCGCCAGTCTTGCCGTCGATCGAGCTGCTTCCCCCCAAGCGGTTTGTGGCATCGATGTCGAATGTGCCTGCGCTCACACGGGCATAATTTCCAAGCCTGACAGTGACGTCAGAGTTAACGTCATGCGAAACCGCAGCGCCAGAACCGGCTAGCGCGCCATAAGCATCTGTGCTGATCGTTGCGGACGGGGTTGCAGTGTGTGCTGCAGCGATTTCAAACGTACCAACGACGGTAATGTTCGCTTTATTCCCAGAGCTTGCGGCATCTACCACACCCGCCACAACATTCGACGTGATATCCGTAGTGGCTGTGGCTGCGGCCCCACTGGCAAGCCCAAATGCGCCAGCCTTAACAACCACATTCGAAATATCTTCGCCAACCGAATAGATCGCCAGGGATCCGGCCGTTAATGTAACCAATTGGCCAATAGTAGCCGTGGTCGTGCCGTTCACGTCGCCGGTGGAGCTGGCAGCCCCAACGCCGATCAGGCCGCCCGCTGCGGCCAGTGAATTGACCGATTGGCGGCTGCCATTGCTGGCCGAAATGACGACGGCTCCGCTGGCTGTCACGACACCCGAAGTCTCAATCCCCGCAACGACATTGGCATCGTTATGCGCCGCAGCCGAGGTGGATTGCACGCCCAACAAGACGCCACCACCCGACGCGCGGGCCGTCACCTCTTCACTCGATCGGCCTGAAAGGGCTGTCGATTCGGCTAAAATCGTCAGACTGCCGACCCTAAAGTTACTGCTCGCCCCGCCCACCGTAGCGGTCGAATCACGGCTGGTTGTCACAACGGCATTGCTGACCCCTACCGCTGCTGTGGTTGCAACAGTCATTCCCCAGACATCTGCGGTTTGCCCAACCTCCGACAGGGACGATACTGTCAACCCCACCGCTGTCAGTCGCACCGAAGAAGCCCCGGCAGTAACGGTGCCGCCCGTCGTAACGCTGGCAGTGCCGCCACTGGCAGCGAGGGCCAAGAACCCAGCCGCGATCGAAAGCACATCCACTGTGGCCACAAGATCAGACTGGGCCGAAGCGTCCACCAAGGCTTTACCTGCGCGGGTTGCATCAGAGCCATAGGCCGACAGGGTGATGTCCGTGGCTGTGCCATCGATCCGTGCCAAGGTTGTGTTGCTGTTGGTGATCGTCGCATTAGCGCCACCACCCGAAAGGGCTATTCCTCCATAAGACGCAGAAATTGCCGAGGCCGAAGATTTAATAAGCGCCTTGGCCGCATCTGTCGCGACGACATCCAACGCTGCGGCGATGACGTCTGTGTCATGTAGGCTGGCTGTAATGGTGTTTGAAATGTCAGCCGATGCAAGCGAGACCGACACGGCCATCGCGCCCCCCAACCCAACCGACCCCGCAATCGAGGCTGAACGCACAGTGGCGTCAATATCAGATGTGTCTTTTGCTTTTATCGTCACGCGGCCAGTAGTCGCGGTAAAACTCGACCCGTCAGCACTGGTCGATACGGCATAATGCAGTGTGTTTGTTGCGGTTGCGCCAGATCCGGCCCCAGCGCCGGCCACGATCCCGCCAGCGACGGCCAAGGCAAAGCCTTCGACGAGGGCGCGGATGGTGGACGTCATGTTGGCGTCAACGGCAATATTGCCCGCCGCAGAGCTTAAAGTCGCGCCAGTCAAGCCGACGATGACCCCGCGCCCCGCGCCACCGATATCATTTCGCGCAAGCGATGCGCCGACAGAAATGCCGATGCCAACCGCTCCAACCGCGAGTGAGGCGGCAGCCGACATGACCTTTGCGTCAATGCTTGCCGCTCCATTCGCCGAGACGACGATCCCCGTTTGGCCAGAGATGTTCATACTTTCGATGCGAATGTTGGTCAGAGTGCTGATGGCGTTGCTGCTATCGGCACCAGCCCCACTGACCGCAATTCCGCCGACCCCAAAGCCCGCAGCGAGTGCCACGGATGCAGCGCGCGATCGGATTGTCGCAGTATCCGCCGCGCCTATATTTAGCGCTCCCGTCGTCGCGCTGACAACGCCTGCCGCACCGCTGTCAGCATTGCGAATGATTTGGCTAGAGGTCGTGCTTGAGATGGTATTGACCGCGATCGTCGCAGCAATAGCACCAGAGATGCCCACCATACCGCCCGCAATGCTGAAAGCCACGGCCCCAGCCACGGCATCAATGGACGCGCTATTGGCCGCCTGAACAGACACAGTCCCGGCGCTGAGGCTGGCGGTGGACCCGGTGACGCGGGCCGTTGTCGTGGCGTTGATGCGGTTCTCAACACTCACGCCTGCGCCAGAAAGTGCAAGTCCAACCTGCCCCGCCGCAGCAGCGCCTGCACCTGCAATCACCTGCGCATTAATCTGCCCGCTGGACGTCGCGGACACCGAAATTGAACCCGAGCCCACGTTAATTGTGCTGCTGTCGATCGCGGCCATAGTGATGGCACGGTCTGCGACTGCATCGCCTTGCGCCGTATAACCGATGTAGTTTCGCGAAATCGCAGCCCCAACGGCCACGCCGACACCCACTTGGCCAATACCTACAGCCAACGAGGTCGCCATCACGCCAGCATTGATGCTAGACTGGCTTTGTGCCTCGACCGTGACGGCGGCCGACGTTGTGCCCGTGATCGTCGAACTTGTCACCATCGCCTTGGAGGTTGACGTCACCGCATTGATTGCAGAGGCACCCGCACCCGAGAACGCCACCCCCACCATTCCACCGGCAATTGCAACAGAGGCCGCCATGGCCACAGCGTTAATGGTTGATCGTGTGGCTTGGATCGCGCTGCCGACCAATTGCAAGGTCCACTGATGGCCCTGCCCATCGGTCACCGACCATTTCGTTCCAGCCTCAATCACCGCAACCCGCAGGTCACCCGAGGCACTAGCACTCAGAGCAGTCTTCAAAGTTGCGCGCAGAGCGTTATCGCCCGCCAAATCGGTTGCATCCACGGCGGTGCCGGCTGCGTTCAGATCCGTTGCTGCCATATCGGCCAAGCCCTCGGCCGTGATGCCAGACAGGCTAGATGGCGTGCTAAGACCGGTCAGCGCGCGTACAATCACCGAACCATTGGCTGGGCTGGTTGTAACCTGCGCCCCCGAAATCGTGGCCGCAACATCATTTTCAACGACGTTCAGCGCGATAGATACCCCAACTGACAGCGCCACGCCCGTAGAGCCAAAGGCCGCCGCCAGCGATACGCCTTGCGCGGTTGAGTTGATCCGGCTGTCATCGCGCGCAATCACCGAAACACTCGCCGCGGTGGCGCTGCCGCCGGACAGGGTGGCAGCAACATTTGTGGCGATTTGGTTTGTCACCGACACACCCGCCCCCGAGACGCCAACGCCTAAGGTCCCTCCGGCTATGGCGACAGACCCCGCGAAGACCGCCGCATCAATCGCTTGAACGCTGGTGGCGGAAATCGTCAAAGCACCCGAAAGACTGACGGTGCTGGCATCGACCTCTGCCGTAACTCCTGCGGGTTCTCGCGACAGGCTGCGGTCTTCCCACAAATTCGGGTTGGAATAATCTTGCGTCGACAGATCAATGCCACCCGCAGCAGCGAGGCTTTGGTTTCCGATATATCGGAACACTTGGTTTGCCCTGCCGCCCGTTTCAATCAAGACAGTTTGTCCAGACGAGATCAGAGTAGGCCGAGCGGTTCCCGCGCTGTACGTCGGGTACAAGGTTTTGACGTCTACGGCGGAATAGCCGATCAGGTTTTTGGCTACGGCAACCCCAATGCTGGCGCCCACACCTGTCGCACCACCGATCGCTACCGCAGCAGAGGCCGCCTGAACCGTGGCCCGCAACGTGCCGGCAGAGTTGGCCGTAACGGCCAGCGTCGTTCCAGTCGCCTTAGCCCCCACCACCTCGGCCAGAACGGCAGCGGTGATTGTATTGGTGGCAAACGCCCCCGCGCCGGATATGCCCACGCCAGTAGTAGGCCCGAAGGCCGCGGAAATTGATGCCGCCTGTGCCGTTGCCCTGATGTCGGATTGATCGGCGGCAGAGACTGAGATGGCGCCCGCCTCAACGCCTCGCGCGATGCCGGTGATACCGGCCGAGGTAGACCCGCCAATGCGGTTTTCGACAATCGACGCGCCGATACTGACGGCGACACCGGTTGACCCCAAGGCGACGGCGACAGAGGCCGCGCCACCGTAAGCCTTGATCTCCGAAAGGCTGGATGCCTGCACTGTGATGCTGGCCGCTTTCACGGCCGCTTGGCCTGCGGGCGTTGCCGCATACTGGCCCGATATCGTAGCACTCGTGAAAATATCGATCTGGTTTTGCACAAATACGCCAGAGCCAGACAATGCAACACCTGTGCTGCCCGCCGCAACCGCAACCGATCCGGCAAAGCTGGACGCATTAATCTTGGCATCCGTCGTGGCACTGACGGTAAGAGCGCCAATGGCAGTAACATCGCTTTGGTCTATGAGCGCACGAACTCGCACAGGGGTATCTGCGGTCAAACCAGAGATACGGTTCATCACAACCGCAACGCCAATCGAGGCCCCCACACCAGTCGTCAATCCGACCGCGACCGCCGCAGAGGCCGCCAGAACCGAAGCATTGATGCTTGACAGATTTTGCGCCGTAACCGACACGGCACCGCCTACTGAAACTTTACTGCCGCGCAACTCCGCGCTTGACGAACTGCGCACGTCATTTGTGCTGACGGCACCGGCCCCCGAAATCGCAACGCCCGATTGACCACCCACCGCTACGGACATCGACGCCGCCTGCGCAACGGAGTCGATGGTCGAGGCATCCGCCGTCAAATTGTTTCCGACCAGCGACAAAAGGAATGTGCGCCCCAGCCCGTCAACAAGCACCCAGCCTTCTTCATCTTGCTGTCGACTGAGGCGAACATTCCCCTCGATCTTCTGGCCAACGGGAAGCCCTGTGTTAAGCCTGTTCAAAAGGGTCGTCACGATCAACGCATCGCTCGTTACATCTACGGCATCGATCACCGTATCGCTGCCCGACGTGGTCATCGAGGTTTCTGTCGCATCGTTCAGTTGGTCAGCCGTAATCGTGTCGCGCGCCACACTAAAGCTGGGCGGCGGGGATGCGAGGGCAGTGATCGAAAGGCCGCCGGTCAATGTGACGATGCCGGCACTGTTCAACTTAGCCGTAACAGAGTTTTCCACCTCGTTGAGGGCCACTCCAACACCGATAGAAACCGCAGTCGCCGACTTACCAATGGCTGCAGCAATCGAGGCTGCGTTAACCCAGGCCCGCACGATGCTGGTATCCTGTGCGGACAGGATCAAATCATGGGCCGAAACCGAGGTGGTTCCGTTTATCTGCGCAATTGCGCCGCCAAGGATGCGGTTTTTTGCCGACGATCCGGCACCCGAGAAGGCAACGCCGCTTTTGCCAGCAGAAATGGCAAGCGCGATTGCCGAAACAGTGGCAACGACGGATTGACCAGCCGTCGCCAAAACAGACACGTCCCCCGTAACAGCCATCGTGCCACCAACGATCTCGGCAGTTGCGGCGGCGGCCTCGCCGACAAGATCGACCCGCTTCCATTTCTTCTCGTCGCTGTAGTCTTCGATCGATAGATCAACTAGCGTCCGATCCTTAGTGCTGACGAGCTTGTAATATCCACCAGCGAGGGCATTTTCGCCCCTAACACGAACAATGTTGCCAACAACCAAGTTGACCCTCAGGGCGCCGTCACTGTCAAAATCCACTGAACTGGGCGCAACGCTCTTGTAGCCGATCTGGTTGTCGGCAACCGCAACGCCCATGCCGACGGCCGTCGAAGAGCCGCCAGACATTGCAGCCGTGGCAGCAAGGGCTTGAACCGTCGCAAAAATCTGCGCGACCGTGGTGGCTTTGACCAAGACGTCGCCGGTCACAGTGGCGGCGGTACCACTTATGCGGGCAATGACTGCACCGTTCACCCGGTTCACAGCGATTGCGCCGCCCCCGGAAACAGACGGCGTCGTGTTCACGCCCAAGCTGAGCGAGACCGCAATCGACGACGACAAGCCCAAGGCATTAATTATTGCGGTGCGCTGGCCAGTAACCGATAGCCCCCCACCGACCGTCAAGGTGGGAACGTCAACGATCTGGGCCGTTACGTCAGACTGAATTTCGTTGCGCGCAAAAGTTACAGCCACCCCAACCGCGGTTGATTTTGTACTGGCAGTGATGGCTGTCGAGGCAGATTTCACATCCGCCTTGATCTCAGACTGGTCGACTGCGTCCACCAGAATGTCGCCTCCGGCAGAGACGGTACGCCCTGCAACCAAGCCGTTGACGATTTCCGCCTTGGCCATGCTTGCAATGCGGTTCAGCGCGATAATCGGCGCGACTGTTACGCTGGACCCCTCCTTTAGGGTTACAGAAGTTGATACGGCAGCACTCTCAATCACCGCGTCAATCGTTGACTCTGAAGATGCCTCTACCGAAATATCGTCGCCCGCAGTGACCTTCGACTGATAGATCCGCGCCTCGGCGACGGCCGCATCCGATCCCGTGAGTGCCGTGCCAATCAGTGTATCAACCGCATTGAAGACCACGTTCTGCGGCTCTTCCCCGACCGAGTTGAAAGCAAGAGTGATACCAATGGCGACCGAAGTTCCGCCCCCAAAGGCCTTGGTGCTGCTGTCGACGGTAGCGATGATTGATCCAGCGGAAACTGCGTTCACACTCACATCGCCAAGCGTAGCCTTCGCCTCTGCATCGGTGATTTCAGCAATCGCGCTGGACAATACGGTGTTGGTGGCGATGTTGATGTTAACGGCAGCCGTTGCGCCACCCGCAAAAACCGATCCACCATGCGAGTAAAGTTTGCCGGTGTTCAAGGCATCAATCATGGTGCTGTTGTCTGAAGTGACAATCAGATCACCGGCAGATGTCTCAATATCCACCGATGAAATGCTCGCCGTCGTCTCTCCGCGCGCATCGTTAACCGCCATAAGCGCACCGACAGCGGACGCATTTCCTGGGCCAAAGCTTTGCGAAAGCCATTCGGGGATCTGCGATGCCAGATCACCCCGTGGCAGGAGTTGCCATAGCGCTGTATCTTTGTAATTGGTGGTTCCCAGATCAACGTCTACGCCGTTGACCCCGGTGTACCCAATGTAGCGATAAACGTCGCCATCCCAGATGGCACTCTGCGCTGCAGTCTCTGGATTTAAGCCGATGTTGGACCCAATACGCACAGCATCGTTTTTATGGATCGGTTGCGTACCCGAGAAAGTGGTAAATTCATAAGCTAAGCGCGAGGTCTCGATATAAGCAGACAGCACTGCGATCGCGTCATTGCCAATCGCTGCTTTAACGTCCAGCGTGTTTACGGCGGTGATTGACGACGTATTTTCGGCGCTGACAGAGATATCTCCATCCGCGCGCAGGATTTCGTCCAAAACACCACCAGTGCGGACGCCAGAAATTTCAGCATGGGCGCTGCCATAGACCTTGTTCAGGGCTAGGATAAGGCCCTTAGAGCCCGCCTCGTCTGCTTGTGGAATGCCCCCAGCCGCCGAGGTGGCGTTTGAAGTATCCGCCGTTATACTTGCAATATCAACAGCATAAACAGTGATACTGCCAAAAGCCGTCACATCGCTATTTGTAATCTGTGCTGTGGCATCAACCGGACTGGTATTGCCCAAAGCTGACTGCCCGATAAGCGTGTCAACCGCATTGAACAACAGGTTCGAAGGTTTCCAACCGACCGAGTTGAAAGCCAGTGTCGCGCCGCCACCTCCGCCCGTTTCTGCGTTATAGGCCGTAGTGGCAATCAACTCGGCCGAATTGCTTGACGTCACCGACACATCGCCGGCATCGGCCCCTGTGGCGGTCACGCTTGACGCCGATATGAATGAACTTGCGCCGCCCATGACTGTATTGGTAGCGGCAGCTCCACCCCAAGCCGCGTTGTCGCCGCCGCCGGCGATGGCCGAACCACCCGCAGAAGTCACCTCGGCATCAACAGTCGCATCCAGCAACGACGCCAGACTGCTGTCGACACTGACCGAACCGTCTGTTGCCACCACGGTAGAGCTTACTATCTCGGCCAGAACTGTCGTGCGCAAATCATTCAGGACCATAATGATCCCGATAGAATTAGAACCGCTTTCCGTCACGTTCAGGCCGGTGTTCAGCAGCGCATTGCCCGGTTCAACCCGCCAATAATCAAGATCTTCCGCATAATTCTGGGCGCTGAGGTCCGTGAGCGGGTCGCTTGGTAGGGCTGTCTCGCCCATGTAGTCATAGATCAGAACCACACCCGCATCCGTCACGCGCACCTTGTCGCCAAACCGCAGCCCAACAGGCTGGGACGGCCCGCCGACGGTGGCCGCCCAATCGGTCGGCGTGCCACTATTCAGGGCACTTTGCATGGCGGTTGTCCCGCCGTCGTTCGCAGTTTCAGATTTGGACGAGATCGAGGAATTGGAGTGAATTTCTTGAATGTCAGAGGCTAGAACCCGAACATCTCCCGTCGCAATAACGGTCGCGGTGTCAATCAGGGCTTTTGTGTCTCCGGCCGTTTTGTTCGACACAAGCACCATGCCCGTGGAAGAACCTTCCGCGTTAAACATCGCTGTTGCGACCGAGGATATCGAATTCGAAACCGTGGCATTGATGCGGCTAGACGAAATTGCCTCAACACTGGTGCCCCCGGCAACCCCCGAAAGGGCCAAAATCTCCGACCGAAGGATCTGCGCGGTAGCCCCTGCCCCTGGAATTGCAATCAGCGACGATAACATCGGATCCCCGATCAACACATCCAGCGCATTGTAAAGAACGTTGGATGCCTGCCAGCCGATTGAATTGAACGCCAGCGTGATCCCAACGCCGACAGAGGTAGTTTCAGTCGACGAAATCACACGGGCATCCAGCACAGCGCCCTGGTCTGCCAGCACGACAACGTCACCACCGCGGTACACCTTGCTGTCGGTGATAGAGGCCGAGGCCGAGTTTTGAACGAGGTTGGTTGCAATCTGGCCATTCACCGCCAGCGACATCCCACTGCCCCAAGCACTGCCGCCCGAAGACTGTACTGTCGCGTCAACGCGTGCGATCAGGGCGGCCTTTGATTCTGCAGTGACCGTGACGTCATTCCCAGCGCTAATTCCAACATGATCGATTAAAGCGGTGGCCCCCGCCTTGACGTCGTTCATCACAATTATCGCGCCAATCGCGCGCGCGTTAGAGTTAGCAAGGTTCCCCAACGAGGGAAACAAAACACCAGCCACATCCACATTGCCGTTGATACGCACCCAATTGTTCGAATCGGACAATTCTTCATAACTTAGTTTTGAGAAATTCTTCGTGCCACCAACGCCTTCAAACCGATAGACAGACCCAGCCTGAATCATATTTGTAGGGGTGATTGTATCGGCAATCGAAGCATCAATATACAGCAGATCGCCATAGGAAAATGACTGCGATCCCGACTGTGTGGTGTACTTATAGTTCTTTGCGCTTAAAGCTAAGGCCAGATCTCGCGCAGCATCCAGGTTGGTCGTAACCACCGAAGAGGCAGCGATGGATGTGGTCGCTCGGATATTAGCAGTGTCAGTCGCACTAACGGTCACGTCGCCCGCTTCAGATGTCACATAATTGGCAGACGTCAACGCAACGCTCGGCGTAATCGTCCGCTCGATTTTGGCCGTTGTGGAACTTGCAATGCGATTGGAGCTTAAAATACCTCCGCCCGCAACACCGACGTCGCCAAACGGATCACTCACAGACTCAAACGGGTTAGGCAGGCCACTCTTAGCCGCTGCAACTTCGTTGCCGACAACGGAATCAATCAAATTCACCCGAACAAGTTGAACTGCACCAAGGGCGGTAAGTTCAACGCGCCACGTGTTGCCAACCTCGTCAGACAAAAGCCATATTTGGGCTGGAACAAGAGCTTCAACCGAAAGTGTACCCTCATAGGTCTGCTTAAGGCCCGTCAAAGCAGCATTAAACGCAAGTTGGGCTGCAGTGACGCGGGCCTCATCCAAGTTGCCATCGACGTCGGGCAGCATGTCATCAAACATCTGCGCGGAAACACCGAACCGTCCAAGATCTGGGCTGATCACGTCGCGGGTGTCCGCAATCACGTCAATCGAATCGTAAGCGGTGACCTTGCTGTCACGGATCAGGGCGTGGGCACCAACGGGGATTTCGACCGCTGTAAAGCCTGATCCCAACAGCGCATCAGCGCCCATCTTAAATATATTTCCACCATCAACGCCCACCGCGTTGAAGGCGATGACCAAGCCGACGCTAGAGCCATCTGACGTGATTTTAGACGTCACCGAAGCCGTGACAACCGACGTGTTACGCGCAAGCACCGACACACCCCCGGCAGAGGATGTCACCGTTGCGCGCAAGATCGTGGCGTCCGCCGCACTCAGCAAAGTATTGCTGGCGATGATCCCCCCAATTGCAACACCACCCTCGTCGTAGGCTTCAACCTCTGACGATTCCTGCGCTGACAGGGTCGCATTTTCAAAGGCTTCTACAGAAATCGTCCCGGTCGCCGTGACCGTACCGTCTCGAATTTGGGCCTGGGCACCCGCCTCGGTCCGATTGCGCGAGATCAAGGCTGCCCCTGATACGTTAACGGATGGGGGTAGGATTAACTTAGCAATTTGCTGGCCGAGGCTCGTCGCGGCAGCCGTAGCAGAGGTGATTTCTCGCCATAAACCCAGATCCGCGTAGTTTGCCATCACAGAAAGATCGACGTCGTCTTTGCTTTCGCCCAGAAATAGATACAGCTTCCCCTTAAGCAAGCCGCCGTTCGATCCGATATAGACCATGTCGCCGAAGGTCAGCGTTCTAGATCCCGAAAAGGATGTGAAATCATAGCGGTTCAAAATGTTTTCGATCACACGGCCAACTGCGCCCGCACCCAGATCACCCGATCCCTGTGCCGTGGTGACAAGTTGGGTAAGTGACGTCAGGTGGGTTTCATCATAGGCGGCGACGATCACCCCGCCATCCGTCGCAGTGACGGTTTTGCCGCCCAGCAGATCCACAGTCGCCCGTGCCTTGCCTGCAAGGCTGTTTGACGCCATCACGCCACTGGCTGCCCCGGTGCCCGCCGACATTATCTGCGCACTTGCCGCGGCACCGACATCCGAAGTGATAAGAGCATCCAAAGACGATGAATTGGTGGCCGTCACGGAAATAGCGGTGGCGGTCAGAGTTGATACGATCACTTCGGCCACGGCAGCATCTGCCTGCAGGCTGGTGCCCCCGTTTCCAACCAGTGTGTCCCAAGTGGCATTGAACAAATCGGTTGGTGCGTAGCCGACACTGTTGATCGCAACCACAAGTGCCGCGCCGAACTGGTCGGTGGTCAACCCGTTCTTAAGGGTGCCGACAAGCCCTATACTGTTTTCAGCCGTGACGTCCAAGTCACCCAAGACAAAGACCGTGCTTCCAGAAACACGGGCCGTCGCGGTCCCCAAGACTGAGTTCATCACGAACATGCCGCCAATGGCCACGCTTAGACCTTCGCCGGCCACACCGCCTGTGCCCTTGCTGAAAACAGACACATCCGACACGCTCGTCAAGCTACCCGCCTGAACTGCAGACACCGTAAGCCCGCCCGTCGTGTTGACGGCATTTGGAACTAGCGGATTGTTGGGATCCATTCCGATATTGGCCTTCAGAACTTCAGCCGTAGTGTCGCCCTTCACATCATTGCGCACCACAAGCCCGCCGAAGGCTGTCGAAGTGTTCGGGCCAAAACTTAGACCGGCTGGAATGGTGGCAGTTTCACGTTCTTCGCGCCACAAGTCTAAGTTGGTGAAATCTGTATTTCTCAAATCAACAAGGTCAGAGGCTGGTCCGAAGTACCGGTAGATGGAACCCTGCGTACCGCGTCCTAATTGGCCGGTTGCCCTTCCATCCTTATAGGTCGGCAGCAAATGCACACGGTCGCCGAAACGAACGCTCTGCGGGCCGGTCTCAACCTCAGTCAACGAAAATGCGTCTGGGCCGGTAAATGTCTTGCCACCTGCGCCGGTCGTGCGAAAATCTGCTGGTGCCAAAATACCGATCAAGTTGTTGGCCCAGCTAGCGCCCCCATCGGTTGACGCCAAGGAAGAGGAGTAGACCCTTGCATTGGCTGCAATATCTGCAGTGTTTGATGCGGTGACACTGACGCCTGTGGCCGCTGAAACGGTCCTAGACGTCACGTCATTTTCCAAAACAGCCCGAACAGAGGTGGCAATTTTCGTCGATGAAATCACAAACCCAAGGGCAGAACTTGCCTGCGCCCCAAAGGGCATTACAGCCGCATTTGTCGCTATGTTTGAGACTGTCGCATTGAACTTGCCGGTATTACTCGCCGCAACCTTGACCTCTGCACCCGAGATAACTTGGCTGTCTCGAATACTAGCATTCACAGTGTAAATGTTTTCTTCGATACCCCAATTATATCCAAAGATCGCGCTGATTGTCTGGGCGGCGATGCTTTTAACATCATAACCTACATAGTTCTGGGCGATGGAAAACCCGGCAGCGGCGCCCGATCCGCCAGTTTGCATCACGGCCGCCACGGTTCTGGCATCAAGGAAAATGGCAAGATCTGCCGATACCGTCACATCCCCCGCCGTCGCCGTCACAAAGGACGAGACCATATCGGCCGAGACCTTGCCGAGCAGCGCGTTGACACTCAGCGTGGCGCTGGCCGCCATATTGGTTGTGCTGCCAAACATGAGCGTGGCGAGTGTGGAATCAATATCCTGACGTGCAATGGTATTTGACACCAGCCAACGCGCATCCGTAGCCGTAAGGTCAATCGCCCCTGTTGTGGCCACAAGCGTACTGGCCGATACAACCGCTGCCACATTGCCGGTGATTTTGTTGATCGAAGATGCGGCTTTAAAATTTACTGAAATGGGGGTGAACTGCACCTTGTCGGTGCCGATAAAACTCGCAGTGGCCGTATAGTGCGCTTCACTTGCCGCGGTCGCGGCAATACCAGTACCCGCGGTAACGGATGAGGCCGCTACGGTTACACCAACATCCAGCGCCGCCGTCGTCATGGCAATCATTGCTATGTTGTCAACCGAAGTGCTGTCTTCAGCGGCGGCCGAAATCTTGCCCCCAGCAACAAGCGCAGCGCGATTCACGTCAACCAGAACCCCGCCGGATCCAATCGCTGCGGACACAGCAACCTGAGATATCCCCAAGAAGCTGCTATTGACCTTTGAGACGACAGATCCGCCAGCTTGGGCTGACACAGAGATCCCCCCATCACCCGAAGCCGTCAAATACGCTATAGACTTGGCTGAATCCGACGAACCGATGGCAACGCCAACCGATTTTGTGACACTAAGGTCTACGGACAACGCATTGATATCAAACAATGCCTTATTCAACAAGGAAATCTCGAACGCCGAAACTTCCACTGTTACGTCCGTGTCATCCGTAGCCGAAATCGTGATACCATCAGCCGCCGAGCTAAGCAGATGCGTGCCTGCGCCAATTGCGACCCGCGACGTCGACGAAACAGTTTCCGTCGCAACAAACAAAAGGCGATTTTCGGTCTTCGATGCCAAATTCGCGCTAGAACTTGTGACGATGCTGATGGAACCGGCATCGATCGTAACGCCGTCAGCGACAGAGATATTTGCGGCCACAGACACGATTTGCGAATTGTCGGGCGCAATTCCAGTAAAATTTGAAGTTCCCGAAACAAAGGCTGTCGCCCCAAGACTGACCACACCTGTCGCAAAGATAGAATTGGCAACCGTGATCGTGCTTGACGCAGAGGCAGAACCGTACTGATCGACCCCATTCGACGCGCTGGCTGTAATTGTGACGTCCTGTAGTCTAGAACCCGAAGATCCGATGCCACTTGTTACAGATACAGTCTCTCCCGAAAGGCTCAAACTCCCAAGGAAGCCTACGGAAGACGTTCCAAAAACAAGTGCGTCGTTTCCTGCCCCGCCATCCAACGATACGCCAAATCCAGACCCAGCATCGAAGCCTGCACCAAACTTCAGCGTGATCGTATCATTGCCGTCACCGCCATAAATTTTCAGCTCACTCGTGCTCGCAATCTGACCGCTGGTAAGCAAAGCCTGCCCGCTGTCGTAAACGTTGTAGCTATAAATTCCACCCGCGCCTGTCAGGCTAACAGTTGCGCTAACCGCCCCGGCCGTCGTTGCGCCAGAAATTGTTGAGAGATAAAGCGACGTCGGCGCAGCATCCATGAGAATGCGGGGCTCTAACGGATCAAGAACATACGTTGTCAAACTTTCGTTTGATCTAAGCGCCTTGGCACCAAGCTTCCGTGACTGAGCGCGCCTGGCCTTCCTGTTTCCAGTCAGTTTCAAAATAGAACCAAAGTTCGATCTGGTCATTTGCATTCTAAAACTCCGAGCGACCGGCACACAATGAACGTAACGAAATCGCCATCTTGTGTCTATCTGCAAAGTCAAGAATTTAAAAGGGGCTTTGGCTTTGTCTACTACCAAATTTGCTAACAAAAGTAAGACAATGCGCCCACCCATCCAAGGAGGATCCAAAAAACTTACCGCTTTCGTCGTGGTGCGGCCTGGTGTGAAAGATTCTGGCTAAGCGTGTGTACCGTGGGGCACGTTTTTAAAGAGCCATAAGTGTTTTCTATCGGATATATTTGTATTTTTGATACGAAAATTACTCTTTAGTTTTAATAATTTTAAACTAAAGGGTAATACATTTGCGACACCCCGCTTCAGGTGCGCCCCCTGTGTGGAGGCACAGCCTTAAGCCGCAGCAGTGCTTTTTATGGTGTACTGATCTGGGTTGGGGATAACCGTTCTGCTGGAAACTGCGGGTCACCCTCAAGGTCGAATTCTGTTCGTTTGAAGTCGTCCGCGAGTTTAACAACCAGACCTTTTGGCCATCGCCTATCAAGACGACCCCTTAAGCGGCTTGATTCTTCCGCAGGCAAGCAGCATAAATCCTGATCGAACGACAGTCGCAGCACCCCAACTTTGGCCTGTCTAATCAACACTCTGCACCACCGCGCCAAGGTCCAGACCACATGAAGACGATAGACCAGGTGCCAAAAATACACTAAGATCGGCTCTGCGCCTTGTCACCGAGCACGCTGGAATTTTCGCGAAAAGGACAAGGCACCAATGGTTCGGCGTATCTGTCACCTCTCAGTTCAAATTAAACCATTTGCTTCGTGCTATCCTTCGGTACATCAGGCTGCGGCAAGATGACAGGCATCCCCGAAGGCGAACAGGCCCTCCTAAACCTGTTGCCAGGAAAGCCATTGCGTGCCGCTTCTGTGAAGGTCAGTTCTACGGGTCTGTCCGACGGTCGGCGCCTTTACACTCTGCCCCAATCGGCCTTCGCACCAAGCGCATCCGCCACCTTTCTAAAGACCGCCGAGGCGTTTCTTGGCCATCAGGCAGGCGCATTGCGGCCTTGGATCGACATTTGCGAGATGGTACATTTTGGGCTGGACCCATCGTCGGGTGCCGATCGCCTGCCCGTTCGGAAAGTGTATCTGGAACTGGTCACAGGCACGCCCAGTGACCCTGCCTTGACCTTCATTGCCCTAAAGGCCGCAAAGGGTGGCCTACATCTTAACCGCTACCACACCATCCCCTTGGCGACTGAGGCCGACGCCGATCGACTGATCGCATCACTGGGCCTACCAGACTGGTTCAAGCCCCCTGCGCTCAGGCTGAGCCGCGCAATCGTCTTTGGGTCAACCGATTACTCAACCCTTTTGGTAACCGAGGACGGCACAAATCGTCGTTCCTTGGATTTCAACTTTGCAGATGAGGCCGCTTCGAATGAAGCTCTGGCTGCGATCTCAAAGCTTTTGGAGAGTTTAGGCCAAACAGCGGCCTCCATAGATCGGCTTTTGGCTGCACCACTTTGCCACGTCGCCTTAGGCGTATCGGCCGATGGAGTACCCTTTGTTACCCTTTACGGCTTCCCAGAGGATGATAATACATAATGCTTCACGGGCACGGCGCTCTTGAGTCGCCCTCGTGCAGCTCTGGGCACCGCCCGAGCAAAACGCTTGTTTCCAGCGTTTCAATGGGTCCGTCCATCGCAAATTCCTCAACCAATAGAGCCTCGAAAACATCAAACAGCCAAAGGCCACACCATAGCATTGACCCAACAACGCCCATCATTAAACTAAAACATCAGCAGCATCTCACCCACCCAGAAGCGGTTCCCAAACGGACTGTGGCGCAGCAAACGCGCCGTTAAGTCTCCCAATGCACCTCATCGGGGCGATCATGCGGGCAAAAGAACAAGCAACGGATAGGATGCCTCTCCCGCCTCGAAAATGCGGCGCAATTCAATAACCGGATCATCGGTAATGTCAGCAGGACAAGGTGGGCACATCCACTCAAAGCTTGGCAGGCAGTAATGGGCGAGATCTTCAACCTGAACGACCTTCAATCCTGATACCTTTGCCTGTTCGCAAAGATCAGCCAATTGAAGTTTTGGATTGGGCCAAGGGGAAAAACCCGCACATACAGTGGCCACTGACTGGGGGTTTGCATCTTCTTTGAACAGGATCGTGCTGGCCACCATCTTACCGGCTGACCGCATGGCCCGTGCCGATGCCGAAAAAAAGCCCGACAAATCAGGAAAGTGAAACATAGCCTCAATTGATATTATCCGATCAGCCCACTGGACGCGGGCTTTTGAAAAACCTGCTGCATCACAAAGTTGAAAATCTACAATTTTGCGCCAAGCACCACCCCTTGCGGCATCGATCTGACGTTGGTCAATATTCACGCCGGTCAGGTGAACTCTTTCAAAATGGGCATCGATCCATCTTAACGTTCCGCCAAGTCCACAGCCCACATCAACAACGCTATCACCATCCTTCACATCAAGCAGCTCTACATGACGCAAAGTCATCAATTCTTGCGCCACAGCCAGCGGATGACCTTCAACTTTATCGCTGAAAAGGCCCAGATGCACATGATCAGACACGATCCCGCGGCTATATGCAGCTAAAAGGTTGTCGAAATAAGCTAGGTTCATCCCCAACAAAAGTTTCTGCCACCGGTCTTTGCGCAAGCCATAAAGCTACAAAGCGTCCACCGCGTGCGTGACCCTTCAACCGGCGCCACTCTGTGAAGCCGCCTTCCCGAGCGCACAATTACCATGGAACCGGCTGGAACATGAACCAAGTGAGACTTTAGCTTACTCAAATCCGGCTTGCGGGCGAGATCGTCATCATTGCGGTGTTCGCCCCCAAGATCGCTCGCCAAAAGGTCGTAAAGTTCCAGCATGCCGCCTGCCTCTGCTTCGGCAAGGGTCACAACGAATGATAAAATATCCCCTTCCGTAGCTTCGGCGATGTAGCGGTAGCTGGGTCTAAAGCTTTGCTCGTTGTCGAAATGCGCCGGAATATAACCCCCAGGCCTATGACCCCGAAATGTAGTAAAAAAATGCCTGCTGAAGCCTGGGCCGGGGGCAGCCTCAAACGTGTGACCCCTGTCCAATTCGGTCAAAACGGCCACAAGGCGCGCTGCTATGTCAACTCCAAAACACGCACCAAAACGCAACAAATCAGTTTCGAAACGCTTGGCTGCGTTGAAATAGTCGTCAAGATCGGGATCGTTGAGATTCAAGTTGCGGCCATAAAAGAACGAGCGGAATGGACCAGGAAACTCTGTAACCTCAAATAAAGTGGGGGTTTTTTCAAGCGCATCTACCATCGCGGCGCAAATGTCTTGGCTAAAAACACCGTCAACCAAGACAACATCGGCCGAACCGTCGCGCAAGCGTTCAAGCGCATTTTCTGGCAAGCCTGCGTCATGGCTTTTTCTCAAGATCGTCAGAAAGTTTGCCACTTCGTCCATGTCCATCCATAGCCCTATTCGCGATAAATTTCTGGAACGCTGCAGCTTGTCCAAGGACCAATCGATCCGCAGTTTTGAGCATATCGTTTCGTTTATGTCTTGCATAGTCGTCTTGCCTTGTTCGGTCAGGGTTCAAAACATGATCATTGAGGGCCAAGACGCTGTGGTGGCGCGTTTTACCATCACACTGACATAGTATTTTCCGGGCTTCTTATGCCGCAACGAAGGGGAAAAAACGCTTGATCTGCAAGCCTCGTCAGGCGATCTTGCCATGACAGATCAATCCCTTTTGGGCATGTCGGTTAAAAGATGCGCCGTTCCGACAGAAGGTTGCACTTGACCAGTCGGCATGACACCAAATGGGCGTTTTGTGACCATTTGCAGATGTCCAACCAAGAAAGTGCCATGAAAATGAACCAAGCTTTTCGAAGGCATGACGACCCATTCCGTGATTTCTGCCAATGGGATTACGAGCCGGTGGTTGTCCCTGAAAAGACGACCTTGCTGCAGTCTGCCGTTTTGCTGAAGTCCCTCCCAGATTCACTGGCGGGGCGGCGTCTTCTTAGCATTTTCACCCGTATTCAAGCGTGCTGGGGGGAGTTCAACACCGTTTGGGGAATAAAATCGACAGATGGGATCGTTTCTTGGGAACTATATTTCTATGATTATGGGCGCGATGATCGCCGTTTAGGCATTTCGGACTTGGCAAAATGCCTTCCCGAACTCGTAGCCCCGGGGCTTGCGGCTGGGGATCGTTGGCCTTGGTTTATGTTCTCCGTCGAGTTTGACAGCACTGCGCTAAAAACCGGCGAAATTGGATCTGTCGACCTATATTTTGAACATGAAGGAGGCACTATCAGCGCTGGAGTTTCTGAAGTCTGGGACGGAAAACTGCGGCAAAGGAAGAATGACTATCGGTTCTACCGCAGCGCCTTGGATCGTGCAGAATTGTTAAAAGACCTTTGTGATCTGCCCAACCTGCCAGAACCGCTTGCACCTGGCCGTTACGATGAAGAAATATTCGTCATATCTCGCAAGGCCATATCGAGTGCCGTGTATTTTTCACGGGTTGATGTGCGTCGGACACTTCAATTTGCACATGAAAACGGCTTTTCGCCAGCTCTGACTGAATTCTTAAAGGCAGACGCCGGTGCGCTTGCGCCTTACAGATTTGATCTTGGCATCGACTTTTCAGTTCAATCCGGGAAGAGCGTGGTGCGCAGGTCAGCGATTTATGGGATATTTTGATTTCAGTAGACATCAAGGGCCACTTTTTGATTGCTACGAAAAAGGAATGCCACTTTGCAAGGGTGCCCAACATCTGGTCCGGCCGGACGAAAGCCGACCTCCCACCTAAGAAGGTCCCCGGATCGCCTTGAGCAATTTTGGGGAATGAAACCTTAAACCCGTGACCATTTCTCTGGCACCACAAGATTTTTGTGACGACCCACTAGGCCACCCTGCGACCACCCACCCAAACCCCGCGCACCGCCGCAGCCTGCGCCAAGCGTGCCACGCGGATCACATCAGCGCGAAGGCCAATCTGCAACCGTCCCCTATCGGTCATGCCCGTGGCCTGTGCGGGGGCCTGCGTCACCGTGGCCACCCCGCGCGGCAGATCACCCCATTGATCTCCCAGCATCAATGCCGCTGCCAGCAGGGCTGAGGGCACATAATCTGACGATAAAATATCCAAAAGATCCAATCGCGCCAGATCCTTGGCCGCCACATTGCCCGAATGCGACCCACCCCGGATCAGATTTGGCGCGCCCATCATCACATGGATGCCCCGCGTGCGACATTCCTGTGCCGCCTCAATGGTGGTAGGAAACTCGGCAAAGGTCGCCCCATGGCGGGAGGAGATCGCAACTTGACCGGCGGTTGTATCATCATGGCTGGCCAAAACCGCACCAAAGCGGCGGGCTTCGGCCACGGCTGCGGCCTCGTGTTGGGCCCCCAGACGGTCCGAGATCGCCTGTTGGCTGGCGACATGATTCAGAAATTCCTCCTCGCTCAATCCATGTTTGCCGCGCACATAGTTGCGCAATTGGTCCAGATTGCGAAATTGGCGTTGGCCGGGGGTATGGTCCATCAGGCTGACGATGCCGATGCCATCTTGCGGGCCGAACTTGGCCAGTTCGGCGATCAGCGTTTCTGAACACACCTCGGCCCGCAGATGCAACAGGTGGTTGATCCGCAGGGCCCCCGTGTGGCGCAGGGCCAAAATTTCATCCGCCAAAAGACGAGCATATTCGCCGTAGCTGGCCTTGTCTTTTGACACAATCGACCCCACCCGAAGTGCATCAAACACAGTGGTAATCCCGGTCGAGGCCAACTCACCGTCATGGGCCAAAATCGCACCTACATGGGGAAATTGTACCTTGGGGCGCGGTTCGATATGGCGCTCTAGATTATCTGTATGCAATTCGATCAAGCCGGGCATAACCAGATCGCCGCAGCAATCTTCCGCGCCAGCGGGCACATAACCACCCGCATCGATCGCCGTGATCAGGCCGCCTGACAGGCGCAGCGATCCCTTGATTACCTCGTCGGGCAGAACAAGTGTGGCATTGGCAAGGATCGTATCGGACATTTTTGGGCTTTCAGATTAAGGGATCTTGCAGCCCTGCCAGCGGGTCGTCACACAGATGTGACAAAATTACGCTAGGTGGGGCCCCATGGAAAAGATGAAACGCTACGCCGTCTACTACGCGCCCGAAGAGGGACCCTTTGCCCAAGCCGCCGCCGCTTGGCTGGGCTGGGATCCGGCCACGGGACGCGCTGTAGTTCAGCCCGAACTGGTGCTTGATCTGGCGGCTATGACGGCTGATCCCCGCAAATACGGCTTTCATGGCACGATCAAGCCGCCCTTCCGGCTGGTGCAAGGGGCCAGTGTCGATGACCTGCTGGCAGCCATGGCGCAGATGGCCCAAACGCTTCCCGCTGTCACGATGCCAGGTCTGCAAATGTTGAACTTGGAAGGGTTCTTGGCGCTGGTACCCCAAGGCGATCAAACCGCCCTTGGCGATCTGGCGGCGCGGGTTGTGGCCGAGCTTGACCCGCTGCGCGCGCCCCTGACCGAGGCCGAGATTGCTCGCCGCAGACCCGAACGTCTGACACCACGTCAGCGCGAGCTGCTTGACCTTTACGGCTATCCCTACGTCATGGAAGAGTTCCGCTTTCATTTGACTCTGTCGGGCCACTTGTCGCCCCAAGATCACGCAGCCCTTCTGCCCTTGGCCACACAACATTTCGCGCCGGTCCTGCCGCAGCCCTTCCGCGTCAGCGCGCTTTGCCTGTTCGGCGAGGCGGAGGATGGCCGCTTTCATCTGCTTCACAGCACCACTTTGGCCTGAAGGGCGGCTAAAAGCCGCGCGATGCCCACCTCGGGTGTTGCGTCATTGGCGATGTCGATCACGGGCAAGCCTTCTGGCACCTCGTAAGAGGCGCGGGCCAAGCGGGCTTCGATCTCAGCCATGGTTTCGCGCCCCCGTGCAGCCAGACGTTCGGCAAGCACCTTGGATGGGGCTGAAATGCGCAGCACCGTTAGGTTTGGAAACCGCTCTAACGCCAAAGGCAGGGCCGCGCGCGAGCCGTTAAAAACCACATCTGTCCCCTGCCCCAAGCCAGAAAACTCGGTCTTGCGGATGCCGTAGCGCAGGCCGTGGGCGGGCCATTCCAGCGCAAAGGCTTCGGCTTGGCTTAGAAAATCAAACTCCTGCGGGCTTACCCCTTCAAAAGGCTCATCCCCAGCAACCTGTGGCCTTGTGATCACCCGCCGCGCCCAGTGCAGCGCACGAGTGGCCGCCACGGCACCGGCCAGCAACGTGTCCTTGCCCGCACCTGACGGGCCCACCACGGCAAAGACGCGACCCGACACTATGCCACCTTTGGGGTGAATTGCGTGACATCCACCAGTCGGTCGCACAGGCGTGCGCGGGCCTGCTCATCATGGAAAATCCCGATGATGGCGGCACCGCGCGCTTTGGCGGCCTCGATCAGGGTCAAGACCACCTCGCGGTTGACAAGGTCAAGGCTGGCGGTGGGTTCATCTAACAACAGGGCCGGATAGGGATGCACAAAGCCGCGCGCGATGTTGACGCGCTGCTGCTCGCCGCCTGAAAACGTGGTGGGCGAGAGAGACCACAGCCGCTCGGGAATGTTCAGTTGCGCCAAAAGGGCCATGGCCCGCGCCCGCGCCTCTTCTGCCGGAACCCCCAACGTCAGCAGCGGTTCGGCCACCACATCCATCGTGGGCACTCGGGGCACCACGCGCAAGAACTGGCTGACATAACCCAATGTGCCGCGCCTCAGCGTGATGATCTCACGCGGTGCGGCCTTGGCCACATCCACATCACCCACCATGATAGACCCGGACGCTGCCAGATAATTGCCCCAGATCATCCGCATCAACGTCGACTTGCCCGACCCCGATGCCCCGACAAGCCCAAGGCATTCGCCGGGTGCCACCCCCAGATTGGCCCCCGTCATCACAGGAATTACGGCCGCCCCTTGGTTGTGCAGGGTAAAACTTTTGGAAAGGTTGGAAATCGTGATCACATCACACCTGCAAAACCGAGGAGACCAAAAGCTGGGTATATTCGTGCTGCGGATCATCCAGCACCTGATCGGTCAGGCCCTGTTCCACCACATAGCCACCTTTCATCACCATCAACCGGTCGGCGAGCAACCGCACCACCGCCAGATCATGCGTGACGATAATCGCCGAAAGCCCCATCTCGCGCACCAAGCCGCGCAGCAAATCCAGCAACCGCGCCTGCACGCTGACATCAAGCCCGCCGGTCGGTTCATCCATGAACACAAGGCGCGGGCCGGTGACCAGATTGCGCGCGATTTGCAAGCGTTGCTGCATGCCGCCCGAAAAGGCGCTGGGGCGGTCATCCACCCGGTCGGCGGCAATCTCCACGCGGCCCAACCAATCCACGGCCGCGTCCCGAATTTGCCCATAATGCCGCGCCCCAACGGCCATCAGCCTTTCGCCGACATTCCCACCCGCCGAAACCCCCATGCGCAACCCGTCGCGCGGGTTTTGGTGCACATATGCCCAATCGGTCCGCGCCAAGCGCCGCCGCGCGGCCTCGGCCATCAGCACGGTATCACGCAGGCCCTCTTTGGTGTCAAAGATCACCTCGCCCCGATCGGGGGCCAGATGCCCCGCAAGGCACGATAGCAGCGTCGACTTGCCCGACCCGCTTTCGCCCACAATCCCCAAGACCTCGCCGGGATACAGGTCAAAGCCTACATCCGCACAGCCAATCCGCCCGCCGTAAAACTTCGCCAGATCGCGCACCGACAGCAAAGGCTGCATTTTCATCTTGGCCAAAATACTCATATTCACATCAGCCCCCTGCGCTCGGCGTGCCCATCGGGCCGATATGCCCCGCCGCACGACGGCTGCCGCAAAAATCGGTGTCCGAGCAAACAAACATCCGGCTGCCTTGGTCATCGGTGATCACCTCGTCCAAATAACTGTCAGGCGCACCGCACAGGTCGCAGGCGTGATCAGCCTTCGATGCTGTAAAAGGGTAATCGTCAAAATCCAGCGAGATCGCCTGAGTATAAGGCGGCAGCGCATAGATGCGCTGTTCGCGGCCGGCGCCAAACAGTTGAATCGCGGCATTTCCCCCCAGTTTGGGATTGTCAAACTTCGGGATCGGCGAAGGGTCCATCACATAGCGCCCTTCAACCTTGACAGGATAGTCGTAGGCCGTGGCGATTTGCCCATGGCGCGAGATGTCCTCGTACAGTTTCACATGCATCAGGCCGTAATCTTCCAACTCATGCATCTTGCGCGTTTCGGTTTCACGCGGTTCCAAAAAGCGCAAGGGTTCGGGGATCGGCACCTGATAGACCAAAATCTGCCCCTCGGTCAGGGGCGTTTCGGGAATGCGGTGGCGGGTTTGAATGACGGTGGCGTCTGCCGTGGCTTCGGTAAC
The DNA here is from genome assembly GCA_947468085.1 of Paracoccaceae bacterium. GTDB lineage: Bacteria > Pseudomonadota > Alphaproteobacteria > Rhodobacterales > Rhodobacteraceae > Stagnihabitans. The sequence continues at coordinate 9,613 of CANIKY010000017.1, read as the reverse complement.
TTCGATCCCTGCCGTGCGCTGGAAAAAGCGGCGGATCGAGACGGCGTTGGTCGTGTCATCGGCCCCTTGGTCGATCACCTTCAGGCGGTCTTCTGGAACAAGGCAGGCCGAGGTCACCTGCACCCCGCCCGTACCCCAGCCGTAAGGCATTGGCATTTCGCGGCTGGCAAAGGGCACCTGATAGCCGGGGATGGCGACCCCTTTCAGGATGGCGCGGCGAATCATCCGCTTGGTTTGCTCATCCAGATAGGCGAAGTTATAGGCGGTTTGGTCTGTCATTCTGCGGCCTCCCCATGGGCCAAAGCCTCGCGCCGCAGTTTGCGCACCAGTTCCAATTCGGCCTGAAAATCCACATAATGAGGCAGTTTGATATGTTCCAAAAAGCCGGTGGCTTGGATGTTGTCGGCGTGCATCAAAACGAATTCCTCATCCTGTGCCGGCGCGCCTGTGTTATCTTCGCCCAACTCTTTCCAGCGCAAAGCGCGGTCAACCAAGGACATGGCAATCGCCTTGCGCTCGGTCTGCCCAAAGACCAAGCCGTAGCCGCGCGTGAATTGCGGGGGTTCGGTTTTTGATCCCTTGAATTGGTTGACCGTTTCGCATTCGGTCAGTTCAACCTCGCCAATCTCGACTGAAAAGCCCAGTTCGGGAATGTCCATTTCAACCGCCACCGTGCCGATGCGCAATTCGCCGACAAAGGCATGGGTGCGGCCATAGCCGCGTTGGGTGGAATAGGCCATTGACAGGATAAACCCCTCATCCCCCCGCGTGATCGCTTGCAGGCGCAGCGGGCGCGTGGTGGGCAGTTCCATGGGTTCACGCGTCAGATCAGGCGGGGTATCATTGCCCTCAGCCTCGGTCTGGATCAAGCCGTCGCGGTTGAGCATCGCGGTGACATGCGGCACAGCGTCAAGGCTGGCGGGGGCGGTGGGGGCAGTGGGCACTTCGCCCTCGGCCGCCAGTTTGAAATCCAAAAGGCGGTGGGTGTAATCGAAGGTTGGGCCCAAGATCTGCCCGCCCGGCAGGTCTTTGAACGTCGCCGAAATGCGGCGGCACATGGCCATTTGCGCGGTTTCCACGGGGGTTGATGCCCCCAAGCGCGGCAAGGTCGTGCGGTAGGCGCGGATCAGAAAGATCGCCTCAATCAGATCGCCGCGCGCTTGTTTAATGGCAAGGGCTGCAAGGTCTGGATCGTAAAGCGAACCTTCGGCCATCACGCGGTTGACGGCCAAGGCCAGTTGCTCGCGAATCTGCGCCACCGACAGTTCGGCCACCGATGTGTCGCCGCGCCGCTCTTCGGCCAGCCACGCATGGGCCGCATCAATCGCCTTTTCGCCCCCTTTGACGGCAACATACATCAGACAGCCTCCACAATCGTGCTGCGCGGCAGGCCAGCCACTTGGCCGCCGCAGGTGAGGTAGGTATCAAAGCCCTGCGGAAACAGGGCGCGGTTGGCGCAGAAGGCTGCCGTTTCAGGCAGACTAAGGTGCGCCACGGTGGCAATCCCCGGCCCAGTAAGGCGCGGGCCTTGGTTGGCAAGCGCGGGCATTTCCACAATCAAGGTCGCCGCGCGGTCGGGGTAATCGGGCAGGCCAATGGCAAAGCGGTCCACCGGCATCAGATCTGCCCAAGTGCCAAGGGCAAACTGCGCCTCATGCACCGCAACCAAGGGCGCGCCGGTGTGAAACGTCACCCAATCGCGCACGACGGGCTGGTCGCAAGATGCGCCCAGATAGAGCGGCGTGGTCCCATCGCACAGCGTCAGGATCAAAACGCCAGCCGCCACCGACAGCGGAGCGGGCGGGGCTGCGCCCTCGATCGGCCATAGCGTGCCGGGGCGGGCCATGGCCTCAAGTGCTGCGCGAAAAGCGCGGGCGGATTGGCGCGGCGCGTCGGTAAATCCGCCCAGTAAAGCGTCAGGGGTCATTTATCTTCTCCACGCACAAGGGTGAAAAATTCAACCTTGGTGGCCGCAGCCTTGGTGGCGCGCAGGCTACGGGCCTGAGTTTCCGTGGTGCGCAGGGGCGCGAGGATGCGGTTTTCAACGGCTTCGGCCTCAGTCGTTTGCATCAGGGCATCCACCACGGCGGCGCGCAGGGCGTGGGCCTTGTCGCGGCCCTGCACATGGGCGTGGCCCACCGCGCCATCGGCCAGACGCACCGAACAGCGCGTCACAGTCATCTCGCCCAAGTTGAAGGGCTGGCCCGTGCCCCCCACCCGCCCGCGCACCATCACAGCCCCCACTTCGGGGCCGCGCAGCACGGCGTGATCGGGCAAATCGGGCATAAAGGCGGCCAAGTGTGCGGGCTGGGTGCGGGCCAAAAGGCCCATCCAAGCCTTGCGGGCTGCAGTATCGATGGAAAGCGCGTTCATATGAGATCCGACATCTTGAGAAGTTGTCCAGTATACTATACAACTAGACAAGTCTTACCCGCCCCTTTTCTGAAACGCCAGTGAAGATTGTGTAACAAATGCCCCGCACGCCGATTTGGTCCTCTATCGCCGCTGCCCTCAAGGAAGAGATCGCCGCCGGCACCTATGCCCAAGGCGCCAAACTGCCGACCGAGGCGCAATTGGCGCTGCGCTTTGGCGTCAACCGCCATACGGTGCGGCGCGCGCTTGGGGCCTTGGCCGAGGCGGGTCTGGTGCAGCCAAGGCGGGGCGCTGGGGTCTTTGTCACATCTGTGCCGACCGATTATCCGCTGGGGCGGCGGGTGCGGTTTCACCAAAACGTGCTGGCCAATGGTCGCACACCTTCAAGGCGCATGCTGCGCACTGAAACCCGCCCCGCCAGTGCGGACGAGGCCGAGGCGCTGGCCCTGCCCCCGTCCAGCTTGGTGCATTTGATCGAAGGCATATCTTTGGCCGATGGCGTGCCCATCGGGCTGTTTCGATCAGTTCTGCCCGCAGAACGTTTTCCAAATTTCCCCAAAGACATGACGCGATTGGGGTCGATCACCGCTGCTTTGGCCGATGCAGGCGTAGCCGATTACACCCGCGCTTTGACACGGCTCACGGCCAAGCTGGCCAATGGGGTGCAGGCAGGCCATTTGCGCCTTCCCCAAGGCGCGCCCCTGTTGCGGTCAGTCACCATCAATGTCGATGCCGAGGGCCGGCCGGTGGAATTCGGCACCTCATGGTTTTCGGGCGACCGCGTCACTTTAACCGTGGTTCCAGAATAACTGTCACGTTTTTGTTGCGCAAATCAGCTAGATGAGTTGAATCATTTATGGTGGATGGTGTGATGTCAGCCTTTCTTCCCCCCCTGCGCTTGACCGGCGCGCAAATTTTGCGCGATGGCGAGATGCAAGCGCGCTCTGTCAGCTTGGCTGACGGGCGACTGACCCGCGCCGCCCTGCCAGAGGTCGACCTGCGGGGCTTTTTGATCATGCCGGGCATCATCGACCTTCATGGCGACGGCTTTGAACACCACATGTATCCTCGCCCGACCGCACCTTTTCCGCTGGCCGCAGGTCTGGCATCTTTCGATCGAGAGGCGTCCAGCCACGGTGTGACCACCGCCTACCTTGCCCAAAGCTGGAGCTGGGAGGGCGCACAACGCGGGCCGGATCATTGCGAAACCGTCTTGGCCGCGGTGCAGGCCTACCGCCCACAGATGATGACCGATCTTCGCGTGCAAATCCGCGCGGAAACCCATTTGGTCGGTGAAACCCAGCGTTTGATCGACACTGTCAAACAGTTTGGCGTGGGCTATGTGGTTTTTAACGACCATCTGGAAGAAGGCTTCCAAATGTCGCGGCTTGCCCCGACGCAATTTGACCATTGGGCGCGGCGCTGTGGCAAGACCCCAGAGGAATTGGCCGAAGCCATTCAGGTTGCACTGGATTCCAAGGCCGAAGTTGCCCGCAGCCTGTGCCGCTTGGCCGAGGCCTTTGACGCCATGGGCGTGGTTTACGGCAGCCACGACGACCCCGATGGCGAGACGCGCGAAAAGTTCCGCATGATTGGCGCGACGGTCGCCGAATTTCCGCTCACCCACCGCGCCGCAGCCGCAGCGCACGCGATGTTCAGCCCCGTGATCATGGGCGCGCCGAATGTCGTGCGCGGTCAAAGTCAGGCGGGCAATGCCTCGGCCACCGATTTGGTGGCGGCGGGGCTTTGCGATGCTTTGGTATCAGATTACCACGTTCCAGCCCTGCCTTTGGCCATCTGGGCGCTGGTGGATCGCGGGGTTCTCAGCCTGCCTAAGGCTTGGGCACTGGTGTCTTGCAACCCTGCCGAGATCTTGCGCATGACCGACCGGGGCCGATTGGAACCCGGCAGCCGCGCCGATCTGGTGGTGATTGACGCCGAAAGCCGCAAGATCGAGGCCACCATCTGCAACGGCTGCCTGACCTATCTGTCCGGCGAGGCCGCGCGCCGCTTTATGGCGCAGCCGCGCGTGATCTCGGCCCTGAACGACGGCGAGCAAATCGCGGCGGAATAGGGCCAGATTTAACGCGGCGTGGTTGACACTTGGCCAAGGCTGACCAATTTAGCCCCATGACGCATCGTTTCACATTCCGCCCCGGTCTGCCGGTGGACGCCTCTCTCATCCGCGCATTCGTACGCGCTATCTTTGCCAAATGGGTGCCGGTGATGGGCCGCGAACCGCTGCCCATGACGGCGGACTATGATCTGGCACTGCAGGCCCATGGCTTTGACTTGGCCTATTTGGACGATGAACTGGCGGGCGTGCTGGAAACCGTCACGCAGGCAGATCACCTTTGGGTGGAAACCGTGGCGGTAAGGTCCGACCTGCAGGGCCATGGGCTTGGCCAGATCTTGATGTCCCGCGCAGCAGACGAGGCCCGCAACAAGGGTTTGGCAGAACTGCGCCTTTTGACCAATGCGGCGCTGACAAGCAATTTGCAGTTTTATGCCGCCAATGGCTTTGTGCAGGACAAAACCGAGCCCTTTCGGGGCGGCTTTGTGGTGTGGTTCAGCAAGAAAGTTTAGCTTTCGTACTTTTCCAAGAACGCCTCAGCCGGCATGGCGCGGAAATCTGGCAGGGCTTGGCGCAGGCGATCATGGCTCCAATCCCACCAAGCTAGGGCCTGCATCCGCTCGGCCACGGCGGGGGTGAAACGCGCGCGCAGGGGCGTGGCGGGGACACCTGCCACGATCATGAACGGGGCGACATCCTTGGTCACAACCGCGCCCGAGGCAACAATGGCCCCCGCCCCGATCGTCACATCCGGCTTGATAATCGCCCCATGCCCGATCCAAGTGTCAGGCCCAATCACTGTGCGGCGGGCTTTGCGACGGGCGAAGAACTCTTGATCGTCAGGCGCATCATCCCAGTAAAGCTCTGATCGGTATAGGAAATGATGCAACGAGGCATTGCCATAGGGATGATCGGTCGGGCCAATCCGCGTCATCGCGGCGATGTTACAGAACTTGCCGACCGTTGTGTTGGCAATATCGGAGTGCCGGTCGCAATAGGCGTAGTCCTCGAAGGTAGAATGCAAGATGCGACTGCCGGCGCCAACCTCGCAATAGGCGCCGAAGTGGGTGTTATGCACCTCAACTCTCTCATGCAGGAAGGGTTCGGTGGGCGAAAGCTTGGGCATGGTCAACCTTTGATCAATCTGCGCCGGATCAGACCAGACAGCCAATCCAGAATGAAAACCATAAGAACGATCAAGATAAGATAGTAGCAAACATCCTCCCAATCCTTTTGGGTTTGGATGGCTTGGGTGAGAAGCAGGCCTATGCCGCCGCCTACGATGGCACCGATCACCGTGGCGCTGCGGGTGTTAGATTCAAAGGCGTAAAGCACCTGTGACATCAACACAGGCATGACCTGCGGGATCACGCCGAAACGCGCCCGTTGCAGTCCATTAGCCCCAGTCGATCGGACGCCTTCCACCTGTTTTTCGTCAATGTTTTCCAAAACTTCAGAAAAAGTTTTACCAAATGCGCCGGTGTCGGTAAGAAAAATTGCCAAGGCACCCGTCATGGGGCCAGGGCCAAAGGCGCGGGCCAAAATGATGGTCCAGATCAACGCATCCACACCGCGGATAAAGTCGAACAAGCGGCGCATTGCAAAGCGCACGGCGCGGAGCGGCATCATGTTGGATGCGGCGATAAAGCTAAGCGGTAAAGCCAATATGGCGGCTGACACCGTGCCGATGAATGCCATCAACATGGTTTCAAAAAGCGCCCAGACGACCTCGCCGTGGTGCCAAAGGCGGTTCGACCAAAAATCCTCTGCCATCAGCGCAAGGTTCGATTGCCCCGGTTCAATGCGTGGTTCCCATAGGGCGAGGCTGCCAAGTTGGCTTAGAGATTTTCCATGGAGCGGGCTGTCAAAGGTAAAAAAGAACAGTTCCCACCCAGCGAAGTAGCGAAAGGTTTCCACCTTGGATTTGGTGTAGTTGAACCGACCAAGCGGGGTGGTCACAGCAATGCGCTTGTCAGAGACGCTGATCCAATCAGGCAAGGGTTGGGGGGCCGTGACGCTTACCTTGCCGCCAGAAGAGACAATATCAACCGTCCCATACCCCGGCATGATCATGCGTGCGCCCGCAGGGTCATAAGTGACTATCGCGCCACCGCCCAAATCAATCGTGGTGATGTCGCCCTGTGTCACGACCCAATCGGGACCAAAGCTATAGCGGTTGTCGCCGTCCAAACTGCTGGTCACACGACCCCTGCGGTTGTCGCGGGTGACATGGACCTTATAACTCCAGAAATCTGATAAAAGGATGCGTGCATTCTCCATCCGCGCCCGCGACGCCACGCCCAAAACATCAAACGACACGGCAGCATAAAAAAGATAGGCTAGGATGATCATTGGCAAGGCCAGCGCCATGATCTTGCGGCGCTGCATCGCGGTTTCGATGGTCGAAATCAGAGCGGCATCAACCATGTTGCGCTCCTTTAGTCAGACGGGTGCGCACACGGTCAGAAAAGCGATCAATCGTGACGATGGACAAGAACAAGATCAAAAAGATCGCCACAACCTCGTCATAGCGCCCCTGCCCCCATTGCATGGCAAGCTTTAGGTCGTGGCCAATACCGCCCTGCCCGACAAAGCCCAAAATGGCTGAGGCGCGCACATTGATTTCAAAGCGCATCAGGCCATAACTGGCCCAATTTGGCGCAACCTGCGGGATCACACCCAGCCACATCCGCTGCCCCCACCGCGCACCGGTCGAGGCCAAACCCTCCACCGGGCTAAGGTCGGCATTTTCGGCCACTTCGGAAAACAGCTTCCCCAAAGCCCCCGCCGTGTGCAACGCGATGGCGATGACGGCAGGGATCGGTCCACCGCCCAGAACAAAGATCAAGACCAAGGCAATCACCACATCAGGGATAGCGCGCAGCGCATCCATGATGCGGCGAAATGTTCCCGTCAGGGCTGGAAAAGGCGCAAGCCCCCGCGTGGTCAAAAGCGCCAAAAGCGAAGCGAAAAGCCCGCCTAACAAGGTGGCCACAGCCGCGATGTTCAGTGTTTCAATCAAAGATGGCAAGAAATGCGCCATAAGTCCGGGAACATTGGCGCGGTTGGTCCATGCCTCAGACAAAACTTCGGACGGGAAGGCCAACAACATCGGCACGCCGTTCAGAAAGCCGCCAGCATTGCGCTGTTCGGCCAAATCAAATCCGGTTGCCAAAAGCGCCGCTAACAAGGCCAGCAAGATGGTGCTGTAAAGCCGCTTGCGCCGTACCAAGTGCAAATACGATTGCTGAGAAGCGGTCAAATGAAGCTTCGGGCTTGGTTCTGGCCCAAGGGCGATATCTGCCATGGCTGTCCTCAAAAAAATACCGGGCCCTAAGTGCTTGGGGCCCGGCAAATTAAGTTTAACTTAGTTCATCGACTCTTGCAGCTTACGTGCTTCCAAGATGCCCAAGTAGTAATCGTGGGTGATCTCGACGAAGTCCAGGTTTTCGCCGCCCGACACGCCGTAGAAGCACTCTTTGTCGGTTTCAGCAAGATCATCGCTAAGCTTGGTGACTTTGTCTTTCACGTCTGTGGGCAGGGCCGCGCGCACAACCATCGGGCCTTCCGGGATCATGGTCGAGCGCCAGATTTCGACGATCTGGTTCATGTCAACCAAACCTGCGTCAGCTGCTTTGCGGAAAGCGCCTGCCGAGAAGCCATCTTCCCAAGCGCCGTCGCCGTCAGCCCACGAAACGCCCGCTGCGAAATCACCATTCGCCACACCGACGATAGTTTGTTCGTGGCCGCCCGACATCTTCACTTCCGAGAAGTAGTCTTCCAGCTTGCCATACTTGGCCGACAGTTCAGCCGCAGGCACAAGGAAGCCCGAGGTGGAGTTCGGGTCAGCAAAAGCAAAGGACTTGCCCTTGGCGTCATCCATCGACGTGATGCCCGCATCAGCGCGCGCAAAGCCGATCGAGTAGTAACCGATCGTGCCGTTCATGTGCTTTGTGGTCAGCTTAACTTCGACAGCGGCGGGGTCAGTCAGGTAGATTTTGGCATAGGCCGAAGCTCCCAAGAAGGCCATATCCAGCGTGCCGCCCAGCAGCCCCTGGATAACGCCGTCATAGTCAGCGGGCGTGAAAAGCTTAACCGGAACGCCCAGATCTTTTTCGATCGTGGCGCGGAAGCATTCGTTGGCGGTCAGACGGTCTTGCGCGTTCTCGCCGCCCAAGATGCCGATGTTGAATTCTTTGATCGCATCTTGCGCCAAAGCGGGCGATGCCAGAACAGTGGTAGCAGCCAGAACGGCGAGCAGCTTTTTCATCGTAGTCTCCATAGTTTGGCCAAAAGGGCCGGGGTGGAACTTAGGCCAGCATCGTTTCGGCATAGGCCGCGTCGGCTGGAATGGCGGTGGAAGTGGCGCTTTCGTTAAAGCTGTCATCGGCGCCATAAATGTCGCGGGCCACGTTTGTGGTCAGCTGGTCGGGTGTGCCGTCAAACACGATCCGCCCGTCGCGCATACCGATCACGCGGTCGCAATAGCGGCGCGCGGTATCCAGCGTGTGCAGGTTGGCCACGATCATGCGGCCATCCTCGTCATGAATGCGGCGTAAGGTATCCATGACGACCTGTGCGTTCATCGGATCCAGCGAAGCTATGGGTTCATCAGCCAAAATGATCTTGGGGTCTTGCATCAAGGCCCGCGCAATCGCCACCCGCTGCTGCTGGCCCCCCGAAAGTGCCTCGGCCCGCTTGGGGGCCTGTTCGGATATGCCCAAACGGTCAAGGATCGACAAAGCGCGCAAGATGTCTGCCTGCGGCCAAACATTGAACACCGTGGCCAAAGTGGATCGGCGGTTCAAAATGCCGTGCAGCACGTTTGACGCCACATCCATGCGCGGCACCAAATTGAACTGCTGGAAAATCATCGCACACTGGCTTTGCCATGCACGCTTTTCAGCGCCTTGCAGGGACAAAATATTGCGGCCTTCAAAAAGAATTTCCCCCTCAGACGCATCTGTCAGGCGGTTCATCATCCGCAAAAGCGTGGATTTTCCAGCCCCAGATCGCCCGATGATGCCCACAAACGATGCACCAGCCACCGTAAAGCTGGCCTGATTCACAGCAGCTTTCGCCCCGAAGCGTCGTGTGACCTGTTTAATCTGAAGCACCGACAAACCCCTCTAAGAGTGGTGCACTTTTAAGGCTGAAATGTGACGA
>CANIKY010000016.1 GCA_947468085.1 Paracoccaceae bacterium | reverse complement strand
GCCAATCCGGCGATGGCGGCGGATATCGAAGAAAAGATCCGCTCGGCCTCGGGGCTTGATTTTTCGATGGCTGCGGGGGAACAAGAGGCGGTGCTGGACGATTGATCCCAAGCGCAGGGAAAAAGGGCCGCCCCGTCACGGGCGGCCATTTTGCATTCAGAATGGACAGTGCAGGCCCTTGGGGCTAAACGGGGCATACCCCCGCGACCCTGTGATAGGACTTATTTCCGCCATGCCCTCGCTGAACGACATCCGCGCAACCTTTCTCGACTTTTTTGCCCGCAACGGCCACAAGGTGGTCGACAGTTCGCCCTTGGTGCCGCGCAACGATCCGACCTTGATGTTCACCAATTCAGGGATGGTGCAGTTTAAAAACTGCTTCACCGGTGTGGAAACGCGCGATTACAAGCGCGCCACGACCGCGCAAAAGTCAGTGCGCGCAGGTGGCAAGCACAATGATCTGGACAATGTGGGCTATACAGCGCGCCACCATACGTTCTTTGAAATGCTGGGGAATTTTTCCTTTGGCGATTATTTCAAAGAACAGGCGATCACCTTCGCATGGGAGTTGTTGACCAAAGATTTCGACATTCCCAAGGATAAGCTGTGCGTCACTGTCTATCACACCGATGAAGAGGCGGCGGGCTATTGGAAGAAAATCGCTGGCCTGCCGGATCATCGCATTATCCGCATCGCTTCGGATGACAATTTCTGGCGCATGGGGCCGACCGGCCCGTGTGGCCCTTGCACAGAGATTTTCTTTGACCACGGCGAAAGCATCTGGGGCGGCCCGCCGGGCAGCGCTGACCAAGACGGCGACCGCTTTATCGAGATTTGGAACAATGTCTTCATGCAAAACGAACAATTCGCCGATGGGCGTTTGGTTCCGCTGGACATGCAATCCATCGACACCGGCATGGGGCTGGAACGCATCGGCGCTTTGCTGCAAGGCAAGCACGACAATTACGACACCGACCTGATGCGCGCGCTGATCGAAGCCTCGGCCCATGCCACCAGCACCGATCCTGACGGCGCGGGCAAGACGCATCACCGTGTGATTGCCGACCACTTGCGATCGACGTCTTTCCTGATTGCTGATGGCGTGATGCCGTCGAACGAGGGGCGCGGTTATGTGCTGCGCCGCATCATGCGCCGTGCCATGCGCCATGCCCATATGTTGGGTGCGCAAGATCCCGTGATGTACCGCTTGGTGCCCGCTTTGGTGCGCCAAATGGGCGGGGCCTACCCCGAACTGACCCGTGCGCAAAGCCTGATCGAAGAGACACTGCGCTTGGAAGAATCGCGCTTCCGCACCACGCTGGATCGTGGCTTGCGCCTGCTGGATGACGAATTGTCGCGCTTGCCCGAAGCATCGGCCCTGCCCGGGGCTGCGGCATTCAAACTTTATGACACCTACGGCTTCCCGCTTGATCTGACCCAAGACGCCCTGCGCGAAAAGGGGCGCGAGGTGGACGTGCAAGGCTTTGAAGTGGCCATGGACGAGCAGCGCAAAAAGGCGCGCGCGGCGTGGTCGGGTTCGGGTGAGGCGTCTGATGCCAATATCTGGTTTGAACTGGCCGAAGCGCATGGTGTGACGGAATTTCTGGGCTACGATACCGAAACCGCCGAGGGCGAGATCAAGGCGCTGGTGCGCGACAGCGCAGCCATTGGCGCGGCAGAGGCTGGGTCAACGGTGCAAATCGTGGTCAACCAGACACCGTTTTACGGCGAAAGCGGTGGGCAAGTGGGCGATCACGGCTTTATTCGCACGCAAACCGGTCTGGCCGAGGTGACAGATACCCGCAAAGCGGCCGGGGTGTTTATCCATGTCGCCAAGCTGGTTGAGGGCACGATTTTAAAGGGCCAACCCGCCAAGCTGGATGTCAGCCACACCCGCCGCGCCGAAATTCGCGCCAACCATTCCGCAACCCACCTGCTGCACGAAGCACTCCGCCGTGCTTTGGGTGATCATGTGGCGCAGCGCGGCAGTTTGAACGCGCCAGACCGTTTGCGCTTTGACTTCAGCCATGGGCAGGGGATGTCAGCCGCGGAATTGGCAACTGTTGAGTCGGAGGTGAACGCCTACATCCGCCAGAACACGCCGGTGGATACCCGCATCATGACCCCAGATGACGCCCGTGCCATTGGCGCGCAGGCGCTGTTTGGGGAAAAATACGGCGACGAGGTGCGCGTTGTGTCGATGGGCAGCTTGGCCGGATCTGGTAAGGGGGCGGATGGGCAGACCTATTCGCTGGAACTGTGCGGTGGTACCCATGTGGCGCGCACCGGCGACATCGGGGCCTTTGTGGCGCTGTCGGAAAGTGCGTCATCGGCGGGTGTGCGCCGGTTTGAAGCGCTGACGGGCCAAGCAGCGCTGGATCATCTGCGCGCCCAAGATGCCAAACTGATGGAAGTTGCGGGCATTTTGAAAGCCTCTCCCGCCGAACTGGCCGACCGTGTGAAGCAACTGGCCGACGAACGCCGCGCCTTGCAGAACGAGGTGGCGACGCTTCGCCGTGAATTGGCGATGGGTGGTAAATCCGGCGGGCCGGAGATTGTTGAAATCAACGGCATCAAGCTGATCGCCCAAGTGTTGCAAGGCGTGTCAGGCAAGGACCTGCCTGCGCTGATTGACGAGATGAAGGTCAAGCTTGGCTCTGGCGCTGTGGTTTTGATTGCGGACACGGGTGCTAAACCGGCTGTGGCGGCGGGGGTAACTGCCGATTTGACGGGCCGTATCAGCGCTGTCACTTTGGCCAAAGTCGCCTCTGCCGCTTTGGGCGGCAAGGGCGGTGGCGGGCGGCCCGATATGGCGCAGGCGGGGGGCGAGGATATTGCGCTGGCTGATGCCGCGCTCAAAGCGGTTCGCGCCGCATTGGAGGTTTAGGATGCCCACTGCCCTTTGGATCGCCCATGTGACTGTCACCGACCCTGTAGCCTACGGCGAGTATGCCAAACGCGCCACCGTGGCCATCGCCGCCCATGGCGGCGTTTTTCTGGCCCGCGCGGGCCGCTATGTGCAGTTGGAAGGCAAAGACCGACCGCGCAATGTGGTGGCGCGGTTTCCAAGTTTGGAGCGGGCGGTAGAATGCTACACCTCACCCGCCTATCAAGAGGCGCTGTCTTTTGCCAAAGGCGCGGCAGAGCGGGAATTAAGTGTGGTGGAAGAGGCGGAGTAACCCGCCCACCCAGCGCCAAGAAAAAGGCCGCCCATCTGGGCGGCCTTTTGTTTACTGCCCGCTGCGCGATTGGCGCTTGCGGTCGTTGGAATCAAGGAAACGTTTGCGCATCCGGATGTTTTTCGGCGTCACTTCCACCAGTTCATCATCGTCGATATAAGCAATTGATTGTTCCAGTGACAGTTTGACAGGCGTGGTCAGGCGCACAGCCTCATCCGTGCCCGAGGCGCGCACGTTGGTCAACTGCTTGCCCTTGAGCGCATTCACTTCCAGATCATTGTCGCGGTTATGCTCGCCGATGATCATGCCACCGTAGATCTGTTCTTGCACGCCGATAAAGAAGTGGCCGCGATCTTCCAGTTTCCACATGGCATAGGCCACCGAAATACCAGTTTCCATCGAGATCAAGACGCCCTGACGGCGGCCCTCGATGGGGCCCTTATGCGGGGCCCAGCCATGAAAGACGCGGTTCAACACGCCTGTACCGCGCGTGTCGGTCATGAACTGGCCGTGATAACCGATCAACCCACGCGAAGGGACATGGGCGATGATGCGGGTTTTGCCCACACCGGCGGGCTTCATCTCGATCATATCGCCTTTGCGCGGGCCGGTCAGTTTTTCGATCACAGCGCCGGTGTATTCGTCATCAACGTCGATCGTGACTTCTTCAATGGGCTCGTGCCTGACACCGTCAATTTCGCTAAAAATTACACGGGGGCGCGAGATGGACAACTCAAACCCCTCGCGGCGCATGTTTTCGATCAACACGCCCATTTGCAATTCGCCGCGACCCGATACCTCAAAGGCGTCACCGCCGGGGGTATCAGCCACTTTGATGGCCACGTTGATTTCGGATTCCTTCATCAGACGTTCGCGGATCACGCGCGATTGCACCTTGTTGCCATCTTTTCCGGCCAAGGGACTGTCGTTGATGCCAAAGGTCACGGTGATGGTGGGCGGGTCGATGGGTTGGGCGGGCAGGGCTGTATCAACCGAAGGGTCGCACAAAGTATCCGCCACGGTGGCCTTGGTCATGCCGGCCACGGTGACGATGTCACCGGCCAAGGCTTCATCCACCGCTGTCATATTCAAGCCGCGAAAGGCCAGAACCTTGGTGACGCGGAAGGCTTCGATCCGCTCGCCGGTGCGGGTCATGGCTTTAAGTTGGGTGCCCACGGTCAAACGGCCGGCTTCGATGCGACCTGTCAAGATACGGCCGATGAACGGGTCGGCCGACAGGGTGGTGGCCAGCATTTGGAACGGCTCATCCACGCGGGAGATTTGCTTGGGGTGCGGGACATGGCTGACGATCATGTCAAAAAGCGAGTCAAGGTTCTTGCGCGGCCCGTCCAGCGACATATCGGCCCAGCCGTTGCGGCCTGAGGCGTAGATATGGGGGAAATCCAGTTGTTCATCGGTTGCGCCCAAGTTGGCGAACAGGTCGAACACTTCGTTCAGCGCGCGTTCAGGTTCGGCATCGGGCTTATCAACTTTGTTCAGCACAACAATCGGGCGCAGGCCCAAGGCAAGGGCCTTGGCCAGCACGAATTTGGTCTGCGGCATCGGGCCTTCGGCGGCGTCAACCAACAGGCACACGCCGTCCACCATCGACAATATCCGCTCCACCTCGCCGCCGAAATCGGCGTGGCCGGGAGTGTCGACGATGTTGATGCGGATGCCGTCATGTTCCACGCTGGTACATTTAGCCAGAATGGTGATGCCGCGTTCGCGTTCGATATCATTGCTGTCCATCGCGCGTTCGGACACTTGCTGCCCTTCGCGGAAAGAGCCGGATTGTTTCAAAAGCTCGTCAACGAGCGTGGTTTTGCCATGGTCGACGTGGGCGATAATGGCGATGTTGCGAAGCTCCATCGGGGCGGTCTCTTTCAGTTTTCTGCGGTTGCGAGGGCCTTACAGGGTTTGCGCTTGGAAAGCCAGAGGCGTTCCAAATGAAAAGGCCGGGGGGGTAGCCCCCCCGACATGCGCAAAGCCGGGGGGCCAGCCCCCCAGACCAAGCGAAAACCGGGGGGCCAGCCCCCCGGACCCCCCGGGATATTTAGACACATATGAAAGGGTCAGCCGATCAGGGCTTTGTCGAGGTATTCGGCGACCTTTTCCAGATAGCCGATGGTGGTAAGCCATTTTTGATCGGGGCCGACCAGAAGGGCGAGGTCTTTGGTCATCCAGCCGTCTTCGACAGCATCGACCGTTACCTTTTCCAGCGTTTGGGCAAAGCGCATCAGCTGGGCATTGTCGTCCAACTTGGCGCGGTGTTTCAGCCCTCCGGTCCAAGCAAAGATCGAAGCGACCGAGTTGGTCGAGGTTTGCTGGCCCTTTTGGTGCTGGCGGTAGTGGCGGGTGACGGTGCCGTGGGCGGCCTCGGCCTCGACAATCTTACCATCAGGGGTCATCAGAACCGAAGTCATCAGGCCAAGCGAGCCGAAGCCTTGCGCCACGGTGTCAGACTGCACATCGCCGTCATAGTTTTTGCAGGCCCAGACATAGCCGCCCGACCATTTCATCGCCGAAGCCACCATATCGTCAATCAGGCGGTGTTCGTAATGGATGCCAGCAGCTTTGAATTTGTCTTCGAATTCTTCGGCATAAACCTTGGCGAACAGATCCTTAAAGCGCCCGTCATAGGCTTTGAGGATGGTGTTCTTGGTCGACAGATAGACGGGCCAACCTTTGAGCAAGCCGTAGTTCATCGACGACCGCGCAAAGTCGATGATGGAATCGTCGAGGTTGTACATACCCATAAAGACACCCGCCGAGGGGGCGGCATACACGTCGCGTTCGATCACCGTGCCGTCGTTGCCCACGAATTTCATCGTCAACTTGCCCGCACCGGGGAAGTGGAAATCGGTGGCGCGGTATTGGTCGCCAAAGGCGTGGCGGCCGATCACGATAGGTTTGGTCCAGCCCGGCACAAGGCGGGGGACGTTTTGGCAGATGATCGGTTCGCGAAAGATCACGCCGCCCAAGATATTGCGGATCGTGCCGTTGGGCGACTTCCACATCTGTTTCAGGCCGAACTCTTCGACGCGCTGTTCATCGGGGGTTATGGTGGCGCATTTGACGCCTACGCCGTATTTTTTGATGGCTTGTGCCGAATCGATGGTGATCTGGTCATTTGTGCGATCGCGCTCTTCGATGCCCAGATCGTAGTATTTCAGATCGACATCAAGGTAGGGCAAGATCAGCTTTTGCTTGATGAAATCCCAGATGATCCGGGTCATCTCATCGCCGTCAAGTTCTACTATGGGGTTGGCCACTTTGATTTTGGTCATGATAGGCCCTTTTGATGCTTAGGTTCGGGCGAACATAGTTGAAACGGCGGGGAAGTAAAAGACGGTATGCGAAGGTATGCCGCCGTTGACGCGGTGACTGGTGTCGAAAGATTAGGGTTCCAAGACGAGGGCTTTCACAAAATCGCGCACCTCTGCTGAGGGGGCGTTTTCTGCGGCATCCTGCCGCAGGGCCTGCAAAGCTGCGGCTGCGGCCGTCATCTCGGGGATGGGTCGGCAAAGCGACACCTGATCCAAATCATGAAAAAATGCCTCCAAACCCAGAAAATCTGACAGGCGTTTGTGCACTGGCGCAAAGGCATTCAGCAATGCCGCGCGGTGGGTTGCGCCGAAAAGTTCAACCTCTGCATTGGGAATAAGATCAACACGGTGGGCCGCCCCCAAGAGGTAGTTCAACATCTCTGATCGGTGCGCCGGCAGAGCAATGTTCGCTTGTCGCAGGATTTCTGCCAAGGCATAGGGCAGCGAGGTGTTTAGATGCGGGTTCGGTTCGGTTGGCGCGTAGTCAATTTGGCTTTGGGCAAAGAAATCCACCACAGATCCACCAGCAGCCATGACATCTGCATAATTGCGTACCACCATTCTTGCTTGGGGCAGGGCTTGGGACCATCGCGTCAGGATGGAATCGTATTGAAAATGCGCGGTTTGATAAAACTTAGCCTGCGCCCCATGGCGCAGCGGGTCCACCACTGCACCAAACTTAAGCACCTGTAAGTGCCAAGAGGCCAGATAGTCATCAATGCGGCGCAGGTTTAGCACGATGGAGCAATCGTGGTGCGCAAAGCGGGCGCGAATGCGCGGCATGATTTTTGGCCAACCCTGTTCGGCAAAGCGCGACATAACTTCGGAACAGATAATGGTGTGTTTTGGGGCCAAGGCGTGGATCTGCGCATCGATCATCTCAAACATTTGAAATCCCGAGGGCAGATTTTTATGCCAAGGGGGCACTTCTCTTTTTAACGCTTCCGAGATCAACCCGAACGCCAAAGCGTTGTGCGGCTCTCGGACGTTTAAGTTTACCACCGGGGCGTGTGCGTTTGCCTGAAGCACCGTTGCCAGATTGCTGGCCATGCCGCTGCTCTCAACAGCGGGGTAGAGGATGCCAGCTTTGAGCAAGCGCAGATAGTGCGTTGCCAGATAAGTTTGGATCGAGGTAGAGCCAGTCTTGTGATGGCCGATGAAAAAAGCAAGCTTCATGAAAATTCCTTAGAAAACGCAATATTTCGCTTTTTTAGCGCAGTTTCGCGCAGATCGAAATGCTTTAAGTGACCTTGGCAGTGATAGGATCGAAAAAATCTAACTTTGGTCGGGCGTTCCACGCGCGTCGAAATAGGCCCGCGTCTTGGCCCGCACCCAATCCCATAGCCTTGGCGCGCCGCGGGCGATTTTGGTGCCCACGCGGGCGTCAAGCTGGTCAGAGGTGACGCTGTACTCTACCCACGTGCCACCGCCTGACATGAGATTGGCCATGACGGGTTGGACGCGGTCTAAAGCTTTGGCAAAGACGGCGTCGGGGGTTTGGGCTGCTTCAAACTCTTGCCACAGGCTTCGATACTCTGCCCCCAGATCGGCGGGCAGCAGGCCAAAGATGCGGGAGGCGGCTTGGGCTTCGGCCTGTTGGGTCGCATCCGACCCATGCGCTTGGCCATGGGCTGAATGGATAGGCACATCGCCCACGTCAATTTCCACCAGATCATGCAGCAAAAGCATACGGATCACGCGGTCGATGCGCACGTCCGGTGCGGCTTGTTCGGCCAATACCATGGCGTAAAGTGCTAGATGCCAAGAATGCTCGCCCGAGTTTTCGCGCCGCGATCCATCTACCAAAGTGGTGGCGCGCAGCACAGATTTCAGGCGATCCGCCTCATTCAGAAAGGCGAATTGGGCAGACAGGCGCTGTTCGGTTTGGTTTAAAGACATTCTGCCAAACCGCCGCCCCTTAGCGCGTCACTTCGCCCAGGCGGCGTTTGACATAGGCCGAGACGGTGTTGATCATCGGCGTCATATGCGTTTCTTCATCCTTAAAGAAGTGATCCGCGCCTTCGACGACGTCGTGGGTTATGGTGATGCCCTTTTGTTCATGCAGTTTGTTTACCAGTGTCAGCGTGTCTTTGGGCGGAGCAACCTTGTCGGCACTGCCGTTGATGATAAGGCCAGAGGCGGGGCAGGGGGCCAAGAAAGTGAAGTCATACATATTGGCCGGAGGGGCGACCGAGATAAACCCCGTGATTTCAGGCCTGCGCATCAAAAGTTGCATGCCGATCCACGCGCCAAACGAAAAGCCCGCCACCCAGCAATGTTTGGCGTTTTGGTTCATCGTTTGCAGGTAATCCAAAGCGCTGGCTGCATCGGACAATTCGCCAATGCCCAGATCATATTCGCCTTGGCTGCGCCCCACGCCGCGAAAGTTGAACCGCAGCACGGAAAAGCCCAAGCGATAGAAGGTGTAATGCAGATTATAGACCACCTTGTTGTTCATCGTCCCGCCATAGTTGGGGTGCGGGTGCAACACGATGGCGATCGGGGCGTCACGGTCTTTTTGCGGGTGGTAACGGCCTTCAAGACGCCCTTCCGGGCCTGCGAAAATCACTTCGGGCATTGTCCAACGTCCAGTCTTGGGCCTGCGGATCGGACCGATTGTTGACAAAATCGGTCGGATAAACTAAAGCCATTCCAAAGGCAGCCCAGTGCCACCCTTCGCTCCGGCTTGAGGTAATGTCCGCAGCGGCCTACGTCAATGGGATTACATATTTATGAAACTTTCCACCAAAGGCCGTTATGCCATGGTGGCCTTGGCCGATCTGGCCTTGGCCGAGGTGCAGGCCGATAAGCTCGATGATCTGATGTCTTTGGCCGAGATTGCCAAGCGGCAGGATATTTCCTTGCCCTATCTGGAACAGTTGTTCGTCAAACTGCGACGGGCGGGGCTGGTTGAAGCGGTGCGTGGCCCCGGGGGGGGCTATAAGCTGGCGCGGACACCTTCGGATATTCGCGTGTCAGAAATTTTAACTGCCGTGGAAGAAAACGTCGATGCGATGCATGCGGGCGCGGGGGCGCATGGCGGGGTATCAGGCACGCGGGCGCAAAGCCTGACCAATCGGTTGTGGGAGGGGTTGTCGGCCCATGTCTACGTCTTTTTGCACCAGACCCGCCTGTCAGATGTGATCCGCAACGAGATGCAGCCCTGTCCAGCGGTGCCTGCCCTATTTGCCGTGGTGGACGAAGACTAAAACACGCGGGGCTTTCGCCTTTGTACCCCCAAGAATGTTTGGAGCAAGCTGAATGGCACACCGCGCCTATCTCGACTGGAACGCCACAACCCCGCTGCGTGACGAGGCGCGTGCGGCGATGCTTTCGGCGATGGATGTGGTGGGCAACCCGTCCTCTGTTCATGCCGAGGGGCGGGCAGCGAAAGCCTTGATTGAGCGCGCGCGCGCGCAGGTGGCGGCGGCTTTGGGGGCCGAAGGGGCAGACATCGTCTTCACCTCTGGCGCGACCGAGGCTGCAGCTATGGCCTGTGCGGGGCGGGGGTTGCACTGTTCCGGGGTGGAACATGATGCAGTGGCGGCTTGGTGTGTGGGCGATTTGACGACCGATTATAATGGCAAGGTGCTGGTGGCAAACCCCGCCCGCAGCGCGTTGCAACTGGCAAATTCGGAAACGGGTATCTTGCAAGACCTGCCTGAAGGCCTTGCCGTGTCAGACCTGACGCAGGCCTTTGGCAAAGTGCCTTTGGCGTTCAATTGGCTGGGGTGCCAGATGGGCTTGGTGTCTGCCCATAAGCTGGGCGGGCCCAAGGGCGTTGGGGCTTTGATCTTGCGGCGGGGGGTGGATTTTGATCCGGTTCTCAAAGGCGGGGGCCAAGAGATGGGCCGCCGCGCGGGCACCGAAAACCTGATTGGCATAGCTGGATTTGGCGCAGCAGCACAGGCCGCGGCACGGGATTTGGCCGATGGCGTTTGGGACAGGGTGGCCGAACTTAGAAATACTCTAAATCAGGCGTTGTCCTCGCAGGGGTTTAATACTATTTCTGTCGGGAATAGCGTGGCGCGTTTGCCCAACACCCTTTGCCTGATCGCCCCCAACTGGAAAGGCGAGACGCAGGTGATGGTGATGGACTTGGGCGGCTTTGCCATCTCGGCAGGGTCGGCCTGTTCCAGCGGTAAGGTGCGCGCAAGCCGCACCTTGCAGGCGATGGGCTATGACGACACTTTGGCGGGCCAAGCGATCCGTATCTCGCTGGGGCCTGTGACGACTGAAGAAGAGGTTCTGCGCTTTGCCGAGGCGTGGGGTCGTGAATATAAGCGGATCTTGCAAAAGTCAGCTTAAGGAACGCGCCGCAAGGCATTCAGAGTGAAGGATAAGACCATGGCCAATCTTGATGTGGACCTGCCCTTGCTAGAGGTGCGCGAGGGCGTGGACCGTGAGACGATTGAAACCGTGGCCGCTATGGGGGCCTATAAATACGGTTGGGCCACCGATATCGAAATGGACTATGCCCCCAAGGGCCTCTCGGAAGAGATTGTCCGTCTGATCAGCAGCAAGAATGGCGAACCAGAGTGGCTGCTTGACTGGCGCTTGGCCGCCTATCGCCGCTGGTTGGGCATGGAAGAGCCGCATTGGGCCATGCTGCATTACCCTGCCATCGACTACCAAGACCAATTTTACTATGCGACCCCGCGCAGCATGGCTGTGAAGCCCAAGTCGCTTGACGAAGTGGACCCCAAGCTTTTGGCCACTTATAAAAAACTAGGGATTCCGCTGAAAGAACAAGCGCTTCTGGCGGGTGTGGAAGCGCCCGAAGGCGAGCGGCGGGTGGCGGTGGATGCGGTGTTTGACTCCGTTTCCGTTGGCACGACGTTCAAGGCAGAACTGGCCAAAGCGGGGGTGATTTTCTGTTCCATCAGCGAGGCGGTCAAAGAGCATCCCGATTTGGTGCGCAAATATCTGGGGTCGGTTGTGCCCCCGACGGACAACTTCTTTGCCACGCTTAACAGTGCGGTCTTTTCGGATGGGTCGTTCGTCTATATCCCGCCCGGCACGCGCTGCCCGATGGAACTATCGACCTATTTTCGCATCAATGCCGAAAACACCGGCCAGTTTGAACGCACGCTGATCATCTGCGATCGCGGCGCTTATGTGTCGTATCTGGAAGGCTGCACCGCGCCCAAGCGCGACACCCACCAATTGCACGCCGCCGTGGTGGAGCTGGTGATTCTAGAAGACGCCGAGGTGAAATATTCCACTGTTCAAAACTGGTATCCGGGCGACGAACAGGGCCGGGGCGGGATTTACAACTTTGTCACCAAACGCGCCGATTGCCGTGAGGCGCGGGCCAAGGTGATGTGGACGCAAGTGGAAACGGGGTCTGCGATCACGTGGAAATACCCCTCTTGCATTCTGCGCGGCGATGATTCCCAAGGTGAGTTTTATTCCATCGCCATCGCCAACAACGCCCAACAGGCCGATACCGGCACCAAGATGATCCACTTGGGCAAACGCACCAAGTCGCGCATCGTATCCAAGGGTATCTCGGCGGGGCGCGCACAAAATACCTATCGCGGTTTGGTGTCCATGCACCCCAAGGCCACCGACAGCCGCAATTACACCCAATGCGACAGCCTGCTGATCGGGGATCAGTGCGGTGCGCATACCGTGCCCTATATCGAGGTGAAAAACACCTCTTCGCGCGTCGAACACGAGGCCACCACCTCGAAGGTGGATGAGGATCAGTTGTTTTACTGCCGCTCGCGCGGGATGAGCGAGGAAGAAGCCGTGGCCTTGGTGGTGAACGGCTTTTGCCGCGAGGTGCTGCAAGCCCTGCCCATGGAATTCGCCATGGAGGCGCAAAGCCTTGTGGCCATCAGCCTTGAAGGATCGGTGGGCTAAGCCCACCCTACATAATGCCCGCTTTGCCCAGCCTTAAGGACAAGAAGAATGCTTGAAATCAAGAACCTGCACGTGAAATTGGAAGAAGAAGATAAGCAGATCCTCAAGGGGGTGACGCTGTCGATCGGCGCGGGTGAGGTGCATGCGATCATGGGGCCGAACGGGTCGGGCAAATCGACGCTGTCTTATGTTTTGTCGGGTCGCGATGGATATTCGGTGACAGACGGCAGCGCCACGCTGGATGGGGTGGATCTTTTGGCGATGGAACCCGAAGTGCGCGCCGCGCAGGGGCTGTTCTTGGCCTTTCAATATCCCGTCGAAATTCCCGGCGTGGGCAACATGACCTTCTTGCGCACCGCGTTGAATGCGCAGCGCAAAACGCGGGGCGAGCCGGAAATCTCGGCGGGGGATTTTCTGAAACTGGTGCGCGAAAAGGCCAAGGCCTTAAAGATTGACGCCGATATGCTCAAACGCCCTGTCAATGTGGGCTTTTCGGGCGGTGAGAAAAAGCGCAATGAAATCTTGCAGATGGCTATGCTGGAACCCAAGATGTGCATCTTGGATGAAACAGACTCCGGTCTGGATGTGGATGCGATGAAATTGGTGTCTGAAGGGGTCAATGCGCTGCGCTCGGCCGGTCGCAGTTTCTTGGTGATCACGCATTACCAGCGCCTGCTAGACCATATCAAACCCGATGTTGTGCATATCATGGCGGCGGGCCGCATCATCAAAACCGGCGGGCCGGAGCTGGCGCTGGAAGTTGAAAACAACGGCTATGCGGACTTGTTGGCAGAGGTTCAGTGATGGGGGCTGTATCGGTCAAGCCCGAGGCGCTGGCTACGCGCTTAGGGGGGCTAAGTCTTCCCACTGGCATGACGCCTGCGCGCGATGCCGCCTTGGCGCGGCTGTCGGCCATGGGCCTGCCGGGCAAGCGCGATGAATATTGGCACTATACCCATCCATCGGCCTTTAACGCGGCAACAGCTATGCCTGCAGCAGTGGGCGATAACGGTGCTGCGCTGTTTGCGGGGCTAGATGCTGTCAAACTGGTTTTTGTTGATGGTGTGTTTGACGCCGCGTCTTCGGATGATTTAACGCTTGCCGGCGTCAGCCTAAGCCGTCTTGCCACGGCCCCTGAGGGCCATTGGGCGCAAGCGTCTTATGGCGCCCTAGAGGCTGCGGGGCAAAGCCCGATTGCCCGCCCTTGGGCCGCCCTAAATACGGCCTATGCCAGCGATGGTTTGCTGATCCATGTGACGGGCAAGGCTGCAAAGCCTTTGTCGGTGATTTATCTGCGGCGAAATGAAACCTCGGATGTTGTGCTGCACCATGTGGTCAAGCTAGAGGCGGGGGCCGAATTGACCCTTTTGGAACAAGGCCCTGCGGCGTCACGTTTCAATCACGTCCTAGAAGTTGATCTTGCCCCCTCTGCCCGCTTTCATCACATCCGCGCCCAAGGCCGCGATCTGGCCCGCCACGCCGTCACCCATATTTTCGCCCATCTTGCGGCAGAGGCGCTGTTTAAATCTTTCACCCTCACCGCCGATGGCGCCCTGACGCGCAACGAGGCCGTGATCACTTTTGCAGGCCATGACGCCAAGGCACATATCGCGGGCGCTGCCATGGGCGACGGGGCGTTTCATCACGACGACACCGTCTTTGTCACCCACGCGGCCGAGCGGTGCGAAAGCCGTCAGGTGTTTAAAAAAGTGCTCAAACACGGGGCGGTTGGGGTGTTTCAGGGCAAGATCTTGGTCAAAAAAGGTGCGCAAAAGACTGATGGGTATCAGATCAGCCAAGCGCTTTTGCTGGATGACGACAGCCAGTTTCTGGCCAAGCCAGAGCTTGAGATCTATGCCGACGATGTTAAATGCAGCCACGGGTCAACCTCGGGCGCTATTGACGATGGGGCACTGTTTTACCTGCGTTCGCGCGGGGTGCCGCTGCGGGTGGCGCAAAGCCTGCTGATCTTGGCCTTTCTCGCCGACACCATCGCCGAGATCGAAGACGACGTTATCGCCGAAGACATTCGCGCCCAGTTGGAAACCTGGCTTGCAAGGCACGAAAGCTGATGGCCTTAATCTCTGACATTGTGGAAAGCTGGCACAGCCCGCGCCGCGTGGTGCGCCGGTTGCGCGGCGCGGGACGATCAGAGCCGTTTGTCTTTACGTTTTTGTTTGTTTTTCTGCTGTTGGCAATCGTTTCGGCGGCTCCCTTGCTGGCAAGGCAAGCTGCACTTGAACACGGTCCCGTCGCGCCACGGCTTTTAGGTGCAGTTTATGGCGCTGTTATCGCGGTTCCAATTCTTTACACCTTGGCGGCCTTGGGCCACTTGGTTGCCCGCCTGATGGGGGGAACTGGCAGTTTTTATGACGGCCGACTTGCTTTGTTTTGGGCGCTGATTTGTACCACGCCGGCGATGCTTGTTTGCGGTCTTGCGCGGGCATTAACCCAAAACACTCTAGGTGTAACGATTCTTGGCTTTCTGACCCTTGCAGTCTTTCTCATCTTTTATTCTGTCATGCTGCGCGAGGTAGAGGGCCAATGAACCTATCCCCCCCAACAGTGCTGCGCGCCGCGCGCGATACGATGCTGAACCCCGCAGACGCAGCACGCTATGTGATGGGTCTGGGCCTGTCGGCGGGGCAAGGGGTGATGGCTTTGGCCCTGACCGCTGTCTGCGCCACGCTTTTGACGGCACTGATGCAGGTTTTTATGGGGCCGGTGCAAGATGTCGCCATGCAGGGGCTGTTTGATCGGCCTTTCATATTGGCGCTCAGCCAGTTTGGCCTGATGCTTGTGGGTGCCGCCTTGATGTGGCGCGTGGGCCAGATGTTTGGTGGCAAGGGCAGCTTTGCGCAAAGCCTGTCTTTGGTGGCGTGGCTGGAAATGGTGCTGATCTTGCTGCAAACCGCAGAGGTGGTGGTGCTGTTGGTGTTGCCGATTATGGCGCTGCCGATTGGCCTGCTTTCTGTCTTTGCATTTTTCTATTTGCTCACGCATTTCACGGCGGCGCTGAATGGATTTGTGTCGCTGACCAAAACCTTCTTTGCCATTCTGGGTACGGCTTTTGCCGTTCTGATCCTGGCCTCTATCGCGCTTATGTTCATCTTACCGGTGCCCAATGTATGACGTCACCCACATCCGCGCCGACTTTCCGATCTTGCAGCGGCAGGTGAACGGCAAGCCTTTGGTCTACCTTGACAACGGGGCCTCGGCGCAAAAGCCGCAGGTGGTGATTGATGCGGTCACTCATGCCTATTCCCACGAATATGCCAATGTGCACCGTGGCTTACACTACCTGTCCAACCTTGCCACCGACCGCTATGAAGCCGTGCGCGGCAAGATAGCGCGGTTTTTGAATGGGGCAGAGGACGAGATCATCTTCACCAGCGGTGCCACCGAAGGCATCAATTTGGTGTCTTACGCTTGGGCTGCCCCGCGCCTGCAGGCGGGGGACGAGATTGTTCTGTCGATCCTAGAACATCACGCCAATATCGTGCCTTGGCATCTGTTGCGCGAACGTCAAGGCGTGGTGCTGAAATGGGTGGAGTGTGACGCCAACGGCGATCTTGACCCGCAGGCCGTGATTGATGCGATCACCCCGCGTACCAAGCTTGTCGCTGTGACGCATATGTCCAACGTGCTGGGATCGGTGGTCGATGTGGCCGCAATCTGTGCGGGCGCGCAAGCCAAAGGCGTGCCGGTTCTGGTCGATGGCAGCCAAGCGGCGGTGCATATGGCGGTAGATGTCAAAGCCCTCGGCTGCGATTTTTACGCCATCACCGGCCACAAGCTGTATGGGCCCAGCGGGTCGGGGGCGATCTATATCAAAGCCGAACGCCAAGCTGAAATGCGTCCCTTTATGGGCGGCGGCGATATGATCCGCGAAGTGTCGCGTGATGCTGTGACGTGGAACGATCCGCCGATGAAGTTTGAAGCTGGCACACCGGGGATTGTGCAACAAATCGGCCTTGGTGTTGCGCTGGATTATATGACGGGCCTTGGCATGGCCAATATCGCCGCGCACGAACGGTCTTTGCGCGATTACGCCCGCGCCAAGCTGGCAGGCTTGAACTGGCTGACGGTGCAGGGCGATTCAGCCACAAAAGGGGCTATCTTTTCGTTTACCCTAGACGGCGCGGCCCATGCCCATGACATTTCCACCGTGTTGGACAAACGCGGCGTGGCGGTGCGGGCGGGCAGCCATTGCGCCATGCCCCTGATGGCGCATCTGGGGGTAACAGCAACCTGCCGCGCCTCATTTGGGCTTTATAATACCACGCAGGAGGTTGACGTGCTGATCTCGGCCCTAGAGCTTTGCCACGATCTGTTTGCCTAACCGCCAAACGCCCGCCTGTTTCAGATTGCAGGCATAAGCGCGGCGGTCTATAGACAAGTTCGAAGCACCCATAGCTCAGCTGGATAGAGCGTTGCCCTCCGAAGGCAAAGGTCGCACGTTCGAATCGTGCTGGGTGCACCAAATTATTGAAAAAATTGATACCGGCCCAAGGGGTTTTGCCTGCAGTAGGCTTATTGTTTCGCCTCTATCTGCGCGTCATTTAAAACCATCCGATGAACAGCCCTTGTGTCTGCCTGTCACCCTTGGCACATCTGCCCGCAAGTGAGGGAGCAAAATGACGCGGGTTTACGGACATTTTGGCGAGTTGTTGCAGGGCAGGATCGGGGCATCTGGACCAGTGGCTTTGGTGACTTTGCCGTGTCCGATGCTTTGGGTTGATGCGAATATGACGCCCAGTCGGGGATTTGGCCTTTACCAAGTGCAAAAAGCCGTGCCGCGTGATGTTCTGCGCCGGTTGCTGCACAGGTTAACCCTGCCGGTGCAGGGTTTGTTCACCCTAAATCTGTCCATGCCGCTGGGCGGTGGGGCAGGGGCTTCGACCGCAGCCTTGTTGTCTTTGGCCTTGGCGGCGGGGGCAGACAGAGATTCGGGGTTGGAAGCCGCCGTTTTGGCGGCTGAGGGGGCTTCGGACCCTTTGCTGCGCGTTCGGCCCGAACGTGTGCTATGGGCGTCACGTCATGGGGCGGCGCTGGCCGATTTGCCACCCTTACCGCGGTTTGAGGTTTTGGGCGGCTTTTGGGGGCAAGGACAACGCACCGATCCCAAAGACCAAGATTTTCCAGATATTAGCGATTTGATCAGGGCTTGGCCCGGGTCTGATTTGGCGGCGATGGCTGACCTTGCCAGCCGCTCTGCCCGCCGGACCTTGGCATTGCGCGGCCCAAGGAATGACCCCACCGAAGCCTTGGCCCGCCATCACGGGGCTTTGGGGTTTTGCATTGCCCATACCGGTGCTGCGCGTGGCTTAATCTTTGCGCCCCATACTGTGCCGCACCAAGCGCGCACAGACTTGCGCGCCGCGGGATTTTCGCGGATCACGCAGTTTGGCTGCGGAGGGCTTTGATGTTTGCAGGATCGATGCTGGTGGCGCTGGCGGTTGAAGGGACTTTGGGCTGGCCTGACACGCTTTATCGGCGCATTGGGCATCCGGTGACTTGGGCGGGGGCGCTGATTGGCAGGGCCGATCGTCACTTGAACCGCGAAAATCACCCGTTTTGGGTGCGGCGCACTTTGGGGCTTTTGGTGTGTTTGGGCATCACAACACTGGCATGGAGTTTCACAGCGGTATTGGTTTCATGGTTGCCAGATGGCGTATTGGGGGCGGTTGTGACCGGCGTGTTGGCTTGGCCCTTGGTGGCCACCCGCTCGCTTTATGACCATGTTGCACGGGTGATGCGGCCCTTGGCGCATGGGGATTTGGCGGGCGCAAGGGCTGCGGTGGCGATGATCGTCGGGCGTGATCCCGCCACGCTGGATGCCAGCGGGGTCGCACGGGCGGGCTTGGAAAGCTTGGCGGAAAGCGCCTCGGATGGGGTGGTGGCGCCGGTGTTTTGGGGGCTGATCTTTGGCCTGCCGGGGATTGCCGCCTATAAGGCCATCAACACGATGGATTCGATGATTGGCCATCTTAGCCCGCGCCACAAAGCCTTTGGTTGGGCTGCGGCGCGGTTGGATGATCTGGTCAACCTAGTGCCCGCCCGTCTGACGGCTTTGCTGATTGTCATCGCCTCAGGCCGCCACTGGCGCAGGGCGCTGGCTGTGACTTGGGTAGATGCAGGTCATCACCGCTCGCCCAATGCGGGCTGGCCAGAGGCCGCCTTGGCCGGAGCCTTGGGGATCAGGCTGTCAGGCCCGCGCATGTATGACGGCGAGGTGACGCAAGAGCCCTGGGTTAACCCCACAGGCCGCGATCCGGGGGCTGCCGAGATGCAACAGGGCCTGCGGCTTTTTGGTCTGGCGATGCTGGCCTTAAGCGCGATTTTGGCGGGATTAGCCCTATGATCCTTGCCCCCCGCGACCATGGCGGCAATTTAGAACAGGCCCGCGCGACCTATGGCGGCGACGATTGGATTGATTTGTCGACAGGCATCAACCGCGTGCCTTATCCCATGCCTGCAATTTCTCCCGCAGCCTTTGCCGCCCTGCCAACCCAAGCGGCGATGGCCGCGTTGCTTAAGGCTGCCGCCGTTGCCTATGGCACAGCGGCCCCGATGATGGCCCTCTCAGGTGCACAGGCGGCCATTCAACTGGTGCCACATCTGCGGCCCACGAGCTTGGCCCGCGTGGTGGGGCCGACCTATAACGAACACGCCGCCACCTTGCGGGCTTGTGGGTGGCAGGTGGAAGAGGTGCGCGATCTGCACGATCTGATCGGGGCCGACATCGCGGTTGTGGTGAACCCCAACAACCCCGACGGGCGGCACTGGACGCGCAAGGCGCTGTTGGATTTGGTCGGTGATGTCGGGCTGTTGGTGGTGGACGAAAGCTTTGCCGACCCAATGCCTGCTCAATCCTTGGTTGCGGATGCTGGGCAGGAGGGGCTGTTGGTGATGCGCTCTTTCGGCAAGTTCTACGGCTTGGCGGGGTTGCGGTTGGGCTTTGCCTTGGGATCAGCCGCCGACATGGCCCGCCTGTCTGACCTTTCCGGGCCTTGGCCCGTCTGCGGCCCCGCGATCGAGGTGGCAACCCTTGCCCTGCAAGACACCGCTTGGGCCAAGACCACCACCGCCCGCCTTACAGGCGAGGCAGCGCGGATGGATGCCCTTTGCGGCACGCTTGGCTGGCAATCTCTAGGCGGCACGCCGCTCTTTCGGCTTTATGAAACGCCAGACGCTCCTAAGGCCCAAGACCTTCTCGCCCGTGCCCATATCTGGAGCCGGATTTTTCCCTATTCGAAAACTTGGATCAGGCTCGGCCTGCCCGGGGACGAGGCTGAATGGGCGCGTATGGTGGCCTTAGCCAGAGGCTAACGCCAAAAGACCCGCCACATCCAGATGCGCCTCGATATGGGCGGCAAGGGCGTTCAAGGTTTCCTCGACCTCGGCATTATGGTCACGTGGCCCGCTTGTCACGCCCAAGCCCGCTAGAAAGGCTGCGCGAAACGCATCGCTGGAAAACATGCCGTGCAGATAGCTGCCCATCACCAAGCCATCAGGCGATACAGCGCCTTCGGTCTGGCCTTGCACAATGGCAAAGGGGCGCGCACGGGCGGGGCCGTCAGAGAGGCCGATATGGATTTCGTAGGCCGCAATCGCTTGGCCTGTGCCGACATGCACCGCCTGCGTGCGCGTCAGGCGTTTGTCTTGCGTCATCGTGGTAGACACATCCAACAGGCCCAAGCCTTGCGTTATCCCCGCAGGCCCCTCGATCCCGTCAGGGTCTGCGACGGTTTGGCCCAGCATCTGATAGCCGCCGCAAATGCCCAAAATGCGCCCGCCGCGCCGACGGTGGGCGGCAAGGTCAATGTCCCAGCCTTGGGCGCGCAGATAGGCCAGATCGCCGCGCGTGGATTTGCTGCCCGGGATGATGACCAAGGCGCAATCGCCCGGAATGGCTTGGCCTGCGCCGATCATCACGACCTGAACGCCCGGTTCAGATTTCAGCGGGTCAAGATCGTCAAAATTGGCGATGCGCGACAGCTGCAAACAGGCGATTTTCACACCCGATCCGGTACTTTGCGCGATATCAAGGGCGTCTTCGGCCGGCAGACGCCACGCTTGGGGGAAATAAGGCAAAACGCCCAAGCCTTGCCAGCCAGTTTGCGCTTCGATCATGCGGTAGCCGTCGTCAAACAGGCTGGGGTCGCCGCGAAACTTGTTGATGATAAAGGCTTTGATCCGCGCTTCATCGGCCGCGTCCAGCACCGCTTTGGTGCCCACCATCTGCGCAATTACCCCGCCGCGATCAATATCACCCACCAGCACCACGGGCACATCGGCGGCGCAGGCAAAGCCCATGTTGGCGATATCACCCGCGCGCAAATTCACCTCTGCCGGAGAGCCTGCCCCTTCCACCACCACAAGATCATACTGCGCGGCCAGCCTGTGGAAACTGTCTAACACAGGCGCCATCAGGCTGGGCTTTAGCTGCGCATAGTCGCGGGCTTTTACTGTGGCAACGCGCTTGCCCTGCACGATGACTTGGCTTCCCACCTCGGATTCGGGCTTTAAAAGCACGGGGTTCATATCGGTATGCGGCTCCAACCCGCAGGCCAAGGCCTGCAGCGCCTGAGCGCGACCAATCTCGCCACCGTCCACCGTAACAGCAGCGTTGTTTGACATGTTCTGCGGCTTGAAGGGGGCCACGCTTAGCCCGCGCAATTTGAACGCACGGCATAAGCCCGCCACAATCAGCGACTTGCCGACGTTAGAGCCAGCACCTTGGATCATGATGGCTTTCACAGCACTATCCCCAGAACGGCGGGCAGGCCTTGGCGTGTGGTATCGGTGAAATGAAAGGTCTGCCACCCCCGCGCGGCTGCCGCTTGAATGTTCTTTTCGGCATCATCGACCAGCAAAATCTCGGCAGGATCAAGCCCGCTCCAACCTTCAATCGCGGCAAAAAACGCTCCGTTGGGCTTTTTCACCCCCAAAGGGCCAGAGGCGAAGATATGTTGCATGCGCCGCGAAAAGCCCATCTTCTCCCACATGTAGGCCGCGCGGTGGCGTTCGTTGTTGGTGGCAATCACACCGGGCAGGGGGCAGGCGTCGACCCAAGCCACCACCTCGTCGTCGGCGTTGGCGTCTTTGCTCAGCCAATAATCCAGCACCACTTCGGGCGCATGAGGAACGGCATGGGTGGTGGTATACTCGGCGAGCAGGTCTAACAGATCACGCGCGCCGGTTAGAACGGCGTTAAACTGGCCTGACCCAAAGATGAAATCGGTAAAGACAGCGGCAGAAACGCCCAGATCGGCTTCAAAGCTGCGCTGCCAATCGTCAAAGCCGCCCTGATGGCCCTTGTTCAGCACGCCGTCAAAATCCCACGCGATTAGCTTCAAAACTCCACCCCCGGTTGGGCTTTGATGCCAGACCGGAACGGATGTTTGACCAGCGTCATTTCGGTGACAAGATCGGCGGCTTCGATCAACGCCTCACTCGCGCCGCGCCCGGTTAGGCACACATGGGTCAGGGGCGGTTTTTCGGCTTTTAAGAAAGCCACCACCTCGGCCACGTCGATGTAATCATAGCGCATGGCGATGACGATTTCGTCCAGCAATACAAAGCGGATGTCAGGATCGCGGATCAGTTCTTTGGCCTTGGCCCAACCGGCTTGGGCGGCGGCAATGTCGCGGGCGCGGTCTTGGGTTTCCCATGTGAACCCTTCGCCCATGGCGTGAAACTC
Source organism: Paracoccaceae bacterium (assembly GCA_947468085.1). Taxonomy (GTDB): domain Bacteria; phylum Pseudomonadota; class Alphaproteobacteria; order Rhodobacterales; family Rhodobacteraceae; genus Stagnihabitans. The sequence goes on along the minus strand of CANIKY010000016.1, from coordinate 18,410 downwards.
GCACAGATCAGCGAAGTTTTCGGTTAGCAAACGCCGCTCACCCGTATCCCACGCGCCTTTGATGAACTGCACCACCGCACAGGGCATCTCATGCGCGACACAGCGCAAAATCATCCCAAAACCGGACGAAGATTTGCCCTTGCCCGTGCCGGTATGCACAATGATCAACCCGTGATCGCCCGCCTTACCGGCCATGATCTTATCGCGAGCGGCTTTTTTCTTGGCCATCTTGGCATTGTGGCGCGCAGCGGGGTTCGGGGTGGTTTCGATATCGGTGTCGGTTTTCGCAGATGACATGGCGGAGGGTGTCCTTGACGTTAGGGGCCCATCCTGCCACAGGTAAGGGCGCACTGGTGCTTGTCTTACGACAGGCTAAAAGGGAATGCGACAGGCGAAAGTCTGGGATGCAGCCGCCCCCGCGACCGTGACCGAAGAGGTCAGCCACACCCACTGGGCAACCGGGAAGGGGGCTGACCGGGGGGCAACCCCAGCTTCGCAAGCCGGGAGACCTGCCAGCGCCACGACTTTGACGGACGGGGTGTGCCGTGGCGAGTTGGGGGTTACCCCCCATTTCGCGGCATTTCCCCTTGGGAGGACGATGACCGCAAGATTGCATATCTGCACCACCTGCAAAGCCGGCCTGCCTGTTGGCGAGGGCGAGGCCTGCGAAGGCGCGCGCCTTTATGCCGCCCTTGCAGCCCTGCCTGCACCTGACGGCGTGCAGGTCTTGGCCATCGAATGCCTGTCTGCTTGCAACACCGGCGCTGCGTTGTGCCTGTCAAAACCCGGCGCTTGGGGCTATGTCTATGGCCGCTTAAGTGCCGAAAATGCCGCCGATATTCTGGCAGGGGCTGCGGCCTATGCCAAAACCAATGACGGGCTGGTGCCATGGCGCGAACGCCCGACCATCTTTCGCAAACAATCTATCGCCCGTATCCCCCCGTTGGAGGCTTAAATGTCTGATCTTGCCAAAATCCCCGTCACGATCATCACAGGCTTTCTGGGTGCTGGCAAAACCACGCTGATTAGGCATTTGATGGCCAACCCACAGGGCAAGCGTTTGGCGGTGCTGGTGAATGAATTTGGCACGGTCGGGGTGGACGGTGATATCCTCAAATCCTGCGCAGATGACAATTGCCCTGTGGAAAACATCGTCGAATTGGCCAACGGTTGTATCTGTTGCACCGTGGCCGAAGATTTCATTCCCACGATCGAAGCCCTTTTGGCCCTGCCCAAGCGGCCTGATCATATCTTGATCGAAACCTCGGGGCTGGCTTTGCCCAAGCCTTTGCTCAAAGCCTTTGACTGGCCGGGCATCCGCTCGCTGATCACGGTCGACGGTGTCATCACGCTGGCTGATGCCGAAGCGGTGGCGGCAGGCCATTTCGCGGGCGAGTTGAGTGCCGCGCAGATTGCGGCGGGGGAACATGACACGCCCTTGGGCGAGGTGTTTGAAGACCAGATCGCCTGTGCCGACATTGTTTTGCTGACCAAAGCCGATCTTGCGGGCGAGGCGGGGATTGCCGCCGCCCGCGCCTTGGTTCAGGCCGAAGCTGCCGAGAAAAACCGCCCCCATCTGCCGATCTTGACCTTGTCCGAAGGGGTGATCGACCCGCGCCTGATCTTGGGCCTGAATGCGGCGGCAGAAGATGACCTGCTTGCCCGCCCCTCGCATCACGACGGCGAAGACGGGCACGAGCATGATGATTTCAACTCGCTCGTCGTGACTCTGCCAGAAGTTGCGAGTGTTGATGCCCTCACCGCTGCCATCACCCGCCTTGCGCGCGAGCAAAAGATCTTGCGCGTCAAAGGCTATGTCGCCGTGCAAGGCAAACCGATGCGTCTGCTGGTGCAAGCCGTGGGCGAGCGGGTGCGCGCGCAGTTTGACCGGCCTTGGGGGACGATGGCGCGCAGCTCGCATCTGGTGGTGATCGCCGAACAAGGCGACCTTGACGAAGCCGCCATTCGCACAACGCTGGGGATCTAAGATGCACGTCGTCTTCCGCGAAAGTCATGGGCTAGACGAGACGGCCGCGCCGTTCGATCCTGCGCAAGACCCAGCGGAGATGCTGGTGCTGTCGTTTTCCGACAGCGACCTTGGGGCCTTTGGTGCGGGCTGGCAGCGGGCAAAGGGCGCTTTGCCCACCTTGCGCCTGTGCAACCTGATCGCCCTGCGCCATCCGGTGTCGGTAGATACCTATATCGACCGCACGGCTTTTGGGGCCAAAGCCATTCTGGTGCGCTTGATTGGCGGAGAGGCCTATTGGCCCTATGGCCTTGCCTCACTCGCCGATCTTGCGCGCAAATCGGGCATAGCGCTTGCCATCCTGCCCGCCGACGGGCGCGAGGATGCGCGGTTGGACCAGTTGTCGACCCTGCCCGTATCCACCCTGCGGCGATTGCAGGCGCTGTGTGATGCCGGCGGGGCAGTGGCGGCACAAGCGGCGTTGGCGCAACTGGCGCTGGCGGCGGGGCTTTATGCGGGGCCGGTGCTGGGTGACAAACGCGTGCCCGATTGCGGGTTTTACGAGCCGGGCCAAGGGGTGGTGGATGCGCCTGAAGCGGGTGGCGTGGCGGTGGTGTTTTACCGCTCGTACCTGACCGCTGCCGATACAGCGCCGATTGATGCGCTGATTGCAGCCCTGCGGGGGGCGGGGCTTGCGGCTTTCGGGCTGTTTGCGCCCTCGCTCAAAGGGCCTGCGGCGCAGTGGGTGGCGGGGGCTTTGCAGGCTGCAGCGCCTGTCGCGGTCGTCAACGCCACCGCCTTTTCGGCCAAGGGGGCGGACGGCACCTCTCCGCTGGATATGGGCTGCCCCGTGTTCCAAGTGGCCCTGTCAACCGCGCGGCGTAAGGATTGGGCGGGGTCAGCGCGGGGGCTTTCGCCTGCCGATCTGGCGATGCACGTGGTCTTGCCCGAGGTGGACGGGCGGCTTTTGGCGGGGGTGGTCAGTTTCAAAAGCCCGCTTAAGCGCGACGCTGATCTGCAATTTTCCCGCTTTGCCCATAGGGCCGAAGCTGACCGGATCGCCGCCGTTGTGGCGCGGGTGAAGGCTTGGGTGGACCTTGCCGCCACCCCGTCCGCCAGCCGCAAACTGGCGCTGATTTTATCAACCTATCCCGGCCGCGCCCATCAGATGGCCCATGCGGTGGGCCTGGATGCGCTGGCTTCCACCGAGGCAGCGCTGGCTGATCTGGCCGCTGCGGGCTATGACATCCCGTCGCAGTCGCTGTCGCCCGATGCTTTGCAAAGCACCACCGCGGCTTGGCCTGTGACCGATTACATTGCAGCACTGGCCACCTTGCCCGCCGACCTTCGCGCCGCCTTGACAGGTTGGGGCGCACCCGAAAATGACCCCTTGGTCCAACACGGCGCTTTCCATTTCCCCTGCCTGCGCCTTGGCCATGCCCTGATTGCCCTACAACCCGAACGCGGCAGACAGCTAGAACGTGACGCCGAATATCACGACCTGCAAGCCACCCCGCGCCACGGCTATGTGGCGTTTTATCTGTGGCTGCGCGCCCAAGGCCTGCACGCGCTGATCCATATGGGCGCGCATGGCACGCTGGAATGGTTGCCGGGCAAATCGGTGGCCCTGTCTGCCACCTGCTGGCCCGAGGCGCTGATTGGCCCCTTGCCCGTGATCTACCCCTTCATCGTCAATGACCCGGGCGAGGCTGCCCAAGCCAAGCGGCGCATCGGTGCTGTCACTTTGGGCCATATGCCCCCGCCCTTGGCCGAAGCCGGCATCCCTGCGGCCTTGGCCCGTCTGGAACGGTTGCTGGATGAATACTCTACCGCCGATGGCATCGACCCCGCCCGCCGCGACCGCCTGATCAAAGCCATTCGCGATGAGGCGCAAGCACAAGGGGTGGAAGATGATCTGGCGATCCCCCCGCAGGCCTCTGCGGCAGAGGCGATCACGCGGATCGACAGGTTTGTCTGCGATATCAAGGAAAGCCAGTATGGCGACGGCTTGCACATCTATGGCCGTGGTCCGCAGGGCAGCGGCGAGGCGGCAGGGTTGCTTGCGGCGCTGAACGGCCAGCGCGTGCCTGCAGGCCCTGCCGGCTCTCCTCACCGCGGGCGCAGCGACGTGCTGCCAACAGGGCGCAACCTGTATTCCGTCGATCCGCGCGCGGTGCCGTCTCATGCGGCCCATGCCCAAGGGATCAAACTGGCCGAGGAACTGATCCGCCGGCATCTGCAAGATCAGGGCGATTATCCCAAGGGGCTGGTGGTGGATCTGTGGGGATCGGCCACGATGCGCACGGCGGGCGAAGACTTTGCCATGGCGCTGCACCTGGCGGGGCTGGCCCCCGTGTGGGATGAAAACGCCGCCCGCGTATCGGGGGTCGAGGTGGTTGCGCTGGCCCTGCTGGGCCGTCCGCGCATTGATGTGACGCTGCGGGTGTCGGGCCTGTTTCGCGACATCTTTCCGGGGCTGGCGCAGATGTTTGAAACCGGTGCTGCCGCCTTGGCCGCGCGGGGCGAGGCTTTGGAAGATAACCCCTACGCCGCCCGCATCGCCCGTGTCTTTGCCCCCGAACCCGGCCGCTACGGCCTAGGGATCGACAGCGAAGATTTCTCATCCGAGGCCCGCGCCGCTGCGGGCGAGGCTTGGCTGACAGCGTCAAGCTGGGCGATCGGCCAAGACGGCGAAAGCCGCCCCGACCGCGCAGCGCTAGAGACGCGGTTGCGCGGGGCTGATAGTTTCATCCATGCGCAGGATCTGGTGGAAACCGATGTGCTGGTGGCGCAAGATTATGCGTCGCATGAGGCTGGCTTTGCCGCCGCAATGGCGCGTTTGGGGGCGGCCAAACCTGCCCTTTACCATCTGGACGCCACCCGCCCCGATGCGCCAACGGCCCGCACCCTGCCAGAGGAGATTGCCCGCGTGGTGCGCGCGCGGGCTGCAAACCCGCTTTGGGCCGATGGCATGATGCGCCACGGGTATCGCGGTGCCGCCGAGATTGCCGCCACCCTTGACCATATGGCGGCTTTTGCCCATCTGGCCCAAGTGGTCCCCGCCCATCTGTTTGATTTGTACCACGACGCAACCCTTGGCCGCGACGATCTGCGCGCTTTTCTGGCCCGCGAAAACCCCGCCGCTTTGGCTGCGATGCAAGACACCTTCCTGCGCCTGCGCGATGCGGGCCTATGGGTGACACGGCGCAATTCGATTGCGGCAGAGTTGCAGGTGGCTCTTGGCTGAGTTTGCCATCAAAGGCTGGTGCCCGGGTGCCCTGCGCCCGATGGAATCGGGCGACGGCTGGGTGGTGCGCATCAGGCCATGGCTGGCGGAACTGACTGCCGCACAGGCCTTGGGCTTGGGCGAGGCGGCGCTGGCCTATGGCAACGGGGTGATCGACCTGACCGCACGGGCCAATGTACAACTGCGCGGGGTGACAGAGCAAAGTCACGCGCCCCTGATTGTGGCGTTGGACAAACTGGGGCTGATTGACACTGATGCGCAGGCAGAAAGTCAGCGCAATGTGGTGATCTCTCCGTTCTGGCAGGGGGACGAGACGGCGACTTTGGCGGCTGAACTAGCGCAAGCTCTGCGCCATGGCCCCGATCTTCCCAGCAAATTCGGCTACGGGATCGACCTTGGGCCGGAGCGGGTTTTGGCCGAAACGTCTTGCGACATCCGCTTTGAACGCGGGGCTGCGGGTGGGGTGATCTTGCGGGCGGATGGGGCTGCGGGGGGCCAAGCGGTGACGCTGCAAGACGCGGTGCCGCAAGCGCTGCGGATGGCGCAGTGGTTTGTCTCCTCTGGCGGGGTAACGCAGGGCAGGGGGCGGATGGCGGGGCATCCCAAAGACGAAATGCCCTTTGACACCAGCATGGTCCCCGCCGCCTTGGCCCCCGCCGCAGGTGCAGGAATGACACCTTTGGGCGCTTTGGTGGGGTTTGAGTTTGGCAGTCTGCGAGCAGAGGTTCTGGCGGAACTGGCAAGCCTTGCGCCATCGATGCGCATCACCCCTTGGCGGATGGTGCTGCTGGTGGGGGGCGCTTTGCCAACCCTTCCGGCCGTGATCACCCACCCCGATGACTCGCGCCTGCGCGTGGTGGCCTGTACGGGCGCACCCGGATGCCCGCAAGCCTTGCAAGACACCCGCGCCTTGGCCCGCAGGCTTGCGCCCTTTGTCCCACAGGGCAAACGGCTGCATGTGTCGGGCTGCGCGAAGGGCTGCGCTCATCCAAGCCCGGCGGATCTGACCCTGTCTGCCACGCGCCAAGGCTTTGCCATTTTGCCCAAAGCGCGGGCTGGCGGGCTGGGGCCGGTTTTGGCGCCGCAAGACATCACCTTTGAAATCTTAGGCAAGGCTTTTTAAATGCCCCATCTTTATGAAACAAACGGCGCTGCGATCTATCTGAAAAGCTTTGCCATGATACGCGCCGAAGCCGATCTGTGCTGCTTTTCACCCGAGGAAGAGGTGGTGGTGGTGCGCATGATCCATGCGGCGGGGATGGTGGGGTTGGAGAAGTTCGTTCGCTTCTCTGCGGGCATGGCGATTGCGGCGCGCGCAGCACTGGAAGCGGGTGCTCCGATTTTGTGCGACGCACGGATGGTGTCAGAAGGCATCACCCGCACCAGACTACCTGCCAAGAACGAGGTCATCTGCACCCTGAACGATCCGCGCGTGCCGGATATGGCCAAGGCTATGGGCAACACGCGCAGTGCGGCAGCCCTTGAACTGTGGCGGCCGCATCTTGCGGGGGCGGTTGTGGCGATAGGAAATGCACCTACGGCGTTGTTTCACCTGCTTAACATGCTGGAAGACCCCGCTTGCCCGCGCCCTGCGGCGATCATCGGCTGCCCTGTGGGGTTTGTGGGGGCGGCGGAATCCAAAGCAGCGCTGATCGAAAACCCACCCGTGCCATCGGTCGTGGTCGAGGGGCGCTTGGGCGGGTCGGCCATCACGGTGGCGGCAGTCAATGCGCTGGCCAGCCGGAAGGAATAGCATGGGCAAGATCATCTGCACTGGCCTAGGCCCCGGCGACCCCGATTTGATGAGCTTGCGGGCGCACCGCGCTGTCACCTCGGCTGGCCAAGTTGCCTATTTTCGCAAGGCTGGGCGGGCAGGCCAAGCGCGGCGCATCGTGACGGGGCTTTTGCGCGCCGATGCGGTGGAACATGCGATGGAATATCCTGTCACCACCGAACTGCCCTTTGATGGGCCAGAGTATATCGACGCCCTCGCGCGGTTTTACGATGATTGGGCGGCGCGGTTGCAGGAATTGGCGCAAAGTGGCGATGTGGTTGTGCTATGCGAGGGGGATCCGTTCTTTTATGGCTCTTTCATGCATCTTTACAGCCGTTTATCCGGCGTTGCTGAGATAGAAGTGATCCCGGGCATCACCGGCATGTCAGGCTGTTGGACAGCCACAGGCCAGCCCATCACTTGGGGCGATGATGTCATGACGGTGCTGATGGGCACGCTGCCCGAAGGCGATCTGGTGGCGCATATGACCCAAGCCGATGCGCTGGTGGTGATGAAAACCGGACGTAACTTGCCCAAAATCCGCCGCGCCTTGCAGGCCGCAGGGCGGCTTGATGCCGCTTGGCTTGTCGAGGCAGGCACCATGCCCAACCAGCGCATCCAGCGTTTGGATCAGGCCGATGCCGACCAATGCCCCTATTTCGCCATTGTACTGGTGCACGGCCAAGGCCGCAGGCCCGAGGTGGCGGAATGACGGGCAGTTTGGACATCGTTGGCCTTGGCCCTGGGGCCGAAGATATGGTGACCCCCGAAGTGCGCGCAGCCCTTGCGGATGCGACGGATGTGGTGGGCTATCTTCCCTATGTGGCCCGTGTTGCGGCAAGGGCGGGGCTGACGCTGCACCCGTCCGACAATCGGGTGGAACTTGACCGTGCCCGCCATGCATTGCAAATGGCTTTGCAAGGTCAAAGGGTTGTAGTGGTATCTTCGGGCGATCCAGGGGTTTTTGCCATGGCCTCGGCTGTGTTTGAGGCCTTGGAAGATTGGCCCGCAGCACAGGCCCTCAACATCCGCGTTTTGCCCGGCATCACCGCGATGCTGGCGGCAGCGGCGGCTTTGGGGGCGCCCTTGGGCCATGATTTTTGCTGCATCAACCTGTCAGACAACCTTAAGCCATGGGATTTGATCGAACGCCGCTTGCGCCTTGCCGCCGAGGGGGATTTGGCCATGGCCTTTTACAACCCGCGCTCGGCCAGCAGGCCCGAAGGATTTGCCAAAGCGCTAGAGGTTTTGCGGGCAAGTTGCGAGGAAAACAGGCTGATTTCGTTTGCCCGCGCCGTATCGACGCCCGATCAGTCTCTTTTGACTGTACCTTTGGGCCAAGCCGTGCCCGAGATGGCAGATATGCGCACCGTGGTGATCTTGGGCAATTCCGCCACACGCTCTGTGGGGAAATTTGTTTACACGCCAAGGTTTGCGCGATGAAGCCACGCCAGAACCTGCGGCACGCTATCGACCTTTGGCCTGTCGGGCACAAAGGGGCGGTTGATCAAGATGACGGGCAAGGACAGGGCGCGAGCAGCGTCAAGCTTGGCGCGCGCTCCGGTGCCGCCAGCGTTTTTGGCGACGATATGGGTGATGCGGTGGGATTGCAGCAGGTCAAGGTCGCCTTGCAGCGTAAAAGGGCCGCGCGCGATAAGGGCCGTGGTTTGCGGCAAGGGCAGCGCGGCGGGATGATCGACCAGCCGCAAAAGGTAATGATGCTGGGGCTTTGCGGCGAAATCTTCCAAGTGTTGCCGCCCGATGGCCAAAAACACCCGTGCGGGGGCGTCGGGCAGGGCTGCGACAGCGCCGGCCATATCGGGCACATGGTGCCAAAGGTCGCCTTGCACGGGCTGCCACGGGGCGCGTTCAAAGGCTATAAGCGGGGTTTTGGTCAGGACTGCGGCCTGCACCGCGTGGTGGCTCATTTGGGCTGCGAAGGGGTGGGTTGCGTCGATCAGGTGGGTAATGGCATTCTCGCGCAGGTAATCCACCAGCCCCACCACCCCGCCAAAGCCGCCGATGCGTTGCGGCAGGGGTTGACGGAGGGGCGCCTCGGTGCGGCCTGCGTAGGAAAAGATCGCGTCAATCCCTTGATCTGCCAAGGCTTTCGCCAAACTCGACGCCTCGGTTGTGCCGCCAAGCAAAAGGACGCGGGTCATGGATAAGCCTTGGGTCACGATCATCGGGTTGAACGAGGATGGACTGGCGGGCCTGTCTTTGGCAAGCCGTCAGGCGCTGGAACAGGCGGAAATCGTCTTTGGTGCGCCACGGCATCTGGCTTTGGCGGGGGTTTCGGGGCGGGAATGGCTTGTGCCGTTTTCGGTGGACCCCGTCTTGGCCGAACGCGGGCGGCGGGTGGTGGTGCTGGCCTCGGGCGATCCGTTCTGGCATGGGGCGGGCGGGTCGCTGGTGGGGCGATTGGCGGCGGGGGAGTGGGTGAGTTATCCGGCCCCATCCACCTTTGCGCTGGCGGCCAACCGCTTGGGTTGGCGGATAGAGGACACTGTGTGCCTTGGACTGCACGCCGCCCCCTTCGCGCGCTTACGCCCCGTTCTCGCGTGGGGGCAAAAGGTTGTTTGCTTGCTGCGCGATGGGTCAGCGGTGGGGGAGGTTTGCGCTTATCTGACTGCGCAGGGATTTGGCGAATCTGGGGTGTTTGTACTGGAAGCTTTGGGCGGTGCGGATGAGCGTATCACCCAGATCACGGCGCAGGATGTCGTGGGCTTGTCCTTTGCCGCGCCCGTTGCCGTGGCGGTGGATTGTGTGGGGCAGGGGATGGCGCGCGCTTCGGGTCTGCCCGATGATCTTTTCGCCCATGACGGGCAAATCACCAAGCGGCCCATTCGCGCGCTGACGCTATCCACCCTTGCACCGCGCGGTGGCGAAGTGATGTGGGATTTGGGGGCAGGCTCTGGGTCGGTGTCGATCGAGTTTTTGTTGGCTGCCCCCGGCAGCGTGGCCCATGCGGTTGAGGTTGATCTGGTGCGCGCAGAGCGGGCGCGGGGCAATGCGGATAGCTTTGGGCTGGGGCACCGTTGGCATCTGCACTTGGGTAAATTGCAAGACGTTCTGGCAAAGTTGCCCGATCCGGATGTGGTTTTTGTCGGCGGCGGGGCGGATGCGGGGTTGGTCGCGGCCCTTTGGGGGCGTTTGCCCAAAGGCGCGCGGCTTGTGATGAACGCGGTGACTTTGGAAAGCGAGGCGCTATTATATGCCAGCCATGCTCAGCACGGCGGCGATCTGTGGCGCTATGATGTTGCCCAAGCGGCCCCCTTGGGCGGCAAGCAGGGCTGGCAAGCCGCGCGTCCCGTGGTGCAGTGGAGTGTGACACGATGAAAGTGACAGGATTGGGCTTTCGTCGCGGCGTTTCCGCCGAAAGCCTGCGGGCGGCGATTGCGTTGGTGGGTCTAGGGGATGCCTTGGCCACAGCCGAGGACAAAGTGCGCGAACCGGGGTTGATGCGGGTGGCGCAGGATTTGGGTGTTGGAATTCTGGGCATAGCGCGCTGTGATCTTCGAGCGCAAGGCGTGGAAGGATCGGCACGGGTGATGGCAGAATACGAGACGGGATCGGTGGCAGAGGCGGCAGCGCTGGCAGGCGCAGGTCCGGGCGCGCGTTTGGTGCAAACCAAGCGCAAGGGGCCCGATGGGATGGCCGTGGCCGCGTTGGCCGAGGGAGCATTGACCGAGGCAACATTGACCGGGGCAGCATTGACCGGGGCTGTGGCAAAGGGGCAAGCATGACGGTGCATTTCATCGGCGCAGGTCCGGGGGCGGCGGATCTTCTAACGCTGCGCGGGCGCGATTTGATCGCAGCCTCTTCGGTATGCCTGTACGCGGGGTCTTTGGTGCCAGAGGGGATTTTGGCCCATTGCCCCAAGGGGTGCCAGATTGTGAACACGGCCGCGATGTCGCTGGATGCGATTATCGATGCCTTTCAAGGCGCCCATGCCCAAGGCTTGGATGTGGCGCGGTTGCATTCGGGCGATGTGTCGATCTGGTCGGCCATGGGGGAACAGGTGCGCCGTCTTAAGGCCTTGGGGATCCCTTATGATGTGACACCGGGGGTGCCGTCGTTTGCGGCCTCTGCCGCGGCTTTGGGCGTGGAGTTGACCTTGCCGGGCTTGGCGCAAAGTGTGATTTTAACCCGCACCTCGGGGCGCGCCACGGCGATGCCTGAAGGGGAGACCTTGGCGGCTTTTGCGGCCACGGGGGCCACTTTGGCCATTCACCTGTCGGTACACGCGCTGGCACAAGTTGTGGCGGAACTGGGGCCGTTCTACGGGGCTGATTGCCCTGTCGCGGTGGTATGGCGGGCGACTTGGCCCGATCAGCGCATTGTGCGCGCCACTTTGGCGACCATTGTGCAAGCGGTGGGGCCAGAGATTGACCGCACGGCACTTATCCTAGTGGGGCGCACCTTGGCCGCCGAAGGCTTTGACGAAAGCCGCCTCTACGCCGACGATTACGACCGCCGCTACCGCCCGCGCGGCACAGAGCCACGGTTTCCCGAATGACGGGCGGGGTGATCATTTCAGCGCCGTCGTCAGGCAGTGGCAAGACGCTGGTGACCTTGGGGCTGGCGCGGGCCTTTGTGCGGCAGGGCTTAGCCGTGCAATGTTTCAAATCGGGGCCGGATTATATTGATCCGGCGTTTCATCGGGCGGCGACGGGGCGGGCGTCGTTCAATCTGGATTCTTGGGCCATGGGGCGCGGGCAAATTGCGGGGCTTTTGGCCAAGGCTGAGGGGGCGGATATTGTTCTGGCCGAAGGGGCGATGGGGCTGCATGACGGCGTGGCCAAACCGGGGGCTTGGGGCAGCGGGGCCAGTGCCGATCTGGCGCTGCATCTGGATTGGCCGGTGATCTTGGTGATTGACGCGGGCGGGCAAGCGCAGACGGCAGGGGCCGTGGCGCTGGGCTTGCGCGAATTCCGGCACGGATTGCGGCTGGCGGGGGTGATCTTGAACAAGGTGGCCTCGCCCCGCCATGAAAGGTTGCTGCGCGCAGGCATGGCGCAGGCGGGGATTGCGGTGCTGGGGGCCTTGCCCAAACTGGCGAGCGTGGCGTTGCCAGAGCGCCATCTGGGGCTGGTTCAGGCCGAAGAACTGCCAGAGCTAGAGGCGATCTTGAACGCCGCTGCCGATCTGATGGTGGCCCATGTTGATCTGGCAGCTATCCGTGCGGCAGCGGGGGCTTTAGCCTTCGGCCCCATGACGCACCTAACACCCCCCGGCCAGCGCATCGCCTTGGCACGGGATGCGGCGTTTTCGTTCATTTATCCCCATTTGCTGGAGGGTTGGCGCGCAGCGGGGGCCGAGGTGGTGACGTTCTCTCCGCTTGGCAACGAAGCCCCGCCCAAGGCCGATGTGGTCTGGTTGCCCGGCGGCTATCCAGAACTGCACGCGGGCACTTTGGCGGCGGCAGACAGGTTTCGCACGGGAATGCAGCGCTTTGACGGGCCCATTCACGGCGAATGCGGTGGATATATGGTGCTGGGTGAGGGCTTGGTGGATAAAGCGGGCGCGCGGCACCAGATGCTGGGGCTGTTGGGGCTGGTGACGAGTTTTGAAAAGCGCAAGATGCATCTGGGATACCGCTTGGCGACGCTGCTAGCACCCATGCCGGGGCAGGGTGCGGGGGCGCGCTTGCGTGGGCATGAGTTTCACTATTCCACCATCCGTGCGCAACCCGACGCCCCACTGGCCCAAGTGCAAGATGCCGAAGGCCATGAGGTGGCCGAAACTGGCAGCCATCGGGGCCGCGTGACGGGATCGTATTTTCACCTGATTGCCGAAGCATCATGACGGGGTTTGTGTCTTTTGTCTCTTCGGGCCCCGGAGACCCTGAACTGCTGACACTGCGCGCGATCAAGCGGATCGAGGGAGCCGATGCCGTGCTGTTTGATGATCTGTCGGCAGGCCCGATCTTGGCCCATGCGCGGGCGGGGGCTGATTTGGTGGGGGTGGGCAAAAGGGCAGGGCGCGTGTCACCCAAGCAGGATCAGGTCAGCCGCTTGTTGGTGGATTATGCAAGGTCAGGTGCCAAAGTGGTGCGGCTGAAATCGGGGGACAGTGGTCTTTTTGGCCGGCTGGAGGAAGAGATTGACGCCTGCCGCGCCGCTGGGATTGGGTTCGAGATCGTGCCGGGGGTAACCTCGGCCTCGGCAGCGGCGGCGGCGGCGGGCATTCCGTTGACGCGGCGCTTGACAGCGCGGCGGGTGCAGTTTGTGACGGGCCATGATACCGCAGGCGGTTTGCCGGATGATTTGAACCTTCAAGCCTTGGCTGACCCCTTGGCAACAACTGTGATTTTCATGGGAAAACGCACCTTTGCAGCCCTGTCATTGAAGCTGATTGCAGCAGGTTTACCGCCCGATACGCCCGCCCTTTTGGCGGAAAGCGTCTCAACCCCCGAGCAGCGACTGACCCGCGCGACGGTGGCAACTTTGGCGGCAGCTTTGGCCAAGGCCCATGACGGCCCCGCGCTGATCTTGATCGGCCCGTTGATGGAGGGGATATGACCCATACCATCACGCTTTGTGCAAGCTGTCCGTTGGGGCAGGGTGACTTTGCCGCAAGATTAGCCCCGTCTGGGTATAAAGTTAAGCTGACAGACTGTATGTCAGGCTGCACCACCCCCTCGACCATAGCCTTTCGCGCAGCGGGCAAGACGGCCTATCTGTTTGGCCAGATTACACCGGATGATTTGACCGATTTGATGGTTTTCGCCCAAGCCTACCAATCTTCGCCCGACGGGACATTTGCCGATGCGCGGGTTTTTGGCGATCTGCGGCACAAAGCACTGGCGCGTATTCCGGGATAATGCATTCCGGGATAATACATTCTGGGGTGATATGTCGCAGATGGGTTTGGCGTGCCGCATTCGGCCCTTGACCCTGTGGGTGCTTCAGGGCCTTATAGGTGTGCTAAGGTGTCCAAAGCGCAAAGCGTCAGGACTGAAACGGGAATAAGGAAGGATGGACCCGAACGGGCATCCGATGCCTTAACCGCCCCCGCGACTGTAAGCGGTAGCGGCCTTTCACTGCCACTGATGGGCAACCATTGGGAAGGCGAAGGGCAGGCTATGATCCGCGAGTCAGGAGACCGGCCTTGCAGGGTGAAACAAAGGCTGTCGGGTGTGACGGCTACAGGAGAAGACGATGAACTTGATCCAAACTTCCGCACGCTCGACCGTGCTAGCGCAAACGCTGTTCGTGGCCTTGGTTGGGCTGACACTGGTTTTCGCGGCAGGCTTTGCGCAAAGCCAAGGCCTGCATGATGCGGCCCATGATATGCGCCATTCGACCGGATTTCCCTGCCACTAAGGCAGGCTTTTCATGAAACATATGGTGTCCAGCGCCTTGGTCGCTGGCTTTGCGGCGGGGTTGCTGTGCGCCCTGCTGCAATTTGTGTTTGTGCAACCGGATATTCTTTTGGCCGAACGCTATGAGGCTGGAGAGTTGGTGCATTTTCAAGGCCTTGCCAATCTGCAAGACCCTGCTGCTGCGATGGATCATAGCACGCATGGCATGGATACTCACGGTTTGAAGACGCCCGCCGAAGAGGGGGGGCATCAGCATGGGGTAGGGGCCGAGTCTGGGCCAAGCAGGCAGGCTTTGACCGTGTTGTTCGCGGTGCTGACCTATTGTGGCTACGGGCTGGCTTTGGTGGCCGGGATGAATTTGGCGGATCAGTTAGGGATAAAACTGGGCTTGGCACAGGGTATTCTTTGGGGACTTGCGGGGTTTATGGCCTTTCAGATGATGCCAGCGCTGGGTTTGCAGCCCGATCTGCCCGGAACCCCTGCGGCTGATTTCTCGGCGCGTCAAGTGTGGTGGTTGGCAACAGCGGCGGCAACGGTGGCGGGCCTGTGGTTTGCCGCCTATGGCGCGGGGTGGTGGCAAAAAGCTGCCGGCGTTGTACTTTTGGTGGCACCCCATATCTGGGGCGCACCGGAATTGACAGGCTTTGGCGGCGTGGTGCCGCCAGAGCTGGCATCGGCCTTTGCAGCGCGCAGTCTGGCTGTAGGGATGATCACTTGGGCAGTATTGGGCGGCTTGGCGGTGACGCTGTGGCGATCCGACCCCGCATCATGACCGAGCTTTTCCTGATCGGAATAGGCACTGGAAACCCTGACCATCTGACGCGTCAGGCGGTCAAGGCGTTGAATTCGGTCGATCTTGTGATGATCCCAAAGAAAAGCGGCAAGGCTGATCTGGCCGAGCTGCGCCATGCCATCCTGGCTGAGGTGGTGACCAATCCGGCTGTCCAGATCACCGAATTCGACCTGCCGGTGCGCGATGCATCGCATGTCGATTATCACGCAGGCGTTCACGATTGGCATCAAGCGATTGCCAAGGTCTGGGCCACGACTTTGGCGCAATTTGGCGCACGGCGTGTGGCATTGCTGGTTTGGGGCGATCCATCGCTGTATGATTCAACATTGCGCATTGCAGCACTTTTGATGGATGTCAGCGTCACCGTGGTGCCGGGAATTACCAGCCTACAGGCGCTGACCGCTGCCCATGCCATTCCCTTGAACGATATCGGCCAAGCCGTCACGATCACCACAGGCCGCTTGCTGGCGGACGGCTGGCCTAAGGGTGCGCAGACTGTGGCGGTGATGCTGGATGGGAACTGCACCTTCCAAATGTTGGATCCAGAAGGCCTTTCCATTTGGTGGGGTGCCTATGTGGGCATGGCTGAACAGATCATCCTGTCTGGTCCTTTGGCGCAGATACGCGACCATATCATCCAAACCCGCGCCGAAGCGCGTGCGGCGCATGGCTGGATTATGGACATCTACATCCTGCGCAAGGTGTAGGGTTATAGTTCTAAATTTTACATAATATTGGTTATCGGACTTACAGGCATGAATGTATCAGGCCCTGCGCGCCAGATATTCACGCACCGCCCCTTGCACCGCCCCCCTTTCCCTTCACAAAGGCAAAGCCGTGGTCATCTTGATCTCTTCCATACTTAGCAACGCGGTGACGTTGTAAATCTTCACCTCGGAGATCAGCGCCTGATAAAAGGCGTCGTAAGCGCGGGCGTTTTTGACCCAGACTTTCAGAATATAATCCACATCTCCCGCCAAACGATGGGCTTCCAGCACCTCTGGCCTGCGGCGCACGACATCCAAAAACCGCTTCTCCCAGCCGATTTCATGCTCGCTGGTGCGCACCAGAACGAAAAAGCACGCCTCCAGCCCAAGGCCTTCGGGATTGCAGATGGCTGTGGTCCGCGTGATGATGCCGCTGTCGCGCATGCGCTTGATACGGTTCCATACCGGCGTCTTGGATGACCCCACTTTGCGGGCGATTTCATCCAACGATTGCTCGGCATCGACCTGCAATTGCCCAAGGATTTTCCGGTCTAACTCGTCGACTTGGGCTGCCATTCCACCAATTCCTGTTTTTATAGAACATAGTTCCGCGAACTTTGTATCCTAGAACCATTGTTCTTATTGGCAAAGGGTCATGGCGGTCAACAGGGAAATTATTCTATAAACGGATCAAGAAACGAGAGTTGGCCATGACACAGTCTATCCTTTTGCCCGTCACCTTTGCTGGCGCAGGCCCCGGGTCTGCGCAGCATCTGACGTTGGGTGTCTACCGCGCATTGCAAGGGGCGGATGTGGTGATCTATGACCGCCTGGTTGGGAGCGAGGTTCTGGCGCTGATCGCGCCCGATGCGCGCCGGATCGATGTGGGAAAAGAAGGCTTTGGCCCTTCAACTGCGCAAGCGGAAATCAATGCCGTCTTGGTGGCGCAGGCCCAAAGTGGCGCGCGGGTGGTGCGCTTGAAGGGGGGCGATTGCGGGATTTTTGGCCGGTTGGATGAAGAGATTGATGCGCTGGAAGCGGCAGGCTTGGCGTTTGATATCCTTCCCGGTCTTACGACTGCCAGTGTCGCCGCAGCCAGCATTGGCCAAAGCCTTACACGGCGCGGGCGCAATGCCAGTCTGCGGATTGTCACTGGTCACGATATGGCCGGTTTTGCCGATCAAGATTGGCGCGGCATGGCGCAGGCGGGTGAAGTAACGGCTATCTATATGGGCAAGAAATCTGCGCGCTTTGTGCAAGGCCGCCTTATGATGCACGGCGCGGCCCCAGACACGCCCGCGACGTTGGTGGAAAACGTTTCACGCCCTGATCAGCGGGTGGTGGCGGCAACCCTTGCCACGCTTGCAGAGTCCGCCCGCTTGCTTCACGGCCCTGCCGTTATTCTTTTTGGGCTGGCCCCGCGCCATGCCGCCCCTGCCCTGTCCCAATTGAAAGAAGCCCAAGCATGAGCCGCCCCTACATCCCCAAAGTCGTCACCGCCAACCGACTGCGGGAAGGCGATGTGGTCTATCTGACTGTTGACGACCAGTGGACCCTGCATCACCACGAGGCCGAGTTGATCGAAGACGAGGCCCATGCCCAGTTGCGCCTTTTGCACGCGGCACGCCAAAAGCTGGTGGTGGTCGGCGCTTACTTGGCCGATGCCAAAGCTGGCCCGAACGGCCCCGAACCCGTGCATTTCCGCGAGGCCTTTCGCACACGCGGCCCGTCAAACTATGCCCATGGCAAGCAAGTGGACCTGACCCATGTATGATTATTCCGATTTCGACGAGGCTTTTGTGCGTTCGCGCGTCGCGCAGTTCACCGATCAGGTCGAACGCCGTCTGGACGGGTCTTTGACCGAGGACGAGTTTCGACCCCTGCGCCTGATGAACGGGCTATATCTGCAACTGCACGCCTATATGCTGCGCGTGGCCATTCCTTACGGCACGATCAACCCCCACCAGATGCGGCAATTGGCCTTTATCGCCGACACCTGGGATAAGGGCTATGGCCACTTTACCACGCGCCAGAACATCCAGTTCAACTGGCCCAAACTGCCCGATGTGCCAGCGATTTTGCAGGCCTTGGCCGATGTGGGGATGCATGCCATCCAAACTTCCGGCAATTGCGTGCGCAATGTCACGGCGGATCATTTTGCGGGCGCTGCGGCGGACGAGATCGAAGACCCCCGCCCCTATGCCGAACTGTTGCGCCAATGGTCCACCGACCATCCCGAATTCCAGTTTCTGCCGCGCAAGTTCAAAATCGCCATCACAGGTTCGCCCCATGACCGCGCTGTCACCGCAGCGCATGACATCGGCTTGCGGATGACGCGCAATGTGGGCGGTAATGCGGGGTTTGAGGTGTTTGTGGGCGGTGGTTTGGGCCGCACGCCGATGATCGGCCATCTGGTGCGGAATTTCTTGCCCATCGAAGACCTGCTTCCTTACGTGGAATCGGTCCTGTCAGTCTATAACACGTTGGGACGGCGCGATAATAAGTACAAAGCCCGCATCAAGATTACCGTGCATGAAACAGGCCGCGACGAGATTGCGCGCATGATCGAAGCGCGTTTTGCCGAGGTGCGCCCGCT
>CANIKY010000015.1 GCA_947468085.1 Paracoccaceae bacterium | reverse complement strand
TGGCCTGTGCGCCGGTCGCCAAGATGACGGCATCGGCGGTGTATTTGACGCCACTGTCAGACAGTGCAGTGAAGGGGCGGTTTTGCAGGTCAAGGTGGGTGATATAGTCCGAGATCACCTCGGCCCCCATAGCGCGGGCGTGATCTTCCATGCGCACCATCAGATCGGGGCCCTGCACATGGCTGTCACCGGGCCAATTTTCAACCTCGGTCGTAATGGTCAACTGGCCGCCCGGGGTCAGGCCCTGCACCAAAATCGGGTTAAGCATGGCGCGCGCGGCATAAACCGCCGCCGTATACCCTGCCGGGCCAGAGCCGATGATCAAAACCTTGCTGTGCCGCTCTTCGCCCATGACAAAACCGCCCTTTCTGGATGCAATGGAGATATAAGCGCAGGCACGGGGATAGAAAAGGGTCGACGATGTGCGACTTTTTCTTGCGCAATGGTGAAATATTATTGCGCAAAGCCCCCCGTGAGCGTACAGATTGCGCAAAAGAGGAGCGTCCCATGCCGGTTTCCAAGCTTGACCCGATTGATCGCAAGATTCTGGCAGAGCTGCAGGCCGATGGGCGGATGACCAATGTAGAACTGGCCAGCCGTGTCGGTATTTCGGCCCCGCCCTGCTTGCGTCGCGTGCGGACCTTGGAAGAATCGGGCTATATCAAGGGCTACCACGCCGATATCGACGCGCGCGAAATGGGATTTGAGGTGCAGGTTTTTGCCATGGTGCGGCTGAACAGCCAAGCCGAGGCTGACCTGTCGACCTTTGAAGGCCGCTGCCGGGCTTGGCCCTTGGTGCGCGAGTGTCATATGTTAAATGGTGAGATCGATTTTATCTTGAAATGTGTCGCACCTGATCTGTCGACTTTTCAGAACTTTCTGACCGAGCAGTTGTTGAAGGCAGAAAATGTGGCCAATGTGAAGACATCGCTCGTCATCCGCTGCGCCAAGGACCAGCCCGGATTGCCGTTCGAAGTGCTGGAGGCGCGGCTGGCAAAGCTTGCTTAAGACGATTTTTCTGCGAAAAATCAGATAGACTTTCTTCCATCCTCTCAGCGGCCTTAACCGTGACCCCTCACAGAGATTTAGGCCGATTTTTCACAGAAAAAATCGGGCCTCCGGCGGGGATATTTTCACACATATGAAATCACAAAGTGACACGCACTTCGATCAGGCGCGGGCCTTTGCAGGGCATTGACAGCGCCTGATACAATTCTTCAGGGTCTTGCGGGATCGAGATAAAAGGTAGATCGCAGGCGGCAGCGAAGTGCTGCATTTTGAGCGGCGAGGGGTGGCAGCCGATGGTCTCGGTATTGGCCCCACGCATCGCATCGGCGATTTCGCGAAAAGCCGCGTTGTTCCAGACCAAGAAGGTGATGGGCAGATTTTCATCCACCGCCGTGCGCAGTTCACCCGGCGAAAATTGCAGGCCGCCATCCCCGATCAAACAGACCACCGGCGTGCCGGGGGAGGCGATGGCTGCGCCCACGGCAGCCCCCGGCCCAAAGCCCAGCGCGCCAAAGCCGGTGGCGGCGTTGAACCAGCCCCCTGCGCGGTCGTGGTCGTAGTAAAGGTTGCCGGCATAAACGGGTTGAGTGCTGTCACCCACGATCAGCGCCTGTGGCAGGGCGGCGCGGATCGCCTCGACCATCTCAAGCTGGGCAGGCATGGTGGCGGACAGATCGGCCAAGGCCGCGCGGGCGGCGGTGCGGGTGTCATGGGCTTCTTGCGCGCTGTGGTTGGGCTTTTGGCCCAGATGCGGCAAAAGGGCCCCCATCGTGGCGCCTGCATCGCCTTGCAGGGTCAGGGCTGCAGGGTGGCGGGCCAGTTGGTCGGCATCAATGTCGATGCGGATCATGCCAGCCAAGGACGGCAGGCCCTCGTCGGCATACATGTCATAATCGGTCTGGCCAATCTCGGTTCCAATCGCGAGGATCTGGTCAGCCGCGGCGATCAGGGCGCGCACGGGAAGAAGGCTGGGCGAAGCGGGAATGCACAAAGGGTGGCCATGCATCATGCCGCGCGCGTTGGTGGTTTGGATGACAGGCGCGTTCAGCCGCAGGGCAAGGGCTGTCAGATGGGCCTCTTGGCCCCGCACGCCGCCGCCTGCCAAGATCACGGGGCGCTTTGCGGCGTTGAGCAAAGCTGCGGCTTGCGCCAAGGCTTGCGCCTGTGGCAGGGCCTTGGCCTGCGGGGCTGCCGGTGCGTGCAGGGCGTCGCAGGCCAAGGGCATGACATCGGTGGGCACTTCGATATGCACAGGCCCCGGGCGGCCTGTGGTCAGCAGGGCAAAGGCCCAGTCCAGCGTGGGCCCCACATCTTGCGGCCCCGTGATCTGGCGCGAGGGGCACAGCGCGCGCACCAGCGCCCCTTGGTCGGGCAATTCGTGCAATCGGCCCAAGCCACGCCCCAGACTGTCGCGCCGGTTAACGCCCGAGATCACCAGCACCGGCACCGAATCCTCGCGGCTTTGCGCCATGGCGGTCAGCGCATTGGTCAGGCCGGGGCCGGTGATGACAAAAGCCACCCCCGGCAGGCCCGTCACGCGGGCATAGCCATCGGCCATAAAGGCGCAGCCCTGTTCGTGGCGCGCCGTAACATGGCGGACGGGCGAGCCCGAGAGGCCACGGTACAGTTCGACGGTATGCACCCCTGGAATGCCAAAAACCACGCGCACCCCGCGCGCGGCGAGGCCTTCGACCAGACGCTCTCCCACCGTTCTCATTTGGCACCTGTTAGCTGGCGGGCGGCAAAGGCTGCGATGCGGTGGCAGGCCTCGGTGAGTTCGCCGTCTGATCGCGTCAAGCTTAGGCGCAGCCAGCCGTTCAACGCGGGGCCAAAGCTTTCGCCCGGCATGACGGCCACTTTTTCTTCATCCAGCAGACAGCGGGCGAAGATTTCACCGGTTAATCCGGTGGCGCGGATGTCGACCACGCTGAACATCCCCGCCTCTGGTTGGTGCACATGCAAGGCGTTTTGGCCATGCAAAGCCTGTTTGATCAGACCTGCGCGGCGGGCAAAGCGTTCGGCCATGCCGCGTGCGACCTCTGACGGTTTGGCCACGGCTTGGGCGGTCATATCGGCGATGAAGGGTTGGTTGCCAAAGAGCATCGTCTCGGCCACGGGCAGAAGGGCTGCGACAAACTCCTCCGGCCCAACGGCCCAGCCAGACCGAAAGCCCGGTGCGGCATGGGATTTGGAAATGGAAGAGACCGATATGCTGCGGTCAGCCAGATCCGCCACATCCAGTGGAGAGGCGAATTTGCCGTCAGCGAAGATCAGCTCCTCATAAACCTCATCGCACACAATCCACAGATCATGCGCTTTGGCGACACGGCCTAGGGCCAGGATATCTTCGGCAGTCAGCACCGCCCCCGTCGGGTTGTGCGGGGTATTGAGCATCAGCACTCGACTGTTGGGCGTAATGCGGGCCTCGACATCGGCGGCTTGCATGCGAAATCCGTGTTCGGGGCGCAGCGGTACGGGCACCACTTTGGCCCCCGGCGCCATGATGACGCCTTCGTAGGTGGCATACATCGGATCGCCCACCAGCACCTCGTCACCGTGGCCGACCAGCCCCGTCAGAACCCCGTAAAGCGCAGTCTGGGTGCCGGGGAAGGCCATGAATTGCTGGGTGGAGATCGGGCGGCCCCTGCGGGCGGTGTAGCGGGCGGACAGGGCCGCAAGCAGCGCGGGTTCACCGCGCCCGTTGGAATAGGCATAGCGGCCCGCGTCCATCGCGGCTTTGGCGGTGGCGATCAGCGCAGGCGGGGGGGGCACGTCAGGCTCGCCGATGGTCAACAAAAGCACGTCTTGGCCCGAGGCCATCATCGCCTTGGCTTTGGCGTGAACTTCCCATTTTGCCCCGCCAAGACCAGCGAGACGTTCGGTAACTGCTGCGTATTTCATGCCTGAACTTCCATATGTGTCGTCATCGAAAATCGGGGTGACTGCGCCGATTGGGCCGAAAAATCTACCCCCAATATTGCCCCAACGGCGCGCAGGCCAAGGTCAACCAGCTCGGCAGGGGCGAAGGCTTCGGGCAGGGCGCAACCCTCCATCCACAAGCCATCAATCACAGCGTTGCACGCGATGGCAAGGTGGCGCAGATCTTGGGCAGCACTTAGGCCGCACAGATCGGCGATCAAGCTTTGCAACTGGTCGCGAAAAGCCAGATAGGTTTGCGCATGGGTCTGGCGCATAGCCGGATCGCGGCGGGTTTCTTGCAAGAAGGCGGCCCAAAGAACCAAAGCCTCGCCGTCTACCACAGGCGGGCTAAGGGCTGCCGTGACAAAAGCCGCCAGACGGGCCTTGGGATCGTGGGGGGCGGTCCGCAAGACGGCGGCGCTGTCGGCTGTCATGCGGTCCATCAGATGGGCGTAGGCTGCGGCCATCAAGTGGTCTTTGCTGACAAAGTAATGCCGGATCAAACCTGCCGTCACCCCTGCCTTTTGGGCAATCGCGCGCACCGTGGCCGCCTGTGCCCCGCCCTCGGCCACCAGCGCCAAGGTGGCGGTGATCAGCGCCTGACGGCGGGTGTCCTCATCCGCGCGGTGATAGGGTTTGCGGTCGATGGACAAGGGGCTGCGGCCTTATTATGCGGTTGGAGAATTGATAGCGGCTCCCCACCGCTATAGCAAGAGATTGGCGCACTCTTGCACCGTATCTTGGGGCAGACCTGCGCACCTTGCCGTCACTTCGCCCTGCCGCTATGACACATGTGCCGGGGCTTTTCCCGGTATTCTCAGGGCGGGGTGCAATTCCCCACCGGCGGTATAGCCCGCGAGCGCCTTTGGCAACGAAGGGTCAGCAGATCCGGTGTAACTCCGGGGCCGACGGTATAGTCCGGATGAAAGAGAATGCGCATGGCAACTGCCCGAAAGGGCGGTTCTTTTCGCATATCCCCCTGATTTATGTGGTCATAAGGAGACACCCATGAATCAGACCAACCTTCTGAAAGGCGCAGGCTTTATGGTGCTGGCGGGCATCTGTTTTGCCGCAGCCAATGCCATCACGTTTGTGATCACGGCCCAACTGGGCTTTAAACCGCAATCTGACACCTTCTGGCAATATGCCATCGCCACCGCCTTTTCGCTGCCCTTCGTGCTGCGCGAGGAGTTGGGCAAACTGCGCACGCGCCGCCCCGTTTTGCATGGGATCCGCGTTATCCTGTCGGCCTTGGGGGTGCAGGCCTTTGTGACGAGCCTCGCCTCGGGCACGCCGATTTGGCAGGTGATTGCTTTGGTGATGACCTCGCCCATTTTCGTGCTGATCGGGGCCAAGGTGTTTTTGGGCGAAACCGTCACCCCGCCGCGCTGGATTGCGGCGGTTGTGGGGCTTGGCGGGGCCAGTATCGTTGCCAACTTGTGGACCACGGGACTGACCACGGCGATGGTTTATCCAGTCGCCGCCGCCGTCTTGTGGGCGGCCTCGTCGCTTATGACCAAGGTGCTGACCCGCACCGAACAGGCGCCCACGGTGACGCTGTGGCTTTTGGTGCTGCTGACACCGATCAATACGGGCCTGTCGCTGCAAGCCGGCTTTGAATTGCCCAGCCTGCAAATTCTGGCTTGGTTGCTGGTGGGCGGCATTATCATGATGGCGGCGCAGTACCTGCTGACGTGGGCCTATGCGGCCAGCGATGCGGCCTTTGTGCAGCCGTTCGACGATCTGAAGCTGATCAGCAACATTGTGATCTACGGTCTGGCCTTTGGCTATTGGCCCGAGGGCAATATCTGGGCAGGTGTTGCCCTTATTCTTATGGGCTCGCTGTATCTGCTTTGGTCAGGGCGCAGCCTGCAAGGCAGGGCCATTCCCGCCTAGGGGCTGGACATTCATGCGCCAAGCTTTAGCCTTGGCGCATGAAAGCAAAAACACCTCGCCTTGCCGCCCGTGCCCTGATCTTGCAGGGCGAAGCGTTATTGCTGGTGAATGCCTTTCCAGATCGCCGATCTGATCTGTGGTGCGCGCCCGGTGGCGGGGTCGAGGCCGGGGCCTCTTTGCCAGACAATCTGAAGCGCGAAGTTTATGAGGAAACCGGCCTGCTGGTCAGCGTGGGCGCACCCGCCTTGATCAACGAGTTTCACGATCCGGCGAGTGGCTTTCATCAGGTTGAGGTCTTCTTTCACTGCACCCTCACGGGCGGCGTTCTGGCAGCCGGTTGGCGCGATCCGGCGGGG
This sequence comes from Paracoccaceae bacterium, assembly GCA_947468085.1. GTDB lineage: Bacteria > Pseudomonadota > Alphaproteobacteria > Rhodobacterales > Rhodobacteraceae > Stagnihabitans. The sequence goes on along the minus strand of CANIKY010000015.1, from coordinate 34,430 downwards.
GTGGTGACAGAGCGGCGGTTTTTCACCCAAAGTGATCTGCAAAATCGCAAGATCCGCTTTAAGCCTGACAGTTTGGCCCAAGTGGCATGGACCCAAGGCCTGACCTATGACCCGCTCGAGCGCTTGATCCGATGATCACTGAAACTGCACGATCGCAAAAACCAAGCAGCTTGACCGAACCCTCGCTATGTGTGCCTCCATGCCCCAAACACTGATCCGCCCGCTTGATCCGCTGCAAGACCGCGATGCCGTGGCCGACTTGCTGGCGCAGGCGGCGGATTACTACCAGCTTTGGCTGGGCCACGACCCTGACGACGCGCAAGTGGACGAGGTCTTTACCGCCTGCCCGCCCAACTGCGATCCGGCGCGGTCGCAGCGCTTGGGGCTGTTTTTGAATGATAAACTGTCTGGCGTGGCTGAGCTGTCTTTTGGCTTTCCCCTGCCCGAGGATGCCTATCTTGGTCTGATGATCCTTGCCCCATCTGCCCGCGGCCAAGGACATGGGGCTGCGTTTATGGCCCATATCGTCAGCCTCTCGCGCCCTAGCCCGCGCCTGTATCTTGGGGTGCTGCAGGCCAACCCGCGCGGCCATGCTTTTTGGGCGCAGCAGGGCTTTTCCCCCACAGGTGTGTCGCGCTTTGATGCAGACACGGGTCACACGCTTTTCAGGCTGATGAAACCCCTTTGACGATCAGGGCGCGGTAGCGTCTCCCCAACCACTTTGCACAACAAAAAAGGCGCCCAAAGGGGCGCCCTTTCCGATCTGCCTTTTTGGGCAGATTACATCATGCCGTCCATGCCGCCCATGCCGCCCATGCCGCCGCCCTGGCCGCCGCCGCCATTGCCCTTGGGCTCTTGACGATCAGCAATCATGGCTTCGGTGGTGATCAAAAGGGAGGCAATCGACGCTGCGTCTTCCAGCGCGGTCCGCACCACTTTGGCCGGATCGATCACACCGAAGGCGAACATGTCACCATATTCCTCGGTCTGCGCGTTGAAACCAAAGGTCGGATCGTTGCTTTCGCGCACTTTGCCAGCCACAACAGCACCGTCAACACCAGCGTTTTCGGCGATCTGACGCAGCGGTGCTTCCAACGCGCGGCGCACGATAGCGATGCCGTTTTGTTGGTCAGAGTTTGCACCCTTCAGGTCGTGCAACAGTTTGGCAGCCTGGATCAGGGCCACACCACCGCCAACCACGATGCCTTCTTGCACGGCCGCACGGGTTGCGTTCAAAGCGTCGTCAACGCGGTCTTTGCGCTCTTTCACTTCGATCTCGGTCATGCCGCCCACGCGGATCACGGCAACACCGCCAGCCAGTTTGGCCACGCGCTCTTGCAGTTTTTCCTTGTCGTAGTCAGACGTGGTTTCTTCGATCTGGGTGCGGATCTGGCCCACGCGGGCTTCAATCTCGGCCTTGGCACCAGCGCCGTCAACGACGGTGGTGTTGTCCTTGGTGATCGAAATTTTCTTGGCACGGCCCAGCATGTCGATGGTCACCGACTCCAGCTTCATGCCCAGATCTTCCGAGATCACCTGACCACCGGTCAGGATCGCGATGTCTTGCAGCATGGCCTTGCGACGGTCGCCAAAGCCCGGGGCTTTGACAGCGGCAATCTTCAGGCCACCGCGCAGCTTGTTGACGACCAGCGTGGCCAAAGCCTCGCCTTCAACATCTTCCGAGATGATCAGAAGCGGGCGCTGCGATTGGATCACGGCTTCCAGCAACGGAACCATCGGCTGCAGCGAAGACAACTTCTTCTCGTGCAACAGGATGTACACGTCTTCCAGCTCGACGGTCATTTTGTCGGCATTGGTGACGAAGTAGGGCGACAGGTAGCCGCGATCGAACTGCATGCCTTCGACGACTTCAACTTCGGTCTCAAGACCTTTGTTTTCTTCGACGGTGATCACGCCTTCGTTGCCAACGCGCTGCATGGCGTCTGCAATGAAGCGGCCAATCTGGGCTTCGCCGTTGGCCGAAATGGTGCCAACTTGGGCGACTTCGTCCGAATCCTTGACCGGACGCGAGGCGGCTTTGATCGCTGCCACAACCTTAGAGGTCGCCAGATCAATCCCGCGCTTTAGATCCATCGGGTTCATACCGGCGGCAACCGCTTTCATGCCTTCGCGCACGATGGCTTGGGCCAGAACGGTTGCGGTGGTGGTGCCGTCGCCGGCTTCGTCATTGGTGCGGGAAGCAACTTCCTTCACCATCTGCGCGCCCATATTTTCGAACTTGTCGGCCAGTTCGATTTCCTTGGCAACCGTCACACCGTCTTTGGTGATGCGCGGGGCGCCAAAGGACTTGTCGATCACGACATTGCGGCCTTTGGGGCCCAAGGTCACTTTGACAGCGTCGGCCAGAATGTTGACGCCACGCAGCATGCGGTCGCGGGCATCGGTGTCAAAACGTACGTCTTTAGCAGCCATTGTGCTAACTCCCGTTTGAATTGGTGAATGTAGGGTGGGTGAAACCCACCAAAAAGATCATCCGTAGGGTGGGTGAAACCCACCAAGCGAAAAGCGACTTAGGAGATGATACCCATGATGTCGCTTTCTTTCATGATCAGCAGCTCTTCGCCGTCAAGTTTGACTTCGGTGCCGGACCATTTGCCAAACAAGATACGGTCGCCCGCTTTGACCGAGGGCGCGATCAGCTCGCCCGAATCCTTGCGAGCGCCTTCGCCCACAGAAATGATCTCACCCTCAGCGGGCTTTTCCTTGGCGCTTTCCGGAATAATCAGGCCACCGGTTGTTTTTTCAGTCGAGGCGATACGCTTGACCAGCACGCGGTCATGCAGAGGTTTGAAAGCCATCTGGCAACACTCCCTAGGTTCCAGGTTAATCAAGTTAGCACTCATATTGGGTGAGTGCTAATGACGCGTGAGGTAAGCGCTACCCCCCACTGTGTCAACACCTTGGGCAATAAATTCTTGCGTCTCGGCAGGAATACGCAGGGCCGCGATAGGCCTTGGCCAGCCGCCCTTGTGACACAAAACCCAAACTTTGGTGTCGAAAAAATCATCCGCCCGCGCAAACATCGAAAACCGCTCTTTGGCTGGCACAAAAAATGTATTTGACCAAGGGCCCCACCTTGCCTGAACGATTGCGGCCCGATGACTGGGACGAGGTGGCCAAGGCCGCGCGCGCGCGCGGCATGACCCCCTTTATGGCGGCCAAGATGCAGCCTTGGCTTTTGGCCTCGTTTCTTGAAATTCCCGCGTGTCTTTTCCCCCTGCCCCAAGGGGCCGATGAGGGATTGGACAAACTTTTGATCGACCTGGCTCAGGCGGAAGGAATGCCGATTGCAGCCCTAGAACCTTACGATGGTGTCCTGAAAATCTTTGCCCAAATCCCGCCCGCCGATCAGATGGCTTTGCTGCGCCAAACCGTGGCCATGCAGGCGCAATCAGATGACATGGCCAAGACCCTTGCCGACAGCTATTTTGCGGGCGACAGCCGCCTGTTCTGGGCCTATACGGGCAAGGCGCTGCTGGATCTTCCCGGCATGACAAAATCCGAGGCGGACCGCACCATGGCGTTCATCGATCATGCCATGATTTCCAGCCGCAATGCCGCTTGGGTTCCGGTGCTGGAAACGACCGCGCAAAGGGGGACGATCCTTGCCGCTTTTGTCGCCCTTCATTTGTCAGGCGAGACGGGCATTCTTAACCTTCTGGCCCGGAACGGCTGGACCATTCAGGCGCTTAACCTATGACCCTGCTTAACAAATGACACTGCTTAACAAATGACACTGCGACAAGAAACGGTTGCGCGCTTGCACGCCTTGGATCTGGGCCTGTTTGATGTGGGCCCCGGCAAGCGGCGCATTTTATGCCCGGGCTTTTTAATCACCACCGATGCCGGAACCCACATTCTGTTGGACACAGGCTTTCCCCCCGCCTATGCCACCGACGGTTGCGCGGCGGCTTTGGCCGATGGGCTTGACAAGTTTGGCCAGCTGAAGGGCTTTACCCCAGCCCAAACGGCCGAGGGGGCGTTGGCCCTGCTGGGTTTGGCGGTGACCGACATCAGCCATGTTATTTTAAGTCACAGCCACATTGATCATGTCGGGTCCCTGCCGCTGTTTACCCATGCCGAAATTATTCTCACCGCCACCGAACGCGCCGAACCAGCGCCGCTGTACTTTGGCCCAAACCGCCCGATGCCATGGCCGCAAGCGCGCTACCGCACGCTCACACGGGCCACACAAATCTGCCATGGTCTGCGCCTGATCCCGACGCCCGGCCACACGGCTGGCCACCTGTCGGCCTTGGTGACGCTGGGTGGGCAGAGCGTGATGCTCACCGCCGATGCCATCAACCGCGCCTGCGAACCCGCCGAAGGGTTTCTAGATGCCGATGACCCCATTCTTGCAGCCAAATCCGCAGCAAAGCTGCTGACATTGGCCCGCAAAGCCGGGGCAGAAGTAATTTACGGTCACGAGCCTACCCAAGCCTTAACGCTGGGCCGCCGCACATGGCCCTAAGCCGCGACCACAAACTTGGCCTGTTTCTTGTCTTCACCTCCACCCTCGCGTGGAGCACGGCGGGATTGTTCACCCGCGCCATCTCACAAGACATCTTTACCGTGCTGGTCTGGCGTGGGCTGTTTGGAACGGCGGGCCTGCTGGCGGTGATCGTTTGGCGCGACGGGGCCAAGGGCTTGCGCACCCTGCTATGGCTGGGCGGGGCCGGATGGGCCTATGCGCTGATCTCCGGGCTTGGAATGGTGTGTTACATTCTGGCGCTGCGGATGACCTCGGTGGCGCATGTGGTGGTTATCTATGCGACCGTGCCCTTTATGACGGCCGGCTTGGCTTGGCTGATGATGCGCCAGCGCCCGTCGCGCGATGCGGTGATTGCGTGCAGCATCGCCTTTGCCGGCGCAGTGGTGATGGTAGGCTTGGGCGGCGACGGCAACTTGGGCGGCGATCTTTTGGCGTTGTTGATGACGCTGAGCATGGCCTTGATGATGGTGATTGCGCGCAAACATCCCAAGATCCCGACTCTGCCTGCGGGAACGGCGTCGTCAATCCTAGGCGTGCTGATTTGCCTGCCCTTCGCCGCCCCCGGTGTGCCTGCGGGCGACCAACTACTGCTACTGGCAGGATTTGGTCTGGTCAATTCGTCGTTGGGATTTGCGCTGTTTCTCATCGGCTCGTCCAAGATTCCGCCGATTGAAACAGCACTCTTGGGCGCGATGGAGGCATCGTTGGCCCCACTTTGGGTCTGGCTGATCTTTGCCGAAACCCCGACTTTGCCGACGCTGATCGGGGCTGCCATCGTGCTGTTCGCCGTGCTTTGGCATATTCTGCGCCAATACCGCCGCTGACGCCGCGCCGCAGCATTTTTACGGCCACCCCCCGTGACAAAACCAACTCCAGCGCCTATAAGCGGGTAAAATCGAGTATTTCAAAAGGCACCCAAATGACCATCAAGGTTTTCGGCCACAAATCCCCCGACACCGATTCTACGGGCTCTCCCATCATCTGGGCCTGGTATTTGTCCGAAGTGAAAGGCACGCCCGCCAAGGCTTACCTATTGGGCGAACCCAATACCGAAGCGGCTTTTGTTCTGACCCATTGGAACCTGCCCAAGCCCGAGATCATCGCCGATGTCTCGGCCGAAGACACCGTGGTGATCGTTGATACCAACAACCCCGCTGAACTGCCGCCTTCGATCAATGAGGCAAAGGTTGTGGGCATCATTGATCACCATATGCTGGTGGGCGGCATCAAGACCAAATCACCCATCGACATCACGATCCGCCCGCTCGCCTGCACCGCCACGATCCTGCACGACCTGATGGGCGATGATCTGGCCAAAGCGCCGCGCGAGATCAAAGGGGCCATGCTGTCATGCATCCTTTCTGACACGCTGGAATTCCGCTCGCCCACCACCACCGCCCATGACCGCGCCGTGGCCGAAAAGCTGGCGGCGGATCTGGGTGTTTTGATCCCCGAACTGGCCACCAAGTTGTTTGAGGCCAAGTCCGATGTCTCGGCCTTTTCCGATGCAGCGCTGCTGCGGATGGATTCCAAGGAATACAATGTCGCGGGCAAGGACCTGCGCGTGTCGGTTTTGGAAACCACAGCGCCCAAGATCGTGCTGGACCGCAAGGCCGCGCTCATGGAATCGATGGTGGGTGTGGCCCAAGAAGACGGGGCTGATCAGGTGTTGCTGTTTGTGATCGACATCTTGAAAGAAGAAGCAACTTTGTTGGTGCCCAACGAACTGGTCCGCCAAATGGCGGAGGCGTCTTTTGGCGTTAAAGTCACCGGCGACACTGTGGTGATCCCCGGCCTGATGAGCCGCAAAAAGCAGATTATTCCGGCGCTGAAACTTTGACGCCACGCTGATTTTTCGCTTAAAAAATCGAAAGCCACGATTTTTCTGCGAAAAATCCCTTTTATCCTGCAGACAAAAGGCAATCCATGACAGAGTTGATTCCTGCCCTTGCCCAGATTGCTCGTCGGTACGACGCGGTGTTTTGTGACCTTTGGGGCTGCCTGCACAATGGCAAAACGCCGTTCCCGCAGGCCGTTGCAGCCCTGCAAGCTTACCGCGCTGGTGGTGGCAAGGTGGTGCTTTTAACCAACGCGCCCCGCCCAAAGCCCAGCGTGGTCGCGCAATTGCATGCGATGGGCGTGCCCCGCGATGCGTGGGACGAGGTTGTGACCTCTGGCGATGCCACGCAGTTTGCGCTGTTTTCGGGGCAATGGGCGCGGGCGTATTTCATAGGCGCTGTCAAAGATGGCTCATTTTTCACCGAATTTCCCGACGATCTCACCCCTGCGCCCTTGGCGCGGGTGAGTATTGACCAAGCGCAGGTCGTCATCTGCACGGGCCTTGCCGATGATTTGACCGAGACACCCGCAGACTACGCTGTGGCTTTGCGCCAAGCCAAGGCTGCGGATTTGACGCTGTTATGTGCCAACCCCGATATCATCGTCGATTACGGCGACAAGCGTCTTTACTGCGCGGGGGCATTGGCTGCGGCGTATGAGGCGATGGGGGGCAAAACGATGTATTTTGGCAAGCCGCATCCCCCGATTTACGACTTGGCCCGCCGCCGTCTTGCGGCCTTGGGCGTTCAGCCTGATCCGCAGATCTTGTGCATTGGCGATGGGATCGCAACCGATGTGCAAGGAGGCATGGCCGAGGGTTTGGATACCCTATATGTCACAGGTGGCATATCGGCCGCAGAGTTTGGGCCAGACGCCGCCCATCCTGATAAAGACTTGCTGGAAAAGTTCCTGACCGCCCGGCAGATGTCGGCGACCTATTCCATCGCAGCGCTTCGGTAACAAAGTTACGCCAAGTGCATACCTCGCGCATTCTTATTGCGCTGCGATGCGGCAGCGGTTAACCTCTGCGCTAACATCGGAGGGAATCATGCTCGACAACAACGCGCCCAGCACGATCTTCATCGAAGATATGGAAATCGGAATGGTCCGCTCGCGCGCCAAGACAATCACTGACCGCGACATCGCGCTGTTTGCCGAGGTATCAACCGACCATAACCCCGTGCATTTGAACGAGGATTACGCCCGCGAAACGATGTTTGCCGGCCGCATCGCCCATGGCATGCTTACGGCCAGCCTAATCTCTGCCGTGGTGGGCGAGCAACTTCCTGGCCACGGCACGGTCTATCTGTCGCAAAACCTGCGCTTCATGGCGCCGGTGCGCCCGGGCGATCGCTTGGAAGCTTTTGTGAAAGTCACAGCGATTGACCATGCCAAGCGTCGGGTCACCCTTGAAACCCACTGCATGGTGGGCAATACCCTCGTCTTGAAAGGCGACGCGCTGGTTTTGGCGCCGAGCCGCAAGTTCGACTGACGGGGCCTGTCCCCGCAGGGGGTATGATGCAGATTTACCATCACTGGCAGGGGCTAAAGGCCCCATTGGTGCGCGCCTCGGTGGCTTTGGGCAATTTTGATGGGGTCCATCTGGGCCATCAGGCGGTGATCAATCTGGCGCGCAATTCCGACCCCTTGGGGATAGTCACCTTCGAACCCCACCCGCGCGAAGTTTTTCAACCCGACGCCCCCCCCTTTCGCCTGATGAACCCCCAAGCGCGGGCCAACCGATTGGCCAAGCTGGGTGTGCGGCATCTCTATGAACTTCCCTTCGACAAAACCCTTGCCAGCCTCTCGCCCGAAGCGTTTGCCTGCGATGTTTTGGCCCAAGGCTTGAGGGTCAACCATGTCGTGGTGGGGGCCGATTTCTGCTTTGGGCAGGGCCGTGCGGGTAAGGCGCAAGACCTTGTGCGCCTTGGCCAGACCTATGGATTTGGCGTCACCGTGGCCAATCTGGTGCAACATGCGGGTGTTGAAATCTCATCCACCGCGATCCGCATTGCCTTGTCCGAGGGCCGCCCCCGTGATGCCGCCGCCATGTTGGGCCATTGGCACCGGATCGAGGGCGAGGTGATCCACGGTGAAAAGCGCGGGCGGCAGTTGGGCTATCCGACGGCGAATATGTCGGTCGCAGGGCTGCATCTGCCTAAGCTGGGCGTTTACGCCGTGCGGGTCGAGGTTTTGACAGGCCCGCAGGCGGGCGCTTACATTGGCGCTGCAAGCTTGGGCGTGCGGCCGATGTTTGGCACCAATCTGCCCAATCTGGAAACCTTTCTGTTTGATTTTTCGGGCGATCTTTACGGCCATCATCTGTCGGTGGCCTTGGTCGACTTTTTGCGACCCGAGCTTAAGTTCGACGGGCTGCCCGCCCTGATGGACCAGATGGCCGCCGATTGCGCCCAAGCCCGCACGATCCTTTCCTGACTTCCCATTCCTTGCATTTCGCGTCACTCTGGTCCGCATGACAGATCTTCGCCCCAAATTCTGGACCCTGCCCTTGGCCAAGCTGACCCCCAACGAGTGGGAGGCCCTTTGCGATGGCTGCGGCAAATGCTGCCTGAACAAGCTGGAATATGAAGATACGGGCGAGGTCGAATTTACCCGAGTTGCCTGCAAACTGCTGGATGGGCAGACCTGCCGCTGTACCAAGTACGAAACCCGCCACCAATATGTGCCCGAATGCATCCGCCTGTCGCCCAAAACGCTGCCGAAAATCGCCTATTGGATGCCGCGCACCTGTGCATACCGCCTGTTGTTTGAAGGTAAGCCCCTGCCAGACTGGCACCCGCTGATCACGGGCGATCCGGAAAGTACGCATGACGAAGGCGTATCCGTGCGTGGCTGGACGGTGTCGGAAGTTGAGGTTCCGGAAGATGTCTGGGACGAATATGTGATAGATGAGAGACCCTGATGTTCTTTGCCTCTGACAACGGATCGGGTGCTGCCCCCGAAATTATGGCAGGCCTGACCCGCGCCAATGCAGGTTACGCCCGCAGCTATGGTGCAGACCCGATCATGTCCCACGTCAAAACCTTGGTGCGCGACCTGTTTGATGCGCCTGAGGCCGAGGTATATCTGGTCGCCACCGGCACCGCCGCCAATTCCCTGTCAATCGCCCTGCTTACCCCACCATGGGCCGCCGTTTTCGCCCACGCCGAGGCCCATGTCGCCGTCGACGAATGCGGCGCGCCCGAGTTTTTCAGCGCGGGGGCGAAGATGATTGGCGTGGGCGGGGCCCATGGCAAGATGACCCCGCACACCCTGTCAGAGGCCCTGTCGCGGGTCGGCGAAGGCGGCGTACACGGTGTGCAGCGTGGCATGCTGACGCTGACCAACGTGACCGAGGCGGGCACCGTCTACACCCCCGCAGAAGTGGCCGCCCTGACGGTCTTGGCCAAGGCCAAAGGCCTGCCTTGCCACCTTGACGGCGCGCGCTTTGCCAATGCTTTGGTGGCGACCGGCGCAACCCCTGCCGAGATGACATGGAAAGCGGGCATTGATGTTCTCTCGCTGGGTGGCACCAAAAATGGCTGTTTGGGGGTAGAAGCGGTGGTGCTTTTTGACCCCGCCAAAGCTTGGGAACTGGAACTGCGCCGCAAACGCGCAGGTCATCTGTTCTCCAAACACCGCTACCTGTCTGCGCAGATGGAGGCCTACCTGACCGACGGCCTTTGGCTGCGCTTGGCAGCCCAAGCCAATGCCATGGGCGCGCGTCTGGTCCAAGGGCTGGCGCAAATTCCGGGCACCAGCCTTTTACACCCTGCGCCTGCCAATATGCTTTTTCCGATCTGGCCAATGGGCACCAATGACAAGGCGGCAGCCCGCGGTGCCATCTACTACCCCATGCCCGCCCCTAAAGGCCAAGAAGCTGGTCGGCTTGTCGCCAGTTGGTCAACCACGGCGGATGAAGTCGACGCGGTCCTCAACGCCCTCGCCCCCTAATCCCCTTCATCTTGGCCAAAATACTCCGAGGGTTTCTGCGGGGTGCGGGGGGCTGGCCCTCCGTTTGGGGTGGTAGATCAGCAGGCGTCCAGATGCCCCTGCACGGCTTTCGCCACAGTTTGCGCATGAGTGATGGGCACCATATGGGCTGCCCCTTGCACAGACAGCCTTTGGCTGTGCGGAAGACGCGCCGACAGGGCTTTGTGCACGGCGTCGATGATGGGCGGACTGGCGGCACCGTCGATCAACAAGGTGGGCACGGCCACGGCCTCTAACCCGCCGGGGGCGAGCATACCCGCCGCATCATCCAGCAAAACGGGGTTTTGCGCTTCGATCAGGTGGATGCGGTCGAGCATATAGGTGCGGGTGCGGTCGGGTAGCTCCTCCAGCCCTTGGCCTGTGCCCCAATCGCCGTGAAACATACGCAAGGCGGCCTCACGGCCTTTGGACACAATCAGGCGGGCAAAGTCCAGATGGCGGGCGCGAAAGTTGGTGTAGACGGGCTGACCGCGCGCTGCTGCAAAGATCACCGGCTCAACAAGCGTCAGGCTGCGCACCAGATCGGGGCGCGTCAGGGCCACGCGCAGGGCGACCGTTCCACCAAAGGAATGGCCCATCACATCAATAGGCTGTCCCTGGCCCAGCCATTCGGCCATCTGGACTGCGGCCGCCGTGGCTGCGCCATGTAGATCGCTTACGCCGTCCCAATCGCAGGCCTTGCCGTGACCGATCTGGTCAATAGCCGTAACGGTTACGCCTGACAGAGCTTCGGCCAAGCCGCTCCACGCCCCCGCGTGAGCGAGTGAGCAGTGCAACGCCAGCACCGGCCTTGTACCGCCACGCGCCCAAGTGCGGTGCGGCGGCAGTTCCGCCAAGGTCATATCTTCGGGCATTCAAAGCTTTCCGGCAAGATACAGGTCAAGATCCTCAAGCCGGTCTTGGCCCCAGAACCGCTCGTCGCCCACAATGGTGAACGGCACGCCGAATACACCACGCTGGACGGCCTCATCAAGGTTCTTTGCGTAAGAATCGGCGGCTTGCAGCATGTAGCGGTCAGAAATCGCCGGATCAAAGCCGTGTTTGGCAAGGATCTCCTTGATCACCTCATCCTCGGCCACGTTGCGCCCCTCGGCCCAGACGGCGCGGGGGAAGGCTTGCACCAATCCCGCCAGATCACCGCCGCCCGCCGTGATCGCGGCCAGAACGGCATAAGACGAGGGCGCGGGGTTCACCGGAAAGAAAGGGGGCTGCAAATCCAGCTTCATCCCCAGCCGTTTTGACCACCGGCGCAGTTCCTGCACGCGGTACTCTTTACGGCTTTCGTGGCGTTCGGCCAAAACCTTCCCACCGGTGCGAGGGAACAAGGCAGGGCCGTCCAGCGGGATGTAGCGGATAGTTGCGCCGTGCTTGGCGGCGATAGCCTCTACCCTGTTACCCATAAGGTAGCAGAACGGCGAAATTGTCGCAAAAAAGTAGTCAATCTGAATCATGTGCCGCGCCCCTGCTTGCTTGCCTTTGCAAGAACCCTAGAAGGTTGATAAGCGAAGTCAACGTAACGCGCCCGCTTTGCAGGCCCAGCGCAAGGATAGTCGATGCCCGTTATCACCGAACCCAAGCTTATCGCCGGTAATGCCAATATGACATTGGCCAAAGCCATAGCCCGCCGCATGTCCATGCATCGCGGCATGTCGGTCAATCTGGTCGATGCGCGGGTGGAACGCTTCAACGATGCAGAGATCTTCGTTGAGGTTTACGAAAACGTTCGGGGCGAGGATATGTATATCATCCAACCCACCTCGAACCCTGCCAATGACAATCTGATGGAACTGTTGATCATGGCCGACGCGCTGCGCCGGTCATCAGCCGATCGGATTTCGGCGGTGATCCCCTATTTCGGCTATGCCCGCCAAGACCGCCGCGCCAAGGCCCGCACGCCCATCACGGCCAAGCTTGTGGCCAATATGATCACCGAAGCTGGCATTGACCGCGTGCTGACGCTGGACCTGCACGCCGCCCAAATTCAGGGCTTTTTCGATATTCCGGTGGATAACCTTTACGCCTCGCCCATCTTTGCTTTGGATATTGAACACCATTTCAAAGACAAAATGTCCGATATCATGGTGATTTCCCCCGATGTGGGCGGCGTGGCACGGGCGCGCGAGTTGGCCAAGCGGATCGATGCGCCCTTGGCCATCGTGGACAAGCGGCGCGAAAAGGCAGGCGAAGTGGCCGAGATGACCGTGATCGGCAATGTTGAGGGCAAGGTTTGCATCATCGTCGATGACATTGCCGACACGGCGGGCACACTTTGCAAAGCGGCCGATCTGCTCATGGCAAATGGTGCGAAAGAGGTACATGCCTATATCACCCACGGCGTTTTGTCCCAAGGGGCCGTGGCGCGGGTGGCGGGGTCTGCGATGAAATCGCTGGTGATCACCGATTCGATCGAACCGTCAGAAGAGGTGCTTAAATCGCCCAATATCCGCATAGTACCGACAGCGCCGATCTTTGCCCAAGCGATCTTGAACATCTGGAGCGGCACTTCGGTCTCGTCGCTGTTTGAAACCGAAACCTTGGTGCCAATCTATGAAGGCATGTACCAGCGCGGCTAATCAGTACCCTAAAGGCGCTTTGCCAAACAAAAGGCCCCGCAGAGCGGGGCCTTTTGTTTAATTCAACTAGCGTGCGATCAGCTGGCCGCAATGGCCGCCTTCAACGCTGTCAAATCCGCCAGTGTTTTATCCGCCGCATCCTTGCCCGCAGCGTCCACCGGCACTTTGCCCGCTTCGGCCAAAAGCTTGTCAACCATTTCAGCTGTGGCTTCCGCCAAAGGCACGGCCATTTCGGCCAGAACCGACACACCAGCCGCGCTGATTTCGGCAAAGCCACCGGTCACAACAAAGGCCGAAGCCCCCTGCGCGCCCGAGGCACGCAGGATGCCGGGGCGAAGACCGACCAGAACGGGCGCGTGGCCCTCCATCGCGGTCAAATCGCCCTCAGCACCGGGGATCTGAACCTCAACAGCGGCCATCGACGCCAGGCGGCGTTCCGGGCTGACAAGGTCGAATTGCAGGGTCCCTGCCATAACGCCCCCTTAGGCCGCAGCCGCAGCGAGACGCTGGGCCTTGGCCTTCACGTCTTCGATGCCGCCAACCATGTAGAAGGCCGCTTCCGGCAGATGGTCGTATTCGCCGTTCACAACTGCTTTGAACGAGGCAATGGTGACATCCAGCGGAACCTGCACGCCGTCCGAACCGGTGAAGACCTTTGCCACGTCGAAGGGCTGGCTTAGGAAGCGCTGGATCTTACGCGCGCGTGCCACGGTCAGTTTGTCTTCTTCGGACAACTCGTCCATCCCCAGAATGGCGATGATGTCTTGCAGCGACTTATAGCGTTGCAGCGTGCCCTGCACTTGGCGGGCGACGTTGTAATGCTCTTCGCCGATCACAGCCGGGTCCAGCAGACGCGACGAGGAATCGAGCGGGTCAACAGCCGGATAGATCCCCAGTTCCGAAATGGCGCGCGACAGAACGGTGGTCGCGTCCAAGTGGGCGAAAGAAGTGGCGGGTGCAGGGTCGGTCAAGTCGTCGGCCGGAACGTAGATGGCCTGCACCGAGGTGATGGACCCGTTCTTGGTCGAGGTGATGCGTTCTTGCAAAGCGCCCATGTCGGTTGCCAGTGTGGGCTGGTAGCCCACGGCCGACGGGATACGACCCAGAAGGGCCGACACTTCGGAACCGGCTTGGGTGAAGCGGAAGATATTGTCCACAAAGAACAAAACGTCCGTACCCGACTGGTCGCGGAACTGCTCGGCCAAGGTCAGGCCGGTCAACGCTACGCGCAGACGTGCGCCCGGCGGTTCGTTCATCTGGCCGTAGACCAGCGCCACTTTCGACTTGGTCATATCGTCAAGGTCGATCACCTTGGAGTCGATCATCTCGTGGTAAAGGTCGTTGCCTTCACGGGTACGCTCGCCCACACCGGCAAACACCGAATAGCCAGAGTGCACTTTTGCGATATTGTTGATCAATTCCATGATCAAAACCGTCTTGCCCACACCAGCGCCGCCAAACAGGCCGATCTTGCCGCCTTTGGCGTAAGGAGCCAACAGGTCGATCACCTTGATGCCCGTCACCAGAACCAGCGACTCGGTCGCTTGATCGGCGAAAGACGGGGCTTTTTGGTGGATCGAGCGGTATTCGGTCGCCACGACCGGGCCCTTTTCGTCGACCGGCTCGCCAATGACGTTCAAGATGCGACCCAGCGTGCAATCGCCCACCGGAACCGAGATGGGCGCGCCCGAGTCGCTGACCGGTGCGCCGCGCACCAAGCCTTCGGTCGTGTCCATAGCGATGCAACGGACGGTGTTCTCGCCCAAGTGCTGGGCGACTTCCATCACCAGCTTTTTACCGTTGTTCTCGGTGATCACAGCGTTCAGAATCGCCGGCAGCGCGCCATCGAACTGCACGTCGACCACGGCGCCGATCACCTGCGTGATTTTGCCTTGTGACATATTCGTCTCTCCGGTTCCTCAGAGCGCTTCGGCGCCCGAAATGATTTCGATAAGTTCCTTGGTGATCGCGGCCTGACGCGAGCGGTTGTACACGATGGTCATCTTGTTGATCATGTCGCCCGCGTTGCGGGTGGCATTGTCCATCGCGCTCATCCGAGCGCCTTGTTCAGAAGCCGCATTCTCGAGCAGCGCGGTAAACACTTGCGTCGCAACTGCACGGGGCAGAAGGTCAGCAAGGATTTGGTCTTCTGACGGTTCGTAGTCGTAAGAAGCGGCCACGGGGGCTGCGCCTTCAAACTTGGCCGGAATGACCTGCTGCGCGGTGGGGATCTGGCTGATCACCGATTGGAAGCGGTTGTAGTACAGCGTCACCACATCACACTCGCCCGCGTCAAACCGCGCCACGACGTCGCGGGCAATGTCACGCGCATTGACGTAACCCACCCGCTTCACCTCGGTCAGGTCGACATGGCCGACAAACAGGTGGCCATATTCGCGGCGCATCTGTTCGCGGCCTTTCTTGCCGACAGTCAGGATCTTGACCGTTTTGCCAGCGGCGCTCAGTTCAGCCACCTTCGCCCGGGCCAGCCGGACGATGGTTGTGTTGAACCCACCGCAAAGCCCGCGTTCCGAGGTCATGATAACCATCAGATGCACTTTGTCTGAACCGCTCCCGGCCAAAAGTCGGGGGGCGTTGTTGCTGGTACCGACCGAGGCTGCCAGCCCCGCCATGACGGCTGTCATCCGCTGAGCATAGGGCCTTGCGGCTTCGGCAGCGTCTTGGGCGCGGCGAAGTTTGGCGGCAGACACCATCTGCATCGCCTTGGTGATCTTGCGCGTGTTCTTCACGCTGCCGATCCGGTTCTTTAAGTCCTTTAAGCTGGGCATTTTGCTGCTCCCGGACCCAAATTACGCGAAGTCTTTGGCGAACGCGTCCAGCTCGGCCCGAATAGCTTTTTCCAGATCCCCCGAAACCTTGCGGTCTTTGGTGGTGATATCTGCCAAAAGCGCTGCACCTTTGGTACGCAGATGCTTCAGCAGACCTGCTTCATAGCGGCCAACATCGCGCACGGCGATCTTGTCAAGAAAGCCATTGGCCCCTGCGAAGATCACGCAAACGATTTCCGCATTGGTCAGCGGGGCGTATTGCGGTTGCTTCATCAGCTCGGTCAAACGCGCGCCACGGTTCAGCAATTGCTGGGTCGAGGCGTCAAGGTCAGAGCCAAACTGCGCAAAGGCCGCCATTTCGCGGTACTGCGCCAGCTCCAGCTTCACCTTGCCGGCCACCGACTTCATGGCGTTGGTTTGCGCCGAAGAGCCCACGCGCGACACTGACAGACCAGTGTTCACGGCAGGGCGGATGCCTTGGTAGAACAGTTCGCCTTCCAAGAATATCTGCCCATCGGTGATCGAGATCACGTTCGTGGGAATAAAGGCCGAAATGTCCCCACCTTGGGTTTCGATGATCGGCAATGCGGTCAGCGAGCCTGAACCAAAGTCAGCGTTCAACTTGGCCGAACGTTCCAAAAGGCGCGAGTGCAGGTAGAACACGTCGCCCGGGTAAGCCTCACGGCCCGGCGGGCGGCGCAGCAAGAGCGACATCTGGCGGTACGCCACGGCCTGTTTGGACAGATCGTCATAGATCATCAGCGCATGACGGCCATTGTCGCGGAAATACTCGCCCATGGCGGTCGCGGCAAAGGGGGCCAAGAACTGCATGGGGGCCGGGTCAGAGGCGGTTGCGGCCACGATGATCGTATAGGCCATCGCGCCGGTTTCTTCCAACTTCTTGACCAATTGCGCCACAGTCGAGCGCTTTTGCCCGATGGCGACGTAGATGCAGTAAAGCTTTTTGCCTTCATCGTCGCCAGCGGCGTCGTTGTAGACTTTTTGGTTCAAGATCGCGTCCAAAGCCACGGCGGTTTTGCCGGTCTGACGGTCACCGATGATCAATTCGCGCTGACCACGACCAATCGGGATCATGGCGTCAACGGCTTTCAGGCCGGTTGCCATGGGTTCATGGACCGACTGGCGTGGGATGATGCCCGGCGCTTTGACGTCGGCCACGCGGCGCTCAGCGAAAACGATCGGGCCTTTGCCGTCGATCGGGTTGCCAAGGGCGTCAACCACGCGGCCCAAAAGGCCGTCGCCAGCGGGCACGTCCACGATAGACTTGGTGCGCTTGACGGTGTCGCCTTCTTTGATGTCTTGGTCAGAACCAAAGATCACGACGCCGACGTTGTCGACTTCAAGGTTCAGCGCCATCCCGCGGATCCCACCGGGGAATTCCACCATTTCACCGGCTTGGACATTGTCCAACCCGTGCACGCGCGCAATCCCGTCACCGACGGACAGCACGCGACCAACTTCTGCAACTTCGGCATCTTGGCCAAAGTTCTTGATCTGCGCCTTCAGGATCGCAGAGATCTCAGCAGCCTGGATTCCCATCACCCAACCTCTTTCATTGCATTCTGGAGTGCGGCGAGCTTGGCCTTGACCGAGGTGTCGATCATGGTCGAGCCGAGCTTCACGATAAGACCGCCGATGAGGCTTTCATCAACGGTGGCGTTTAAAATCACGTCCTTGCCGACATTGGCCTTCAAAGAGGCCACCAGCGCCTTGCGCTGGGTCGCGGTCAGGGCTTTGGCAGAGGTGACCTCTGCCGTCACTTCGCCTTTTTCCACGGCGATACGGGCCTTTAGGTCCTGCACCAACTGGGGAATAACAAACAGACGACGCTTTTGCGCCATCAGCGCCAAAGTGTTCTGTGTCAACGTCGCCAAGCCCATTTTGGCCGCCACCGCTGCCATGGCAGCGCTTTGCTCGCCTTTGCCCACCACGGGCGAAGCGATCATGGCGGCCAGCTCTGGGCTTTCGGTCAAAACCTCTGCCAAAGCTGTGGCGTCGGCTTCCAGCGCTTTCAAAGCGCCGGTCTCCTTGGCCAATTCAAACAGAGCTTGGGCATAGCGCCCCGCGATGCTGAGAGAGATGGATGCTGTTTCCGACACGTCAACCCTTCCGCTGTCTAAGGCTTTTCATCCCGCCCTAGGGGCAGTCTTAAAGCCATCGGTGGCGCACACATCTTGTGTGCGTCTGTCCAAGATTGCGGCGTCCATAACAGAGGCCCCGCCACCTCGCAACCAAGAATCCGGCAGATTTCCGCGCTCTTGTTCAGGGAATTTTGCACAAGCACGTAACCGGCGCGCGACAGCCGCAAAGCGGGCCAGATATCGCTTGAAATTCCGTCGCTTTATTCCAGTCGGGGCACGGGCTGAGCAACGGGCATGCCGTCTAGCGCGCGCAGTGGACGGCGCACTTTGGCCGCCAAACCGCCACGCGTCGGGGCATGAACCTGCTTTGAGGCTTCCACCATCAAGACCCCGCCCGCAAGCCAAGGGGCGGCGCGGCCCAGCCATTCCCAAAAACCCGCCGTGCGCAGCCAGAATCGGTTCAGCGAGGGCGGCGCAAACAAAGCCGTCATGGCGCGTTCGGGGGTGAAGCCGTGGCGTTTTAACTCTGCCTCGATCTGGCCCATCGAATAGGGGCGGCCAAAGCCAAAGGGCGTGCCATCGCCGCGCGCCCAAAGGCCCAAGCGGTTTGGGACGATGAAAAGAACGCGGCCCCCCGGGCCCAGCACGCGGAAACATTCCTCCAGCACAGCGGCCGCGTTGTCCGAGGTTTCCAAGCCATGCATCAGAATCAACCTGTCGACAAAGCCCGTGGCCAGCGGCCATTCGCTGTCTTCGCACAAAAGGCTGACATTGGCCTCGCCCATGGGCCAAGGCATCACCCCTTGCGGGGCGGGCATCAGGGCGACCACACGGCGCGCCTGGGCCAGATAGGGGCGCAGCAAAGGTACGGCAAAGCCAAATCCCGCAACCGTCTGGCCGGCCATGGGGGGCCACAGTTCGATCACACGCTCACGAATGCCGCGCTGCGCCACCCGACCAAGCGCGGTGCGATAGTAAAAGTTCCGCAGGTCCAGAACGTCAAGATGCATTGAAGCCAAAGCCTTTCAAAGCCATATTCGCCCAACATACTTGCTTATGCCGCAATTGCCCATCAGGGCCAGTAAAGGAAACCAGATGGCGCTTGAGCTTGTGACGATTTCTTGCCTGACCGACAATTACGCTTATCTGATCCGCGACAAAGCGACAGGCGAAACAGCCGTCGTCGATGTTCCCGAAGCGGCCCCCATTCTGGCGGAACTGTTCAGACGCGGATGGCAATTGGACAAGATATTTCTAACCCATCACCACAGCGACCATGTGCAAGGCACCCTAGCCTTGGTTCAAGCCACCGGCGCCAGCGTCTACGGCGCCCAAGCCGATGCGCATCGCCTGCCCAGCCTAACTCAGGCTTTAAGCGAGGGCGACGAGGTGACAGTGGGCGAGACAATTGGCCATGTGATCGAAGTGTCGGGCCACACCCTTGGGCATATCGCGTTTTCATTCCCCTCGGCCCATCTTGCCTTTACCGCCGACAGCCTCATGGCGGGCGGTTGCGGGCGGTTGTTTGAAGGATCGCCCGCGCTGATGTGGGCGTCTTTGACCAAGCTTGCGGCCCTGCCCGCCGAAACCTTGATTTGTTCAGGCCATGAATACACCGCATCAAACCTGCGCTTTGCTGCAACGATCGAACCAGAAAACCAAGCCCTACTGGGCCGCATCGCCCGCGTATCAGCAGCGCGGGCGGCGGGGGTTCCCACCGTGCCCACATTATTATCCGAAGAGTTGGCCACCAACCCTTTTCTACGCGTCAAACTGCCCCACATTAAAAGATGTTTGGGCCTAGAGTTTGCGCCCGACGCAGAGGCTTTCGCCGCACTTCGGGCCCGCAAGGACACGTTCTAACCTTGGCTCATCACTTTTTTGGGCCTGCACCAAGTTATCTGCACTTTCCTTCAAAATAGCCCTTGAAGATTGCCGCAGAAAACCGAAGCTTAAGACATTAAGGCCACGGTCAAGGCAGGCCCGTTCGATCCCCGCACGGGCACTGCCGACCTGCAGGACAGGAGCACGACGCAAGTGCCGACATTTTCAACGACCCTAGAACAAGCCATTCATGGCGCTTTGGCGCTGGCCAACGCCCGCCGCCACGAACTGGCAACCTTGGAACATCTTCTTTTGTCCCTGATCGACGAGCCAGATGCGGCGCGGGTGATGAAGGCGTGCTCGGTAGACCTTGAGATCTTGAAAAAGACCTTAACCACGTTCATCGACGATGACTTGGCAACCCTTGTGACTGATGTGGAAGGCAATGAAGCCGTGCCCACCGCAGCTTTCCAGCGAGTCATTCAGCGTGCCGCGATCCATGTGCAATCGTCAGGCCGCACAGAGGTGACGGGGGCCAATGTTTTGGTCGCTATCTTTGCCGAACGCGAATCAAACGCCGCCTTCTTTTTGCAAGAGCAGGATATGACCCGCTATGACGCGGTCAATTACATCGCGCACGGCGTGGCCAAAAACCCCAGCTTTGGCGAAGCCCGCCCTGTTTCAGGCTCGGACGAACCCCACGAAACTCCCAAGGCCGAGGCGGGCGAAGCCAAGGAATCCGCTCTGTCCAAATATTGCGTCGACTTGAACGACAAAGCTATGAAGGGCGATGTTGACCCCCTGATCGGCCGCGAGGCCGAGGTGGAGCGCGCCATTCAGGTTTTGTGCCGCAGACGCAAGAACAACCCCCTTCTGGTGGGCGACCCCGGTGTGGGCAAAACCGCCATCGCCGAAGGCTTGGCGCGCAAGATCGTGCAGGGCGAAACTCCTGAGATTTTGGCAGGTGCTACGATCTACTCGCTGGACATGGGCGCGCTTTTGGCGGGCACCCGCTATCGCGGCGATTTTGAAGAGCGGTTGAAGGCCGTTGTCAAAGAAATGGAAGACCACCCCGATGCGATCTTGTTCATCGACGAGATCCATACTGTTATTGGCGCGGGTGCCACATCGGGCGGGGCGATGGATGCGTCAAACCTGCTGAAACCCTCATTGCAGGGCGGCAAGCTGCGTTGCATGGGATCGACCACCTATAAAGAATTCCGCCAGCATTTCGAAAAAGACCGCGCCTTGGCGCGCCGGTTCCAAAAGATCGACGTGAACGAGCCTTCGGTAGAGGATTCGGTCAAAATCCTGATGGGGCTGAAGCCCTATTTCGAAGAGCACCACGATCTGCGCTACACCCATGACGCGATCAAAGCGGCGGTCGAACTGTCGGCCCGCTATATCCACGACCGCAAATTGCCCGACAAGGCGATTGATGTGATCGATGAGGCGGGGGCTGCCCAACATCTGCTGAGCGAATCCAAGCGTCGCAAGACGATTGGGTTGAAAGAGATCGAGGCTGTGGTGGCCAAAATCGCCCGCATTCCGGCCAAATCGGTGTCAAAAGACGATGCCGAAGTGCTGCGCGATCTGGAAAAGAACCTTAAACGCGTTGTGTTTGGGCAGGAAAAGGCGATCGAAGCCCTTTCTTCGGCGATCAAACTGGCCCGCGCAGGCTTGCGCGAGCCGGAAAAGCCCATCGGCAGCTATCTTTTCGCCGGCCCTACGGGTGTAGGTAAGACCGAGGTGGCCAAGCAACTGGCCTCCATACTTGGCGTGGAATTGCTGCGCTTTGACATGTCGGAGTATATGGAAAAGCACGCTGTTTCCCGCTTGATCGGGGCGCCACCGGGATATGTGGGGTTTGATCAAGGCGGCATGTTGACAGATGGCATCGACCAGCACCCGCACTGCGTGCTTCTGCTGGACGAGATCGAAAAGGCCCATCCGGATGTGTACAACATCCTGTTGCAAGTCATGGATCACGGCAAGCTAACCGATCATAATGGCCGTCAGGTTGATTTCCGCAACGTGGTGGTGATTATGACCACCAACGCGGGCGCGTCAGATGCCGCGAAAGAAGCGATAGGCTTTGGCCGCGACAAGCGTACCGGCGAAGATACCGCCGCGATTGAGCGCACCTTCACGCCTGAATTCCGCAACCGTCTGGATGCGGTGATTGCTTTTGCGCCCTTGGGCAAGTCGATCATCCGCTCGGTTGTGGAAAAGTTCATCATGCAGCTGGAAGCCCAACTGTTGGACCGCGGCGTGCATATCGACCTGTCGCCTGCCGCAGCCGACTGGCTGGGGGAAAAGGGCTACGACGACAAGATGGGCGCGCGGCCACTGGGGCGGGTTATTCAAGAGCATATCAAAAAGCCCTTGGCCGAAGAATTGCTGTTCGGCAAGCTGACGAAGGGCGGATTGGTGCATATCGGCGTTAAGGACGGAGCGATTGTGCTGAGCTACGAAGAACACGCCAAGCCGCGCCTAACCGCTACCAAGCCGCCACTTTTGACGGCGGAATAAGTAAGGCCTCAACCACTTTAGGCCCTCACCCCCGCGGTGGGGGCCTTTGCTTTGGTGCTAGCTTGCCAAATGCCGCAGCCCTTGGGTCACGTCCGTGCGCACGGCCAAGCGCAGCCCGGGTTCATCGCCCGCACGCAGGGCGGCAAGAATAAGGCGGTGGTGCTGCGGCACATCGCGGCGGCGCAGTTTGTCGTAAAGGGCTCGCATGGTGGGGCCAAGTTGTAGCCAGACAGTCTCGCAAATCGCCAGCATCGCAGGCGTTTGCGCCCGCAGGTAAAGGGTGCGGTGAAACTCTAGATTGCTGCGCACATAGGCCACAGCGTCATGGTTCAGCACCGCCTCTTGGTTCAGCGCGTTGATCGCGGTCAAGCGGTCAATCAAGGCAAAATGCACCCTTGGCAAAGCGCGTGAAGCCATCTCAGGCTCGATCAGGGCGCGGATCGCGGCCAGCTCTTCAATCCGCTCGGGCGTCAATTCTGGCGTCGAGATCCTGCCCGAGGATGAGATTGTCAACGCCCCCTCTGCCGCCAAGCGGCGCACGGCCTCTCGGGCTGGGGTCATTGACATGGTGTACTGCGCGGCCAAACCCCGCAACGTCATCGAAAGTCCGGGGGCCAGTTCGCCGTGCATGATCTGCTGGCGCAACATACGGTAAAGCCGCTCGTGCGCGGGGGCAGAGGGGTCGGCCAGCCGAAGGCTTGCAGGACGCGGGGCGATGGACATGCTTAGACCCAACCAAACCCCAAGCCCCGCGTCAAGCCTCTGTCACCCCAAAGCGGTAACTGTGCAGGCGCGGGCCATTGGCGTGCAGCCAAGCGCGCTCTTTTTGCCACTGGGGATAAAGCCGCGCCACCACAGCCCAGAAATCGGCAGAATGGTTCATTTCCACCAGATGCGCGCATTCATGCGCCGCGACATAGCGCAGCACCGAGGGCGGGGCCATGATAAGCCGCCACGAATACATGAGCGCCCCTGTGTGGCTGCAAGACCCCCAACGCGACCTTGTATCGCGCAGGGTGAGGCGGGTCACCTTGCGGCCCAACAAACCTGCGTAGTGATCTGACGCCTCGGCCAACCGATCGCGCGCCAAGGCACGCAGATAGGCCGCCGCGCGCACCGCCACTTGCGCCTCTGCCCCCGGCAGTAATAACGAATCACCCCTGAACTGGGCAGACCTCCCGGCAGCCGGCGCCAAGACCACATCGCGCCCCTCAATCGGCAAAGTTGTACCAAAGCCAATCGTCGCCACCCCGCCTTGCCGCGCCAAGGCTGCGCGCAGCCAATCCTCGTGCTGGCGGGCAAACTCCATCGCTTCAGCTTCGCGCGCCCGCTGTGGAATAGACAGGGTCACGCGGCCATCAAGTGCCGAAACACGCAAGGAAAAACGCCGCGCACGGGCCGAACGGCGCAGCGTGATGTCAAGCGGGGGCGTACCGGGCAGAACGGGCATTGGACCTCGAGGGTAGACGTCAAACCTTAGCCCATTTTCAATCAGCCACAACCACCCTCAGGCGAGAAGAAAAGCCTTTGACTTGCGCCCCGCCCTATGGCAAGCGGGCGCTTCTCTGGCACCAGCCTAGCAAGGATTACCATGCCCAAAGCTGAATGGGGCACGAAGCGCATCTGCCCAACTACCGGCAAGCGTTTTTATGACCTGAACCGTTCCCCGATCGTTAGCCCCTATACCGGCGAAGTGGTCGATATCGAAAGCGCGCGCCGCAAGATGGCCGCTTCTGTGATCGCCCGCGTTGCGCCCGAAAAAGACGAAGATGTTCTGGTGGATGATCTGGACACCGACGATGACCTGCTGACACCCGGCGCCGCCGATGACGCAGAACTGGACGACGAACTGCTGGAAGAAGACGCCGACGATACCGTGTCGCTGGACGATCTGACCGAAGTTCCCGGTGACGAGGAAGAAGTCTAAGAAAAGAGCACGGGGGGCCGCAACTTTGTGCTTGCACCCCCCCGCGCCTGCCAATACTAAGCTTCAACCACGCGCCCAGCGTTGTACGATCGCAAGATCGTATCGGTTGAAAATGGGGTCATAGCTCAGATGGGAGAGCGCTTGAATGGCATTCAAGAGGTCCGCGGTTCGATCCCGCGTGGCTCCACCAATCTTCACAATGATTACAAGACCATAAGCCGCCCGTTGAGGCGGCTTTGGTTTATGAAAAAAGTTGTAAAGACTTATAAAGTCAATGGGCGGGGATCGGGTGGGGAACCCTCCGCTGAACTGCGGTTTTGGGTCGTGAACCCGACACCGACAGCACCGCTTTTCCCAACTGAAACTTGGAGAGATTTATCGAGAGGTAGTCGTGCGCGATGGGTGGGGAATCGGGGGTCAGCGGAACAAACACATTAATTTGACGACTCGGCAGTTTCAGCATAGCATTGAATGAACACATGATGGGAGCGGCAAAAGTGAAGATTTTCAGATATTTAGCGTTTTCAGCACTTTTGGCGATGAGCGTATCAAGCGCAAACACACAGGATTATGACAAGGGTGTGGCAGCAATTATTGCGGGCGATTTTGAAACTGCATGGAGCGAATTATTACCATTGGCAGAGAGCGGTAATGCTGACACCCAATATAATATTGGTATGATGTATCTTAAAGGAGAAGGTGTCATTCAAAACTATGTTGAAGCAGGCAAATGGCTACGCTTAGCGGCAGATCAAGGTATTGTGGACGCACAATACATTATTGGTTTAATGTATCATGAAGGTAAAGGCGTCATTCAAAACGATGTTGAAGCAGTCAAATGGTATCGTTTAGCAGCAGATCAAGGTTATGCAGACGCGCAATTCAATTTAGGGGGGCTGTATACGAGTGGTAAAGGCGTCATCCAAAACAATGTTGAAGCAGCGAAATGGTATCGTTTAGCAGCAGATCAAGGTTATGCAAAAGCGCAATACATTCTTGGGATGGCGTATAGAGGTGGATTTGGTGTCATACAGAACAATGTGATAGCGCACATGTGGTTGAACATCGCATCAGCAAATGGTTTTGAAAATGCAGCGCAGACGCGTGATTCAATCGCAGCGGAAATGACACAAGAAGATATTTCAGAAGCACAAGCGATGGCGCAGGAGTGTTTGAGCAGCGGTTACAAAAATTGTGGTGACTGATCGAACAGCGCGAACGACGTCACATCTCCACCACCCTTCGCTTCGCGTCACCGTTGACTTCGATATAGCGTTGGGTGGTGGTCAGTGACGAATGACCCGCGAGTGACTGCACATCCCGCAACGATCCCCCGACACTCGAAATCTTTCGCGCTGCGTTGGTGATAAAAGTTCGCCGACCCGAATGCGACGAACAACCCGTGAACCCCAAGACCGCAAACCATTCCGCGAACATGTTCACGACTGCTTGCGCTGATGTCTGCTTTGCGCGTTCCGTTGTGACGATGCGACTTTTGTGATCCACCACCCCGCATTCATTTCGCCAAAGTCCCATCGCAACCTTCAAGTCCTTCGACATGGGAACGATGCGACCCGATGCACCCTTTGACGCGCAATCTTGCAGAGCAATCTCGTCGCTCAATGTCCCATCAGAATTCAGCACCATCCCCCATGTCACATGCGCGATCTCTTTTGCCCGAAGACCCGCACGAACTGACAGCAATGCGATGACGCGATTGCGGGTAGCGTTGCGACCATTCGACAGATGCAGCAGCAGCGTGTCGATTTGTGCTTTCGATAAGGTCTTCGCTTGTTTGCCGAGGGACATGGTGCAATCCATGATGATTTCGCGTTCACATTAAGTTCTATCATGTGTTTGCTGCAACCGATATTTTCATCTGATAACAATTACTTACATCTCAAGCGGTTACGCAGTCAGATGAGATAATTCATATTTCATCATGGGTGGCAGACCCGTGTTTGCGTGTCGATGAAGGAAACCAAAATTAAAAGTTTTAATTTTCATCCCACATCGTTGGTCGTGCGCGAACCCCATAAATACCTTCGAACCACAACGAAGGAGACTACCATGATCACATTCAAACAGTTCCTACAGACCAAAGCAGCAACGAAGCGAGCAGAACTCGCCGATGTCGAAGCACAAGCGAAACGAGCAGAAGCAGATGAACAGCGCAAGAAAGCAGCGACAGCGACAACAAAACCCACAGTCACAAGGTGACTATTTGCATCGCCTTGGATACGCTGACATTTCAAAAGAAATCTGAGGTGATGCGTGACCAAGGACAAATTGGCAAACGCTACAAGCGAACAGTTAGGTGACCTTCAATCGAGGGCGGGTCTGCAAGACAAGAAGTTTCGACAAGCACGGGACGAATTGTGGACCCTGCTCTCCGATGTCTACTTGTGGTGGCGTCAGGCAAGCATTGAACCCGAATACCTGAATGCTCAATTTGCAGAACGTGGGATCAAGTTCTATGAAAAGGCAAACGACATAAACTTCACGCCGATCATTCGATTGATTTGGGACATGCCACACCCAAGTGCGTCGGATAGGGCAAAGATGACGCAATGGAGCAAGGTACTCCGCAAATTTCACCATGAGTTTCAAGCAAAACCTGCTGATTTCACGCGCAATGCTCGCGGCAAACTGACGGCAATGATTGCCGACAATGGTGGGATAACAGCGTTTGGGCGTGATGGTGATGAACCCCCTCCAAAATCTGACGCAAAATCCGATTTCGAAAACGAAAAACCACGCGCCCCTGCCGCGACAAAGAAGACTGTTGAGATTTCTGATCGGGTCGTGGCGGAAAACGCTCTCGCGAAACTTCAGACCCAAACGCACGTCATCACAACAGCAAAAGAACAAGAACCTGTAAGAACAAACGACGGCGGTTTGACCGTTCTCATTGCAAGACGCAACGCACAAGGCGATTTGCTGATCCTTGGCAGCAGTAACGACAAAGACCTGATAGGCGACGCGGCACGCAAGATCGTTCCTTACGAAACCTTCTCACTTGATTTGAGTTTGCGGTCGTTGGTGGAAACGATTGCAACGCAAACATACCCCTCGATGGGATTGCCCGCTGAACATAAGCGGTCGCAATGGATATTGAACAAACTTGCGGACAAGGTGTCAAAATCAAACAAGGATCTTGCGGGATGGGATACCCAAGACGAGAAGAAGCGCAAGTTGACAAGCGGTAAGCGCGTTCACGTCCTCAATGAAGGCAAGACCATTGTCATCGCAGGCAGCATGATTGCGGCATCCCCTGTAACCACCTGCCATCTTGAATATCCAATTGCCCCCGCTGCGCCTGATTTGTTCATGCTTACCCGTGAACGCCCCGCCATTGAGGATTGGATACGACGTTCACACACGTCACTGATGCACCCCAACCCGAAACGCGAACTACTTGAATCGAGCGCAAAGGAAAAAAGCGCCCGCAAGTTGATTGTTCGCAACGCCTCTGACGACAGTGAGAAGCAGTTTCATTTTTACGAAATTGACCCACAACACTTCACCCACAAGATTTCGCGGTTCAATCGTTCAAAATTCTTCGATGCCTGCCGTGTTGATCTGACGATGGAGTGGTTCAATCAGGTTAGGGCAACATGGGTGGATCGTTGGTTCGAAAAACTCGGTAACGCGAACTACATCATTCGCCCCGAGAACAAGGTGCTGACGCTCACGCTATCCGAAACGGAATTTTCCATAGGATACGCGAACGGCGAAGCGCCCTTCCCTTTCGCAACCAAGGCGACGATCACGCGTCAAATTTTCCCTGTGCGCGTTTTGAGCAAGGACTTTGTGCCGATATTGAACAACCTTGCGAATGTGAATTCCGTTGGCACCATAACGTTGATGGTGTCGGATCATGCCGTTGTATTCGAATACAAGACCACCCTTGGGTCGTTTGAGATCGCCATCCCCACCCTGACTGCCGACACAGAGCAGCGGGACGAAACCTTGTTCCAACTGACGTAACAGGAAAGATCGCATGATTGGAAAATCCGACATGGCGATGTATTTGCCCGCCGTTCAGGAGGGGTTTCTTGAATACATCGCGGGTGAAGATGAAGGCGCGCCCACAGGGTTTTCGCCAAAAGACCTTAACTTCCTTGATCCCGACAATCGCCTTTGGAGTTATCCTTACGCATTGGCGAGTGCAGGTTTGCTTGCAAATTCGAAGAAATCTAACGCGATCACATCACGCGACGAACGCAGTTGGATACTTGGGGACAGTGGCGGGTATCAGATCGGCACGGGAAAATTGCCTGAGTTGAAGGGGTGGTCGTCAGAAAATGATGATGTCGCAAAAATTCGTCGCATGTGGCGCAACACACGCTTCATTGACGATATGGTGCGATGGGTCGACTGCCATTGCAACTACGCCATGACACTCGACATGCCCTTGTGGATGCACGAGGGCGGAAACACATCGAACCCGTTCTACAACTTCTCCCCTTCAGAATTGCTCGACGTGACACTTGAAAACTTACGCTTCATCGAAGAACGGCGAGGTGTATTTGGCAACTGCAAGTTTCTCAACGTGATGCAAGGCGTCACGGACGAGGCAGAGGACGCATGGTACGCGAAAATTAAAACTTTTAATTTTCATGGTTGGGCGTTGGGCGGAACCGAGGGGTGGAACGGTGGGTTAGCGCGTGTCTTGCGACGCTTCTTGATCTTGCGCGACGATGGAAGATTGAACGCGGGTGAAGATGTCGTTCACCTTCTTGGGGTCTCACAATACGCATGGTCTGCCGCGCTGACAGCGGTTCAACGTGCTGTTCGAGCGACGACAAATGAAGATTTTCAGATTACGTTTGATAGCGCGACGCCGTTTCGTAACGCATATTCCTATCAAAGCTATTTCATCCCAAGGGTTTTCGACGACAGATTGAGTAATTGGGCAAGGGACATTCAAAAATTTCCGACCACCTATCGTGAAGTTTCCGCATCCGCAGAAGAACCATTTTGCATTGGTTCGCCCTATTCCGACGCGTGGTTCGTCAACGATGTTTCGATTGACCTTGATCCCTTCAAGAACAACTTCCTGTCGAAATTTGGTTCACATGCTTTGGCAGCGCATAATGTGTGCGTGATGGCAAAGGACTTTGCCAAATGTCATGCTTTGACATTTACTGACGGAGCGGCGCCAACTGAAATTCTTGATAGTGTTGATCTGATACACAGACTGTTCGAGACCGAGCAGTGGGGCGATCTGTTGCACAAAAACAGAGACCTTCTTGAATATGTTTCAAACAAATCCACGTGGACAAGAATTTAGCACTTCAGCATCCCACTGAAGCGCCTGAGAATTATTTTAGATTTTGAAAATAATTTTGAAATATCTGACGTGAACACGCGTCTAACGCATAAATACATTAAACGGATATGGAGAAGTGATTTGAAAACTGCGTCATTACAGATCGGAAAATGGTTGAATGAAGAACTTCGTCCAAATTGCTTTGCAACGGTGACATTCAAACAGTGCAAACACCATGGACAAGGTGTGCGTGAATGGATCAATCAAGACATTGCAGACAGCACATGCAATGAATTGATGCAGCGTTGTGTGAGGAATTTCAAAAAACGCGCAACGGGTTCTGATCCTAATCCATTTCGATGGGTCACATTCATTGAGGATGGAAAGGGTAGCAAACGACTTCATGCTCACATTGCGATCAATACATCTGATTTGATTGATTACGCTGAATTTTCGTCAATATTTCGCGATCTTTGCGACCGATTTGATTGGGTTGATGAACGCATTGATCTACAGCAACTCAACGACGAGGAAGATCATCGTCGGGTCATTTTTTACTGTTTGAAAGAGGGTGCTGAAGCATTTCGACCAAATGCGTCTCATCTCGTTCCAAATTGATGGGGCATCAATAAGAACATCGGGCATTTTATCGAACAAGGAGGCAGAGTGTTAAACCCTGCCTTGTTGTTCACTATTACCTAATGAAACGTAATGAAACGTAATGAAAACTACATTGAACCAAACATTGAAACCCATCAAATCAACATAGGATACCAAACATGAAAACCACTCTATTCGAACTAACACATGCGACAGAGACCGACATAGAACGCATTGAGCAAGCACTTCGATTGAATGCGGGAACGATTGATCTGACCAATGTCCCATTGCGAACCATTGAAAACCGCGACCTTTATGTCCTCATTGGTTATCACTCGTATTCAAAGGGTGCGTGATGTCATTACAGAAATTGATCACTGCAATCTGTCACAAGCAACACGCGATTCCGACATCTCAAAAGCATTGTCCACCATTCAAAACCAAATTCGATCAGCGTCACGATCTGACATCGTCGTCTTGATCATCAAGCAGTAGGAGTTCCCATGCGTATTATTCAAAACGAATTCATCAGTTTCCGTTGTCCGAAATCCCTTCGTGAACAACTTGAATCCCTTGCAAACGAATCAAACCTTCACATGTCGCATGTGATCAGAGTCGCATGTTCACAGATCATCAGAACAGCGGCAGAGACGGGTCAGATCACGCAGCGCGTGGGATGACGCGGACAAACCCATTCCATCGTTGTGCGACCGTCAAAACGCGTCTGCTGACATGAATGGGTTTTTTCACATTGACCCGCGCACACAAAGACGCGGTTCCATTTTGAACTTTTCCTGACCAAACCTACAATCGGTCAGCAGACAGCAGCAGCAACGGCGTCGAGGTCGGTGAAAGTTTCGTCAAATGCTAACATTGCTGCTTCGCTTGAACCTACATTCTCCGCGGTGTAACTCATCGTGCTGCATCAGCGATTGCGACCTTCTGTGTTGAGCAATTGCGTCCCAAATGCTGCACTTGCAACACCGATCAGCAGATATTCAAGAAAGGTTAGTTTGGTCGGGTTCATTTCGGACCAAACACCAACATCACTTGATCTCCATGCTTTTGCCCAAAATCGTGGTTGCAATCGGAGACGTGGATTTTCAGCGGGTCGATCTTCAAACAGTGTTTCCGCCCATCGCTCATACTTCGGACTGATCTTGTCGCTTTGATGTCCGTGCAATGCAGCAGCACTCAAATCGCCGATGTGATACTGATAGTTGTCCCCCCATCGCGCGAATTTTGAACGATCCGTTGCCAATCGATGAAGGTTGACCGATAGATTTCCATCCCCTTTGCCGAGTGTCTCCGCTTTGCCAATGTAGAGGGGAAGCACGTTGTTGTTCTGACCCTCTGTGAACATCACATAGATGATCCCGTCATATTCGTGCTTCTTGCTCTGCCAATCGGTGGTCA
The DNA here is from genome assembly GCA_947468085.1 of Paracoccaceae bacterium. GTDB lineage: Bacteria > Pseudomonadota > Alphaproteobacteria > Rhodobacterales > Rhodobacteraceae > Stagnihabitans. The sequence goes on along the minus strand of CANIKY010000015.1, from coordinate 3,047 downwards.
AGACTTCAGTTTGATGTAAGATCCGTGCATCCATATCAGGGTGACGACATAGGATTGGTCGGGGTGATGCATTGCCAATAGATCGGGTCAGAACTCGACCTTGATCATCACAATGAAACAGCGGTGATGAATCCTTCAGAACGCTATGTGCTTCGCACCAACGATCCCACAGTGAAAGTGCTGATGTCATTATGATTTCTTCCCAAATGATTGCAGGTTGATTGCCAACTCTCGCGACAAAGGCAAATGTCGTGCATAGAAGCGTTCGATCTGATCGACAGATGTCCCCGCATTCTTCGCCAAATTGAACACATTTATGTCCCCATGCGAGTGTATGAACCGCATACAGATCGCAGTGTGCCGAAGGGAATAGATCGTGTGCTTTTGGTTGGTGTGAACATCATCCTCAACACCCGCCAACTCCATTGCCATTTTGAACTGACGTTGAATGATCTTGCCCGCAGTCTCGCGATTTCGGTACTGCGGCAGAAACAAGTAATCATCAGGTCCCGCATCGGGGTAGCGCTTTTTGATGCGTTGATAGATGCCCACCGCACCTTCCATCGTGTTCGCCGACCTGAACCCCGTTTTGCCGTTGCGAACGATCAAAATCAAACGCTGTGGGTCCGTTGCCACCGTCACATCACTATGTTTCAGCGCATAGAGTTCTGACGAGATTGGGCGAACAAACGAGTTCACCACGAATAAAATCAGATCATACAACTCGCCCGTGACAGCGGTCCCTCGAATAACGACACCGTCCTTTTGCATTTTTTTCGCAGCAGCACGAACCTTGCGATACGCATCGTCATCCTTCGCAACCAAGGGGTGAAACCGAAAGAATGGGCGGGGATTGTCACGCTGCTTTGACCGAGGCGTTTCAGGAACCAAATCAATTGCTCCGTCTTCGCGGGCAATTTTCATCACATTGCGAAACGCCGCCATGATCGTGTTCTTCGTCGATGAAGACAGTTCGGGTCGCTTTTCAGTCAGATCATCAAGGTATTCGCGGTAATCACGGGTCGAAATCTTACGAACATCTTTAAACCCCAATTTGCGAATGAGACCCCAATCTTCGTTTTGAACCGCCCAATGAAGCGCTTTGACATACCCCCGATTGCGTTCGCCCCTAACCGCCATGGCAGATGTTTCGTTCAATAGTTTCAGCGCATAATACTTAAACGTATATTCCTTCTCGACCATTTGCTCTTGCCTGATCATCGACAGCGCATGAGACTGCGCCACCGCTTTCGCCTTGATCGGCGACGCCTCCCCTGTACTCTTGACGATGTAGCGTTGGTTTTCGCGGTCCCAAACCCGCACATACCAAAACTGCGACCCCGCAACACGGTAGATGGAGACACCACGATAGAGTTTGATTGCGGCGGGTAAAGTGTCGTCCAAGGGCGCGGTCCTCTTGATAAAGTCTGAAAATCAGTTATAAAGCCCTTCTATAAACCTGTCAATAACACTATGATATCGCTACAGTTCACGTTGAATGGCATTCAAGAGGTCGGGAGTTCGATCCTCCCTGGCTCCACCAATTTTCATAACAATTACAATGAGTTAAGTGCCTACGGGCGCTTTCTATTTGTCTAACGAAAAGTTATAAACAGTTATAAACAGATTTTCCGGGGTGGGAGTTGGTAGAGTCGTTGAGAGCCGCAGTGATAACACTTGACTGAAATTTGACATCAACTAACGATAGTCGGCAAGTCTATTGGAGAACCAGATGGTGGAAAAAACAGCAAACCTTTGGATTAGATGGATAGTTGCTTTTACCTTGCTGTCTCTTGGCGCAGCTTTGATCAGCGGTTTAGACCAAGCTATGCATGATCAGCAGCCGCTTCCTGCATTCATCGGGTACTGGATTTCACAGGCAATGTTCATCGTGTTTCCCGGTGCCATTGTTGGTGGGGTTATTGCTGCGGTTACAAATAGATCTTCATTAGGGGTCAAAGTAATGATTGCAATCAATTCTATTGTTGTAGCTTTGCTTGTTTTTGGTGCGGTTTTGCAGGTTCAGGGTTAGTTGAAATAAAGCGGGGTAAAAGTATGTTCTCTAAACATTTATTGTTATCTTTGGTTCTATTGACCATCGGAAGCGCTCAATTATCTGAGGCATCAACAGTCAGTGAGGCTTGGTGCAAACTTAGAGCCTATGACATCACAGATATAATGAGGAAAAAATACCTTTTTGGTAGAGGCAGGATGTCCACTACTAGCTTTTTCGAGTCTGAAATGCGCAACGATAGTTCCATGTATGCGGTTACAGAAATTGAGATAAAAGTCACTGGAACATATGATTCTTTTGCGTTTGAGCGAGTCGCAAGTACAACGCTTTTTCTGGAACCTGGGGAAAGTGAACGAGTAATAATTCAAGTCGACTCTTCTCTTGGATATTCAAAAATCAAAATGGATAAGTGGAAGATAACGAAAATAATAGGTTGTGCATTCAATTAGGGTGAAGTTGATGAGAGTTTGCATATCAGATCTGGTTAAGAATAATCAGATCTGGTTAAGAATAAAACGATTGTTGAATATTCAATAATAGTGACAAACATTGACAAATTTAATGTCACTGAAAAAGATTATTGCGACGAAGCTTGGCTTTCAGCGGTAAGCGATGGTTTTGTTGAATTTTCCGAAAGAGATCTTTATTTACTTTCAGTTATTCCGTAAGCTGCCCATCCAACTCAACCCCCACATTTCATTTTGAAAAATGGTAAAATTTAGGTATGGGTTTAAGGGATAAACATTTACTATTTTCCCCCAAAACACAGCCAAGATCAGGTAAAGTTCGTATAAATAGGTATGTCCTCTTAACAACAATACCTTAACACGAGAAAAATGGAATGGTTCAGTATTGCTACTACAGCAACGGGGTGATCATCACCATTTCGAGTTTAAAACTCTGCCCTCTGTCAATTGACTAATCTACATCTCCACCACCCTTCGCTTCGCGTCTCCGTTGATTTTGATGTAGCGTTGGGTGGTGGTCAATGACGAATGACCCGCAAGTGATTGCACATCCCGCAACGATCCCC
>CANIKY010000014.1 GCA_947468085.1 Paracoccaceae bacterium | reverse complement strand
GCTTGGACTGCCACGGCTTCCACGTCCAATTCCCGCACGGCCACGGTGACTACAGCTGGCTTTGGGGTTGATCTGTCTGCTGTAACTGGCGGGACGGCTGGCTTCTCGGTAACTAACACCGGCGCTGCGACGACGCTGACGGGTTCGGCCTTGGCGGATACGCTGGTGGGTGGTTCGGGCGCTGACACGTTGGACGGTGGGTCTGGCGGCGATAGCTTGGACGGCGGGACTGGCGGCGATAGCCTTCTCGGTGGCGCTGATAATGATACGCTATCGGGCGGTGCGGGCAACGATACGTTGGATGGCGGCACCGGCAATGACGCGATGTTGGGTGGCGTGGGAGATGATACCTATGTCGTGGACACTGCCAACGATGTCATAATCGAGCAGGATTACGCTGGTACCGACTTGGTGCTGGCCTCCGTCGGCTACTCGTTGGGGGTGGGGCTGGAGAACCTAACCCTTACGGAATCTTCGGCGATCACCGGCACAGGAAACGGCGGCGATAACATCCTCACGGGCAACTCGGCCGCCAACGTTCTTTCCGGCGACAGCGGCAATGACACGCTTTACGGCGGGGATGGCAACGACAGCCTAGACGGCGGCGGTGAAGATGACAGCCTGAGTGGTGGAAACGGCAACGACTCGCTCACTGGAGGTAACGGCAACGATATCCTTTACGGTGACACGGGTGCAGATTCGCTCGACGGTGGGGTGGGCATTGACACGCTTTATGGCGGTGACGGTGATGATATCTTCAGCGGGGGGCTCGATGCTGATGCTCTCTTTGGCGGTGGTGGGAATGACACGCTGAACGGCGGCACCGGCAACGACACCCTGACGGGCGGTTTGGGTGATGATACCTTTGTGGTGGATGACGCAGCAGCAGTGGTCATCGAAGGTAGCGGCGAGGGCACCGATAGCGTCCTGTCGTCCGTCAATTATACACTGTCTGCAAACGTCGAGAACCTGACGCTAACTGGCTCTGTTGCCCTCTCGGGTGCTTCCGCAACCATCAACGGCACTGGTAACACGCTCGCCAACACCATCACTGGGAACGATGCAAATAACCAGATTGCTGGGGCTGACGGCAATGACACGCTGTACGGTGGCGCAGGTAACGACACGCTCGACGGCGGGACAGGGGATGACAGCCTGAACGGCGGGTCTGGCAATGACACCTATGTGGTGGACAGTGTCGGCGATCTTGTCAGCGAAGCGATCTCGAGTGACGTCGATACAGTGCAGTCCTCGATCAGCTACACGCTATCGGCCAATGTCGAGAACCTGACGCTTACGGGTAGCGTCGCACTTAATGGCACCGGCAACACGCTGGCCAACATTTTGACCGGTAGCAGCGCAGCCAATGTCCTAGACGGTGGGGCTGGGAACGACAGCATGTCTGGCGGGGCTGGCAACGATACCTATTTGTTGGACAGCGCCAATGACGTTGTGACGGAGAACGTTGGTGAGGGCACCGACACAGTTCAAACAGCGGTTACCTATACCTTGGGCTTCAATGTTGAGAACCTCACGCTGACTGGGTCTGTAGCTGTCAATGGCACCGGCAATACGGATGCCAACGTGCTTACTGGCAACTCAGCGGCGAATGCTTTGACCGGTGGCGAAGGCAACGACACGCTGGATGGTGGTGCGGGAAACGACGTTTTGACCGGTGGTGCTGGGACAGACACGGCCACCTATGTCAGTGCCACGTCGGGGTTGACGGTCAGTCTGGCGATCACCGCCGCGCAGGCAACGGGTGGGGCTGGAACGGATACGCTGGCCACAATTGAGAACCTGACAGGGTCTGGGTATGCGGACACACTGACCGGTGATGTGAAAGCCAATCTGATCGATGGTGGGCTTGCCAACGACACGATCACCGGCGCTGCTGGGGCAGATGTGTTGCTCGGTGGCCAAGGTGACGATGTGTTCATCTTGGGTCCGGTTGCCGATTTTGCCGCGGGAGAGATGATCTATGGTGATGACGGCACGGATGAGTTGCGCTTCGCAACAACGACGGCCAGCACATTGCTGCTCACATCAGACGTCAAAGTCGAAAAAGTGGTCATTGGAACGGGAACAGCTGCTTCTGCGGTTACATCTGCGACTACGGCGTTGAATGTGAACGCCTCGGCGGTGCTTAGTGGGCTGACCATCATCGGCAATGCTGGCATCAACGCGCTGATCGGGTCTACCGATGCGGATACACTTGATGGCGGAGCGGGTAATGACACGCTGGTTGGCGGAAGTGGCAACGATAGCCTGATCGGTGGTGTTGGCAATGACAGCTTGACTGGTGGGGCTGGAAACGATGCTTTCAACGTCGGCGCAGGCATTGATGCCATCACTGATCTCGGTGGGTCAGATGTTTTGACGGTTGCATCTGGCGCCACCGCAAACGTGACACTGGCATCGAATTGGACAGCGGATATCTCTAGCAGCAACAGTGGCGCAGCAAACCTGACGTCTGTTGGCTTTGCCGTTAACGTGAGTGCGGCGACAGGCATCGCAGGCTTCAACGTCACGAACGTCGGAGCAGCAACCACGCTGACTGGATCGGCTTGGGCGGATAACTTGACTGGCGGCGTGGGCAACGACACTTTGCTGGGCGGTGCGGGCAATGACACCCTTACTGGTGGCGCAGGTAACGACAGTCTGACAGGCAACGCCGGCAATGATACGTTCACAGTGGCGTCCGGAATTGACAGCATTGCTGATCTGGGCAGCGCCGATATCTTGATCGTGGCGGCAGGAGCTACGGCAAATGCCACCGTCTCAGCGGCATGGACTGCGACGTCTGGGACTACCAACGCGGGAACCGCCGTAGTGACCAGTTCCGGCCTTGCTGTGAACCTTGCGGCAGTGACGGGCGGATCAGCTGGCTACACGGTGACAAACACAGGACTAGCAACCACGCTGACGGGTTCGGGCCTTGCCGACACGCTTCGGGGGTCTGACGACAATGACACGCTTATCGGCGGGGCAGGCAATGACAGCCTGAATGGCGCCGCTGGCAACGATACTCTGACTGGTGGGACTGGGAACGATACGTTTAACGTCGCCAGTGGGGTCGACACGATCGCCGATCTTGGCGGCGCGGATGTCTTGAACATAAGCATTGGCGCCACGGCGAACGCGACGGTCAGTGCGTCTTGGACTGCCACCACCGGCACGACGAATGACGGAACCGCCAATCTGACCACAGCAGGCTTTGCCGTAAACCTTACCGCTGTGACGGGCGGGTCTGCTGGTTACAGCGTGACCAATACCGCCGCAACGACGGCCACCCTAACCGGATCAAAGTTCAACGACACTCTGACGGGTAACACTGGGGCTGACGTCCTTGTTGGCGGCACAGGAAACGATAGTTTAATCGGCGGAGCGGGCAACGATACATTTACCGTGGCCTCAGGCACCGATGCGATCACCGATCTGGGTGGCGGAGATATATTCACCGTGTCAGCCAGTGCGACAGCGAATGCGACCGTGACGGCCGCGTGGACAGCGACCACTGGCACGACCAATGCGGGCACAGCCACGCTGACCACGGCAGGCTTCGCTGTGAACCTAGGGGCTGTAACGGGTGGTTCTGTTGGTTACAGCGTGACCAACACTGGCAATGCGACGACCCTGACAGGCTCAGCATTGGCTGACACGCTGACCGGTGGAACTGGCAATGATACATTGGTTGGTGGCCTCGGGAATGACAGCCTCATCGGTGGAGGCGGCAACGATAGCCTGACGGGTGGTGCCGGTAATGATACCCTCACAGGGGATGCAGGTGCTGACACCTTTGTGTTCAATCAACTGACGGGCGTGGATCATATCACTGACTTCACGACAGCCAGCGATCGCATCAGCCTGTCTAAGGCCATATTCACGGGGTTGGGCGCAGTAGGGACTATTGGATCGACCGCGTTTTATGCTGCTGCCGATGCCACCAAGGGCCACCTTGCGACTGATAGAGTGATCTACAACACAACGACCGGTGCGCTCTACTATGACAAAGATGGCAGCGGTTCTGGCGCAGCGGTTCAAATCGGGGTGTTGGATAATCACCCGACGCTGGCCTACACCGATGTGCTGATTTTCTGACAGGGGGCGCTGGGCTAGCATAAGCGCGATAGATTTCGCGCCAAATGTGCAGGCGTGAGCAATTGGCCGCGCTATTTGATGCCTGTTTGATCTGCCAAAAAATGCCTATCGAGCGTTCAAGCGAATTCGTAAGCGGCGCTCCGCCCCACGCACTCGTCTCCACCAAAAGGAGACACTATTGTGGCCCATCTGCAGGCATCAGTTTACTAGACAATCTTACTATTAATCGAAGCCGACAGCGCAACAAATAAAGTTAACGAAATACTGATAGCACATCACCATTCATAAAATTACTCACTAGATTCTTGGTAACCGACGAGGGCAGCAGTGGGCGGTGTCGCGCTACCCATCCGCTACCCAAACGATGAACCTACCTAACCTAGGCGGTTCAAAAGGGAGCTAACCCTTTGATTTAAATGGTGCCCCCAACAGGGATCGAACCCGTGACCCCCTGATTACAAATCAGGTGCTCTACCAGCTGAGCTATAGAGGCAACGCTGTTCTGATAGCCAAGTTCTGCCACGTTTGCAAGCCTTAGGCGCGCGAAGATCGTGCCATTATTGCGACCGCGATCAGGCTGAAGGCGATGACCAAAAGGGCTGCGGGGGCGGCTTCGGTGATTTTCTCTAGGCTGGCCAGATCGTAGGCGCGGGTCGATAGGGTGTTAAAGTTGAACGGGCGCAGCATCAGTGTGGCGGGCAACTCTTTGACGCAGTCAACGAACACCATCAGCAGTGCCGTGCTGACCGATCCGCGCATCAGCGGCAGGTAAACGCGCTGCAGCACACCCCCAGCGGTTTGGCCCAGAGACCGCGCAGCCATGGGCAAGGTTGGGGCGACACGACCAAAGGCCGCCTCGACGGCACCTTGGGCGATGCCGAAAAACCGCACCGTATAGGCCAAGACGAGCGCTGCGGCAGTGCCCGTCAGCAACAAGCCGGGATCATGGCCCGTTACGGCCAAGATGGCATCGGCCAATCTATGGTCAAAGGCTGCCAAGGGGATCAAAATGCCCACCGCCAGCACAGCCCCGGGTGCAGCATAGCCAAGCGTGGTCAGCGGTAAGATCAACCGCGCCGTCCTATGGCGTGACAGCCTCAGCCCTTGGATCAGGAATGTTGCGGCCGCTACCGTCAGGACCGCGGCAATCACCCCCACTGTCAACGTGTTGATCATGGCCTGCGCCAATCCGGGGGCAAGCCAAGCCTTGGGTTTTTGTAGCGCATGGGCCAGCATCACCCCCACCGGCAGCCCAAATCCCAAGCTTAGTGGCACCAGACAGGCCAGCAGCGCGCCCCAAGCGGGCAGCCCTTGCAACTGTACAGGCACCACGGGCCGCACCGCGCGTGAAGGTTTGTGAAACCGCGCGTTGCGCCGGCTAGACCGTTCCACAAAGATCAGGCCCAAGATCAAAACCAAGATCACGCCCGCCAATTGCGCGGCCCCACCAGCGTTATCGCCGTTGAGCCAAGTGGAAAAGACACCCGTGGTCAGGGTTTGCACGGCAAAATGCTGCACGGTGCCAAAATCAGCCACCGTCTCCATCAAGACCAGCGCCAAGCCTGCCGCGAGGGCGGGGCGCGCCAAGGGCAGGCCGACGCGCCAGAAAAGCCCCCAAGGCCCCGCGCCCAAGGCGCGCGCAACTTCATAAGTGCCCCCCGACTGCTCGCGAAAAGCGGCGCGGGCAAGAAGGTAGACGTAAGGGTAAAAGGCTGCTGCAAGAACCAGCATGGCAAAGCCCAGCGAATGTACTTCGGGGAAGGCATAATCCTTGGCCGAAGTCCAGCCCATAGCCAACCGCAAAGCGCCCTGCAACGGGCCAGAATAATCCAAAAAATCAACCAAAGCATAAGCGCCGATATAGGCTGGAATGGCCAATGGAAAAAGCAAAGCCTGATCTAAAAACCGCGCAAGCGGAAAACGGTACATCACCACCAGCCAAGCCGCCCCCGTGCCCATGGCCACCGACAACACCCCTACGCCTGCAGCCAAAATCACCGTATTGGTCACATAGCGGGGCAGCACTGTTGCCATTAAGTGAGGCCAGATATTCTCGGTCGGATGAAAAGCCAGCCAAATGACAGCCAGAACTGGAGCAACGACCACAAAGCCTATGACGACTGCGCCAACCGACCACAGGTCAGGACGGTCTAGGCGGCTTAGTTGACTCTTTTGGTGGGTCATAGGGACGTGTTAGCGCAAAGCGCTTGGCCTGTCCAGAAAGGCCCTGCCCTAAGCCATTCCGAGGGCGGATTTGTACACCTCAAGCACCGCCTCTTCTTCAGCCAATTCATCGGGCTTGCGCTTGCGCATCGCCAGAACCTTGCGCAGTACCTTTGTGTCATAGCCACGACCCTTGGCCTCTGCCATGGCTTCTTTCAACTGATCAGCCACGTCCTTCTTTTCCGCTTCCAATTGCTCAAAGCGCTCAATGAACTGGCGCAACTCTTCGGCGGTCACGGAATAGGCGTCGTTCGGGCTGGACATCGGGGCCTCTCAAGGAAAAAGATATGGCCAAATCCCTATACTGGGCGGGGCCTGTCCTGCAAGGGGACCTGTGGCCCAAAGCTAGACACAGCGGGCGCAAAACGCTATCCCGCGCGGTATCATAGGGGGCGTGAAATGTCAGTTTTGATCTGGGGCGGGGCTTTGGTGACGTTGTTGGGCGTGGCTGGGCTAATGTATTGTGCCGCGCAATCGCTGAAGGCCAAATCTATGCCTGAAGATCAGGCGCGTGCCGCGATGAACCGTGTTGTTGTGTGGAATTTGTCATCGGTCGGCGTGGCCGTGCTGGGCCTAATGGCCGTCGTGGCGGGCCTTTTGCTGCGCTAATAAAACGTTGTATTGTCAAACTCGGCGTCAGTCTCGTCCTTTTCTTGGGGCAAAATGTCCAGAAAACTGTCACGGGACACCCCGCCGAACAAAATGGCCAAGCCTTCCATTTGTAGCTTAAGCGTGGCCAAAAGCCCCCCCTCGGACATTTCAAGGGTCATGTCGCGGGCCTAAATGAGGGCCAAGGGGTCAAAGGGCACAATCCTTGCAAAACGGGGTATCGGGCAGGATGTCCAACCGCACCGCCTCAATGGGCGCGCCGCACACCTGACAGTTGCCGTAATTGCCCGCCTCAAGTCGTGCCAAAGCGCCTGCGATCATGCGCAGTTCGATCTGCGCCTCGACCCCAAGGGTTTCCAAGACTTCATCTGCCTCTCGCTGGGTGGCCAGTTCCTCCCAATCTTTTTCTTGATGCGAGGTTAGCTCCTCACTGATCCCGCCGATCCGGCGGTGCAGGGTATCTTGCCGAGCCATTAACACGGCCTTGCGCTGGCAGGTGGTCGTCATAGTAAACTCCTTGCTATGTGTCCTATCCTAACCTTTCGGCGCGATGCGAACTTTGATGCACATCAAGGGTGCAATATCGGCTTACATATTCTGAAAATTAAATGTATAAATGATCCTTGACCCTTAACACCGCAGGTTTTCTATGTATCCGCGCGTTCACGCCTTTTTCGATGAAGCAACCAACACAGCCACCTATGTCGTGGCCGAACCTGAAGGATCGGCCTGCGCCATTATCGATTCGGTTTTGGATTTCGACTATGCCTCGGGGGCGACCGACACACGCTCTGCCGATGCAGTCATAAATTTTGTGCGCACCCAAGGCTTGCAGTTGGCGTGGATCTTGGAAACCCATGTACACGCCGACCACCTGTCCGCAGCCCCCTATTTACAAGAGGCTTTAGGCGGCCGCCTTGCAATCGGGGAAAACATCACCTTGGTGCAAAACACGTTTGGCAAAGTCTTTAACGAAGGTACAAAATTTGCCCGCGACGGATCGCAGTTTGACCGTCTGTTGACCGAGGGCGACAGCGTGATGATTGGCCAGATGCGGGTACAAGCGTGGCATACCCCCGGCCACACGCCAGCCTGCATGACCTTTGTGATCGGCGATGCCGCCTTTGTCGGCGATACGCTGTTTATGCCCGACTACGGCACGGCGCGTTGCGATTTTCCGGGTGGATCGGCGGCGGTGATGTATGACAGCATTCAGCGCATTCTGGCCCTGCCTGATGAGACGCGCATTTTTGTTTGTCACGATTACAAGGCCCCCGGTCGCGATGCGTTCGCTTGGGAAACCACAGTAGGGGCGCAGAAAGCCTTGAACAAACATGTGGGCAGCGGGCAATCGAAAGACGCTTTTGTCACCATGCGTGAATCTCGCGATGCGACCTTGGCCATGCCACGGCTGATCATTCCCTCCTTGCAAATCAACATGCGCGCGGGCCAAATGCCCGAACCCGAGGGCAACGGCCTGTCCTATCTGAAAGTTCCGCTGAACGGGTTTTAAGTGGCGGGGCATCACAAAGGGGGCAGGAATGATCAATCTAGATTGGATTTGGGGCCTTTGCGGCGGGCTGATGATTGGGTTTGCGGCATCGGCCTATTTGTTGATGAACGGCAAGATTATGGGGATCTCTGGTATCTTCGGCGGCTTGGTCGACGCCACAGGTTGGGGCTCTTGGAGTGACCGTGTGGCCTTTATCGTCGGACTTGTGGGCCTGCCGTGGCTGATGACAAAAGCCATACCCGCGCAAACCCATTTGACAGGAAACTGGCTGATCATCGTTACGGGCGGCCTGTTGGTGGGCTTTGGCACAAGGCTTGCCAATGGCTGCACATCCGGGCACGGGGTCTGCGGCATCTCGCGCCTGTCGCTGCGCGGCATTGTGGCGACAGTGTTTTATGTACTGGCGGGCGGCCTGACCATGGCCTTGGCGCGCCATGTGCTAGGGGTGATTTGATGGCGCGGCTTTGGGTGGGGTTGCTCTGCGGCGCGCTGTTTGGGGCAGGTTTGGTTGTGTCGGGCATGACCGATACGTTAAAGGTCCAAGGCTGGCTGGATGTCTTTGGCGATTGGGATGCGACATTGGCCTTTGTGCTGGGCGGGGCCATTGTGCCGATGGCTGTGGCATGGCGGGTTGCTGCACGGCGCACAGTCTCAGTTCTTGGGTTTGGCTTGCCAGAAAAACCCAAGGCAGAGGTGGTCCCCAAGCTGGTGATTGGATCCATTTTGTTCGGCATGGGCTGGGCCTTGGCGGGGCTTTGCCCAGGGCCTGCTTTGGCGTCTTTAAGCTTTGGCGGTTGGGGCGGTGTGGTCTTTCTTCTGGCGATGACCGCGGGTATGCTGGCAGCACCTGTCGTCAGCACCCGTCTTGACGGCCCGCCACCTTTAAGGAGCAAAATGGACATTCGCGCCCTAACCCCCGATTACGCCGTTTCACCCCAAATTGATCTGGACGATCTGGCCCTAATCAAGGCTGCGGGTTACACCACGGTGATCAACAACCGCCCCGATGGCGAGATACCACCCCCGTGGCAGGCATCTGCCATGCAAAGCGCGGCAAAGGCTTTGGGTCTGACCTTCGTCGACAACCCTGTGCTGCCGGGCGACTTTTCGGACAAAGTCATCAGCACCCAACGCGCAGCGGTTGCAGGTTCATCAGGGCCGGTATTCGCCTACTGCGCTTCGGGGAACCGATCATCTTGCGTTTGGGCCTTGATGCAAGGCGGGCAGCGCCCCACGAATGAGTTGATCGCCACAGCCGCACGCTTTGGTTACAACCTGGAAGGGCTGCGCAATCTGATAGACGCCGCTGGCCGCTAAGGCTGCGCACAGTCGTTGGCAACTTTGACAAAACCCGCGCACTGCTCACCTGCTTGGGGCTAATGCGTGCCTGTGCTGCGCAGATCGTACAGAACTGCAGGCTCTTGGTTGGAAGCCTGATCTTGGGCCAAAATGTCGCTGAAAGGCACACCCGGTAGAACCAAGGATTGATCCCTTCGTGCCGCAGCGAGAAGCGCACGTTCGTTACCACCATCGCTGCTGGCCCTGATCGTCTGGGTCGGCCCAGAAAGAAGGCGGCCCAAACGGACCATCTGGCGCGGCATAGCCGACTGGGTATCAACCAACCGCAAAGCTCGCATCCCCCTGTTTTGACCCAATTTCCCGATAGCTAAACCGCAACCATCGGAACCTTCAATGCTGACAAAGTCCAAAACTGCATCCTGCAAAGGCAAAACCATGCCCGCTTCCATATCCAAAACATCCAACATCGGCAGCGATATACGCGCCAAGATAGCATTCAATTGGACAGATGCCCCATCTACCCGCTCTTGCATCGCCTGGCCAAAAGCGCGTGCCTCTTCATCCTCCAACTCTTGATCTTCGGCCGTGGACGGAAGCAAATGCGCCTCTGCTGGTAGCGCTAAAAAGATATGCCCTTTTCGCACACCGCCAGCCAAGGAAACTTCTGCTGTAAAAATACGCAGGGGCACATCCTCTAAAACCACGGGCAAGGGTCGGGGATCAGGCAGAAAGCTGGCACAGCGGTAGCCGCCGGCCCAATCACCCTCGGCAGTATCACCAAGTACCTGCTCCAAAATCGTAAGCGTGCAATCAATCAGGCCCATCACCATAGCGCCATCTGTGCGGGTTGGCTTGCGTGGTGGCAAGTCTTGCCCACGCACACGCCCAATGGTCTGCGCTTCGATAAAACCGGCAACGATCGCCTGCGAAAAGATCATCACCCCCATCTCTTGCGCAGGACCATCCAAGATTGCGATTAAAGCAAAATCTGGCACAAGTTCCACCAATTCCGCAACCGAGCGCCGGTCGATAGACAGCTTTTCTACCTCAAGCTGAATCTTCAGTACTTCACGCGCGGCTTTGCCAAGCCCCATACGAAAAGCCCGGTCTGCTCCTGTCGTCCCCTCACGCGCCTGCGGGCGAGGGATGACAGCTTTGCGGCGGATGATGTCGGCGGTGGTCATGGGCCATCCTGCGGTCGTTTTCGCAAGCATGGCGCAAATCAGTGAACAAAGAGTTTCCAAAGATACGAATTTAAGCCAAAAAATGATTGTCACAAAAGAAAAGGGCGACCCGATCGGGCCGCCCCTAGCCTTGAAGATTACTGCAGCGCCAGATCGCTGATCGCGTGTGTCCAAGCGCCTTCCGGCTCTTTGGTGATAACCGGATCAGACCCGCCCGACATCAGTGTCGCCACAGTGCGCTTATAATCGGCCTCGTCCAGTGCGCCATTCGACCCTGCAGTCAACTTGGCGACTTCGCCCATCATAAACTTCTGATGCTCTTCCGTCTGCGCGCCGGTTTGGTCAGCTTCCATCACGATGGCTGCTGCTGCATCAGGATTAGCTTCTGCGTCTTTCCAGCCTTTCATCGAGGCGCGGACGAACTTTACCATCTTTTCCGAGAAGGCCGCATCTTTCAGACTGTCTTCTAATACATAAAGACCGTCTTCCAAGGTGGCCACACCCATGTCTTCGTATTTGAACGTCACCAGATCGTCGGCTTTAATTCCAGCTTCCAGAACTTGGCCATATTCGTTGTACGTCATCGTCGAAATACAAGCAGCCTGCTTTTGCAGCAAGGGATCGACGTTAAACCCTTGTTTCAGAACCGTTACACCGCCCGCCGATCCATCAGTTTTAAGACCCAACTGGCTCATCCAAGACAAGAAAGGATATTCGTTGCCATAGAACCAAACGCCGAGTGTTTTATCGGCAAAGTCTGCCGGCGCGGCAATGCCCGATTCTTTTAAACATGTGAGCATGAGGCCGGAATGCTTGAAGGGCTGGGCAATGTTGACTAAGGCGAGACCTTTCTCGCGCGCAGCTAAAGCTGCGGGCAGCCAGTCAACAATGACATCAGCCCCGCCACCTGCAATGACCTGCTCAGGCGCAATATCAGGACCGCCGGGAAGGATTGTCACATCCAAACCTTCGTCGGTGTAATAGCCCTTAGCGGCGGCAACGTAATAGCCAGCGAATTGGGCCTGCGTCACCCATTTTAACTGCAATTTTACCGTATCATTGGCAAATGCAGCGCCTGCGGCCACAGCAAAAGCTGCCGCCGTGATCAGAAGTTTCTTCATTGTGTAGACCTCCATGTTAAATCACCTCCCCCTTTGTGAGGGATGCCAAAACGTGACGATGCGTTCGATTACCGTCACGAACCCGTAAAACACTGACCCCGCCAAGGCAGCGACCGTAATTTCAGCCCAAACCAGCGGCAAAGCAAGTTGCCCCACGGCAGTGGAGATGCGAAATCCCATTCCCAGCGTTGGAGAGCCGAAGTTTTCTGCAACAATAGCACCAATCAGGGCTAAAGTTGCTGCAATTTTTAACCCATTAAACAAAAACGGCAATGCCGCAGGCAGGCGCAATTTGACCAAGGTCTGCCAATAGGTGCCGCCCCAAGTAGCCATCAAATCACGCTGCATGCGTTCGCTTGCAGATAGGCCCGCCACCATATTGACCAGCACGGGAAAGAAAACCATGACCACAACAACAGCGGCCTTCGAATGCCAATCAAAACCAAACCACATCACCATAATCGGGGCGATGCCCACAATCGGCAAAGCCGCTACGAAATTGCCAATCGGCAAAAGGCCCGCGCGCAAAAACGGCACACGATCCACCAGCACGGCCACGGCAACGGCGGATCCGGCCCCAAGCACATAGCCCGACAAAGCGCCCTTTATGATCGTCTGCACAAAATCAGCCCAAAGCGTCGGCAGGTTCGCCCCGATAGCAGCACCAATAGACCTAGGGGCCGGCAAAATAACCTCGGGAACAGAAAGCCCCGTCACAACGCCTTGCCAAATGGCCAAAACCGCCAACCCAAACAATACCGGAATAGCGATCCGCACTGAAACATGTGCGGCGAAGCGCGACCGCGCGAGGACTGCATTTAGCGCCCAGCAGGCAAGCCAAAAAACCAATGCGACCAGAATGCTCACGCCTGCACTCCCATGCGGCGTATCACCACGGATTCAAAAGCCCGAACGAACAAGATTAAAACGCCCGCCAAGATTGCAGCGGCAAACAAAGCAGCCCACACGATGATGGGCGATCCAAACTGGCTGCCGATCAGCATACGCGCACCCAATCCCTCAATCGCCCCCGTGGGCAATTCACCCACAATTGCACCCACAAGGCTTGCCGCGATCCCAACCTTTAGGCTGGTGAAAAGATAGGGGACAGAGGACGGCAAACGCAGTTTGAAGAACCCTTGCAACTCAGATGCGCTATAAGTTTTTAGCTGGTCCAATTGCATCAGATCCGGGCTGCGCAGGCCTTTGATCATGCCGACCAGAACGGGAAAATAGCTCAGGTAAGCGGCGATGATGGTTTTTGACACAAGGGCATTTGACACACCCAAATGATCACCAAAGCCCAGAGAGTTCGACAAAACCACAATCATCGGCGCAATTGCCACCACCGGTATGGTTTGGCTGATCACCGCCCAAGGCATCATGCCCAATTCCATCGTGCGGCTTTGCACAATGCCCACAGCCAAAAAAATGCCCAAAAGGCTACCCAGAAAAAATCCCGACAATGTTGAAAGCAGCGTCACATAGCTGTGATAAACAAGGCTTTTTTTGGATGTTATATTAAAAGCCGTTAGCCCCTTCCACAATTCACGGGCCACTTGATGCGGCGGTGGCAGAACAGGGCGGTCTTGCGCCATTGTATCAGAAACCAACAAGGCGAACGTCACCTCGCCACCATCCCGCACCGCTTGATCATAGGTCCAAGCGGCATTCAACCACACTGCAGCGCCATACCACAGAGCCAAAATCGCACCCAAAACCGTGAGCACTGGCCCCGCTTTCACGATGCCCACCCCTGTGGCCAAGCAATCATTGAGATGGACGCAATTCCAAGCACCACCTCCGCCGATTGCAATCCGCTCGGGCGTTTGCCAAAGACCACAAAGGCGATGATGGTAACCGCCACCAATTGAAATACCAACGAAAGCGCCAAAGCCAGCCCAAGCCCATTTTCGCGCATCACCCGCACCATCAGGTAATTTCCCAAGCAGAAACAAGCTAATGAAATCAAAAGTGTTAGCGAGTATCCCTTGGTCGCGTAGATTTTAAGCAGAGAGTTGGCCACCATAAAAACCCCGGTAGAGGCAGCAAGACAAAGTAGCACTATGGGGTTCATGGATTACCCCCGAACACACCAAGCGCCCTATTCATCTGAATGCCCCGCCCGCAACCCTTCGCGCACGCGGTGGGCGATGTCGATGAAGGCCTTGGTATCGCGAATGTCCAGCGGGCGTTCGCGGGGCAAGGGGCTGTCTATGATATCAGTGATCCGCCCCGGGCGCGGCGACATGACGACGATTTTAGTGGAAAGATAGACCGCCTCTGGGATGGAATGGGTGACAAAACAGATCGTCTTCCCCGTTCTATTCCAAAGCTTCAAAAGTTCTTCATTCAATCTGTCGCGGACGATTTCATCCAAAGCGCCAAAGGGTTCGTCCATCAGCAATATATCGGCATCAAACGCCAAAGCGCGCGCGATGGATGCGCGTTGCTGCATCCCGCCCGACAATTGCCATGGAAATTTGCTGCCAAAACCCGAAAGCTCGACCAATTCCAGTACCCGATCGACGCGGGTCTGTTGTTCGTCTTTAGAAAACCCCATGATTTCCAAGGGAAGTGCTATGTTTTTAGCAATCGTACGCCAAGGATATAAGCCCGCCGCTTGAAACACATAGCCATAGGCCCGCTTGCGCCGCGCTTCATCGGGGGTCAGGCCGTTGACCGTCAACTGGCCCGAGGTTGGATGTTCCAATGCTGCAATGGCGCGCAGGAAAGTTGTTTTGCCACAGCCACTTGGCCCTATGAAAGACACAAATTCGCCCTTGCCGACCGTCAGGTTGACGTCTTTCAGCGCCTGAACCGGCCCGTCACCGGTTTGGAACACCAGATTAACGCCTTTGGCGTCAATCACCGCAGCGTTCATGCCCGCACCTTTTGGTTGACCAAACCCATCACACCCCCGTTGCCGGCACGCCCGTGCGCTGTACGGGGCGAGGTGCGGTCAAGTCTTTCCAAGCACTTAGCGCACGGTTCACCGCAGGGCGCGGGGCGCGGGCGATGAATTTGCCATGGCCTTCGTGCGTTTGCACCACACCGTCCTTCACCGCCAATTGCCCGCGTGTCAGGGTATAGCGGGGCAGCCCTTTGACCTTATGCCCTTCGAAGACGTTGTAATCGATTTTCGATTGCTGGGTTGCGGCGCGGATGGTCTTTTCCTTATTCGGGTCCAAAACCACCAGATCGGCATCAGCGCCGACCAGAACGGCACCTTTTTGCGGGTAACAGTTCAAAATCTTGGCGATATTGGTTGAGGTAACGGCCACAAATTCGTTTAGCGTCAGGCGACCAGTTTCAACGCCTGTGGTCCAAAGCATGGGCAGACGGTCTTCCAAGCCACCGGTTCCATTGGGAATTTTTGCGAAGTTGTCCAAACCAAAGCGCTTTTGCGCCGTGGTAAAGGCGCAGTGGTCGGTCGCGACGCACGACAGGCTGCCCGCTTGCAGGCCCGCCCACAGGCTATCTTGATGCACCTTGGCGCGGAAGGGGGGCGACATGACACGGCGCGCGGCGTGGTCCCAATCGGGGTGGAAATATTCACTTTCGTCCAGCGTCAGGTGCTGGATAAGCGGTTCGCCCCACACACGCTTGCCCTGTTGGCGGGCCCGGCGAATGGCCTCGTGCGCCTCTTCGCACGAGGTGTGCACAACATACAGTGGCACGCCTGCCATATCGGCGATCATGATGGCGCGGTTGGTGGCCTCTCCCTCGACCTGCGGGGGGCGAGAATAGGCGTGCGCTTCGGGGCCTGTATTGCCCTCGGCCAGCAGTTGTGCCGTCAGTTCGGCCACAACATCGCCGTTTTCGGCGTGCACCATGGCCAAACCGCCCAAATCGCCAATCCGTTTGAAAGATTGGTACATTTCATCATCGTTGACCATCAACGCGCCCTTATAGGCCATGAAATGTTTAAAAGAGGTCATGCCGGCTTTGACCGAATCCTCCATACCGTCCCACACCTTTTGGCCCCACCAGGTGATCGCCATGTGATAGGAATAATCGCAAGAGGCGCGGCCCGCTTTGTTGTGCCACATTTGGGCGGCATCCATCAGGCCTTGCCCCTGCCCCGGCAGCACAAAATCCACCACCATGGTCGTCCCACCCGACAGCGCCGCGCGGGTGCCAGATTCGAAATCATCCGAGGAGTAAGTGCCCATGAAGGGCATTTCCAAATGCGTGTGCGGATCAATGCCGCCGGGCATGACATAGCAACCCGTGGCGTCGAGCACGTCACCGCCCTTCAGGTTCGGCCCGATTTCGGTGATGATGCCACCTTCGATGCGGACATCGGCTTTATAGGTCAGATCGGCGGTGACGATGGTGCCGTTTTTGATGAGGGTCATGTGTCAAATTCCTATTGAAGACGGGTCGTTAAGGGCAAGTGGTCAAAAAAACTGCGCGGTCGTGAACGATAGGCCGTCCGTCAGGGCATTTGTGGTCAAGTTCTTTCACCCCACCACCTCTGCCACTTCCAACACCGCGTGCAGCATCACATCCGTGCCCGCCGCGGCCCATTCAGGCGAGATTTCTTCGGCCTCGTTATGGCTTAACCCGCCGACACAGGGGCACATGATCATCACGGTAGGGGCCACGCGGTTGATCCAGCAAGCGTCATGGCCTGCGCCCGAGACGATGTTTTGATACGAATATCCTAGTTTTTCAGCCGATTGGCGCACCAGCGATACAAGGCCCACATCAAATGTCACAGGGTCAAAATGCCCGACATCTTCAATCTCAACCCCCAATCCCAGCTCAGCCGCCACGGCATGGGCGGCGCGGATCACTTCGGACTTCATCGCTTCCAGTTTGGTCAGTTCAGGGCTGCGAATGTCGACGGTAAACACCACCTTGCCCGGAATGACGTTGCGCGAATTGGGATAGACTTTGACCTGCCCCACAGCCCCCACAGCGTTGGGCTGATGGCTCATGGCGATTTGATGCACCCGCTCGGTGACGCGCGCCATTCCAAGCCCTGCATTCACCCGCATATTCATCGGCGTTGATCCTGTATGGGCGTCTTTGCCGGTCAAAGTGATTTCCAACCACCACAGGCCTTGGCCATGTGTGACAACGCCAATCGTCTTGCCCTCCGCCTCCAAGATCGGCCCTTGTTCGATATGCAGTTCGAACATCGCGTGGATTTTGCGCGCGCCGACCTTTTCATCGCCCACCCAGCCAATGCGCGCCAGTTCCTCGCCAAAAGCCTTGCCGTCCGGATCACGGCGAGATTTGGCGTAGTCTTCGGTATGCAGCCCGGCAAACACGCCAGAGGCGAGCATGGCAGGGGCGAACCTTGCGCCCTCTTCATTGGTCCAGTTGGTCACAACAATCGGGTGTTTGGTTTGAATGCCCAGATCGTTCAGGCTGCGCACCACTTCCAAAGCGCCCAAGACGCCCAGCACCCCGTCATAGCGCCCGCCGGTGGGTTGGGTGTCCAGATGGCTGCCCATATAGACCGGCAGCGCCTTGGGGTCGGTGCCCGCACGGGTGGCAAACATATTGCCCATCGTGTCCACCCCCATTGTCATGTCGGCATCACGGCACCAGCGCGCAAACAGGTGGCGGCCCTCGCTGTCAGCATCGGTCAGGGTCTGGCGGTTGTTTCCGCCCGCAATGCCTGGGCCGATCTGGGCCATCTGGTCCAAGCTGTCCCAAAGGCGCGCCGCATTGATGCGCAGGTTTTCACCGGGTGCGGGCATGGCAGTCTCCCCTTAGGTCGCCAAGGTCTTGATGCCTCTTGCGACGAATCTTTTCCTGACCGTATGGTCAGAACAAAGCGCACCACAGCCTGACCAACCGGTCAAGAAAATTCTGAACCTTACCCCATGACAGACCTTCCCCGATCTCAACGCCGCACCGAAATTCGGCAGCACAACGAAACGCTGATCTTGCAAGCGGCCGAGAAGGTTTTTGCTGAGGCAGGGTTTGGTGGGGCCACAATGCAACTGATTGCCGATATGGCAGGGCTGCCGAAAGCCAATTTGCATTACTACTTTCCCACCAAAGAAGACCTATACCGCCGCGTGGTGCAGGATATTTTTGAAATCTGGCTCCACGCCGCTGACTCGATGGATCAGGCCCCCGGCCCCATTGAAGGCATCGGCGCGTATATTGAGGCCAAGATGGACATCTCGCGCCGCCACCCGAACGGATCAAAGGTATGGGCTTTCGAGGTGATGCACCGCGCGCCCGTTATTCAAGATTATCTGGAAACCACTCTGCGCGTATGGACCACAGGCCGTGTGCGCCTGATTGAACGCTGGATCGCAGAGGGTAAGATGGGACCCGTCGATCCTGAACACCTACTGTATATGCTTTGGGCCACCACCCAGCATTACGCCGATTTCGGCCACCAAATCGAAACCCTGAATGCAGGGCCCCTCAGCGATGCCGATTGGCAAAAGGCCACCGACAGCGTCAAGTCCATGATCCTGCGTGGGATTGGCGCGTTCTAATGCCATTTCCAAACGCCGCCCCACGCCCTAAAGTGGCCCAAACACATCCGCCACAGGAGAGCCCATGACCACCCCCACCCTGCCCGAGCTAGAAGCCGAAGAATCGAGCCTGATTCTGCCGCATTTTGACGAGGCAATGGCACTAAAACTGGGCACTGCGATTGTCGCATTGGCCGTGGCGCGCAAATCGCCCGTTGTGGTCAATATCCGCAACGCAAGCCGCTGCTTTTTTCATGCAGCCCTACCCGGATCTTCGGCGAACAACGACAATTGGGCGCGGCGCAAGTCGAATGCGGCGTTGATGACGGGCCAAGCCTCGTTGCTGATCGGGATGCGGCATGTGGCCCATAACCGCACGGTGGAAGGCGAAGGCTGGTCGCCCATTGACTTTTCCGACAGTGGCGGCGCTGTGCCCCTGCGCGTGGCCGGGGCGGGCATTGTTGCGGTGGCCACCGTGTCGGGCCTGCCGCAAGTAGAGGATCACAAGATGGTGGTCGAGGCGATCCGCGCTGTTATGGGGTGAAGAAAAGGCGGCCACACCTAACGGCGCGGCGTGCTATTTCAGTTCAACTTCTACAAAGCTCATAGGCGCGGTACCGTCGTTGACCACGTTATGTTCAACCCCTTCCATGCGACGATATGCCGTGCCCGCGGGCACCAAAACCCGCCGCTGTCCACCGCCGGGTTCTTCCAGCAACATCGGACAATCGGTGACGGCGGTGATGACGTAATCATGGCCGTGGCGATGCCAGCCGGTTTCGGCCCCCGGGGCAAAGTCAAAGCGGGTGACGATGACGCGGTCATCTTCGACAAGTTTTGTGGCGGTACAAGGCGGGCGCATGGGGATCTCCAAAGGGGATGGTGATTGATACGGCGCTAAGGCACGCCCCGCCAGCCCCGATCACAAACCTGTTTGCATCTGGCGCTCTTTTGCGAAACGCTCCCCCCTCAGGGCACAAACAGGACCCCATGCTGAAACCCAAAACACGCATCCAAGAACGCAACAGCCGCACCATTTTGGATGCGGGCTTGGAGGTTTTTGCAAAGCAAGGCTTTCGCGGTGCTACCTTGGATGAAATTGCCGAAGCGGCGGGCCTGTCAAAGCCCAACCTCCTTTATTACTTCCCGTCCAAAGATGCGGTGTATGCGGCCATTTTGGCGCGGCAATTGGAAACATGGCTGGACCCGCTGCGTATGATTGACCCATTGGGCGATCCTATAGAAGAAATGCTGGCCTATGTGCGCCGCAAACTGGAACTGTCACGCGATTATCCGCGCGAAAGTAGGCTTTTTGCCAACGAGGTGCTGCAAGGGGCCTCGCGCCTGCTAGGGGGGATTGAAGGCCCGCTAAAAGCGCTGGTTGATGAAAAAGCCGCGGTCCTACAAGGCTGGATGGATCAAGGCCGCATTGCCCGTCTGCATCCGGTGCATCTGATCTTTTCAGTCTGGTCCTTAACCCAGCACTACGCCGATTTTGACGTGCAGGTTCGCGCAGTGTTGGGCACAGGCCATGACCCGTTTGATGCGGCAGGAGAGTTTCTAGACCACCTGTTCCGCAGAACCCTTTCAGTCTAGCGGGCTAAAAAGTGGCCACTTTGGTGAAACTTTGCCGACCAGACAGATCGCGCAAGGCATCGCTGGACGCCGCCCAGCGGCGGGTGTAGGCAGCGGTCTCAACTGGTCCACGGCCACAGGTCATGAACGAACAAAACAGCACAGACGATCCGGTTTCTGCCAAAACCGAGCCCCAGACTGCCCCTGCCGACGCGGCGCAGCCCCATCGCTCCACCCATGAAAAGCCTAAAAATCTTGGGAAATTGATGCTCGGTTGCATTGGTGTGGTGTACGGCGATATCGGCACCTCACCGCTTTACGCACTGCGCGAATCCCTGCACGGCGCGCGATGGGATGGCAAGGACAGTGCGGAGGTGGTGGGAATCGTCTCGCTGCTATTGTGGACCTTGGTGCTGATCGTCACGATCAAATATGTACTTTTGATTATGCGCGCAGATAACCGCGGTGAAGGCGGCACCTTGTCGCTGGTGGCCTTGGTGCAACAAGCCCTAAAGCGGCGGCCTGGCTGGTTAATTGCGATTGGCGTGGTGGGAATTTCGCTGTTCTTTGGCGACGCGATGATCACGCCTGCCATGTCGATTCTGTCGGCGGTGGAAGGCATGGCCATCGTGGCGCCTAGCTTTGCGCCCTATGTGGTGCCCGCCACCTTGGGCATTATCATCGGTTTGTTTCTGTTCCAAGCCCAAGGCACCGAGCGCGTCTCAATCCTGTTCGGGCCGGTCATGGTGGTTTGGTTTTTGACCATGGCAGGCCTTGGCGTGATGCATATAGGCGACAACACGCAGATCCTTGCGGCGCTGAACCCCTATCATGCCCTGACGTTTCTGGCGGACCACAAGTTTGGGTCTTTCTTTATCCTAGGCTCAGTCTTTCTGGCAGTGACGGGTGGCGAGGCGCTTTATGCCGATATGGGCCATTTCGGGCGCACCCCAATTCGCTGGGCGTGGAGCGTGTTGGTCTTTCCGGCCTTGGCGCTTAGCTATCTGGGGCAAGGGGCTTTTGTTTTAAGCCACCCCGCAGCCGCCAGTGACCCGTTCTTTTTGATGGCGCCAAAAGTGCTGTTGCTGCCCCTAGTCATTTTGGCCACAGCCGCGGCGGTGATTGCGTCGCAGGCAGTGATATCGGGCGCATTTTCAATGATGCAGCAGGCCGTTCAAATGGGCCTTCTGCCACGGCTGGAAATTCGCCACACCTCTGAAACCCAGCACGGCCAGATCTACATGCCGCGCGTGAACATGATTTTGATGTTGTCTGTGATCTGTCTGGTGATCACCTTTGGGTCGTCCACCAGGCTGGCCTCGGCCTATGGAATCGCTGTCAGCGGAGATATGGTGATCACCACGATCTTGGCTTTCGTGCTGTTTTTCAAGGCGTGGAAATGGCCACTGGTGGCGGTGATCGGAGTTGTGGCGCCAATTTTGATCGTGGAACTGATGTTCTTGGGCGCGAATATGATGAAACTGCATGACGGCGGTTACGTGCCCGTGGCAATTGCGGCAAGCATGTGTGTGCTGATCTGGTCTTGGGTGCGTGGCACCAACCATGTCAAGCAAAAGGCATCAGATTCGGCCATATCGCTGGTCAAACTTATTGCCATGCTGGACAAATCGCAGCCCATGTCGGTGCCCGGCACGGCGGTGTTTTTGACCCAAGATCCCAACACAGCACCCTCGGCCTTGCTGCATAATCTTAAGCACAACCGCGTTTTGCACAGCCAGAATTTTATCGTGACGGTGATGGTGGCGAACACACCCACCGTGTCGGACGAAAAGAAAGTGGTGATCGAACGGCTGTCAGACCGCTTTGTGCGCGTGGTGATGACCTTTGGCTATATGGAACGCCCCAATGTGCCGCGCGGATTGTCACTGGCGCGCAAAAGGGGCGAGAAGTTTGATATCATGACCACCAGCTTCTTTTTGAACCGCCGCACCTTCCGCTCTGCCCGCAATCAAGGCCTGCCACTGTGGCAAGAGCGTATCTTTATCGGCCTATCCAAATCCGCCGCCGATGCCACGGCCTTTTACGGCCTGCCGTCGAACCGCGTGGTTGAGATGGGCCAGCAGATGAGCATATAAGCCCAAGGGCGCGCGGCGGCCCCGTCTGGGGCGGTCACACCCCCCAGACCACTCGTGGAGTATTTATGCCTCGGTAAAGGGGGCGCGATTTAGGCGGTAGGATTGTCGCGCTTATAGATCCAGTCGTGGTCAGGATCATTGGCAAAGCGCCATTTTCGCAAGGGGCCGGCCATGACGTTAAGGTAGTACATCTCATAGCCATAAGGCGCGCCGCAGGGGTGGTGGCCTTTGGGCACCAAGGTAACGTCGTGGTTCTTGACGGTCATGGTTTCATCCAAACTACCATCTTCAGTATAGACGCGCTGGATGCCAAAGCCTTGGGCGGGGTTCAGGCGGTGGTAATAGGTTTCTTCCAGATAGGTCATGCGGGGAAAGTCATCCTCGTCATGGCGGTGGCTGGGGTAGGATGACCAGTTGCCTTGGGGGGTGAAAACTTCCGTCACCAGCAAACTTCCAGCCACATCGCGGCTTTCCATGGCAATGTTGTTGACAAAGCGGGTGTTGGCCCCGCTGCCGCGCGGCAGCATCGAAATGCCCTCTGGCCCCAAGCGGCGGGCGGGATAGGTGCCTTTTGCGGGGGCGGTGCAGACAGCCAAGGTGCAGGCGGTGGTGGCCACGGCGCACCAAGAGGTATCGCCAGGAAGGTAAACGCAATGCGGCGGGGTCTTTTCGAACACGCTCATCCTGTCGCCCATCTCGCCGAAATCTTGGCCCGCGCCCGTGATATGGGCTTTGCCTTCGACCAGCACCAAGATGACCTCGCGATCACCTGTTAGCTCGGCTGCGGTTTGGCCAGCCGCAAGACGGTACAGGCCGAAGCCCACATAGGACCAGCCCGCGCCTTGGGCGGTGATGTCATGCACCTTGCCTGTGGTGCTGGTTGGTTTGCGCAGCAAATGTGACATGACAGACCCCTTTGAAGTGGCGAAACCCTTTAGCGCACCAAAGCCTGATGCGCTGCCCCAGCGATATAGGCATCGCGGGCGGCTTGAACCTCGGCGCGCACCGAAACCTCGGGCACCGCCACCTCCCACCAGCTGCCGCCACCGCCGGTGCCGGGCATGGGATCGGTGTCAATCACGATCACTGTCGGCAGTCGCGCTGACTTGGCGGCTTGCATCGCGGTTTCAAGATCTTCCACCGTGGCCGCCTTGACCACATGCGCCCCCATCGACCCGGCATGGGCCACAAAGTCGATGTTGGCGGTGTTGACGTGATAGCTGTCAGCCAAAAGGTTGTTGAACGGCGCGCCACCTGTGGCTTTTTGCAGACGGTTGATACAGCCAAAGCCGCGGTTGTCGGTGAGGATCACGGTAAAGGGCACGCCCATCATCACCGCCGTGGCCAATTCGCTGTTGGCCATCATATAACTGCCATCGCCCAGCATACAGACGACATCGGCCTCAGGCCGTGCGAGTTTCACACCCATCGCTCCGGCAATCTCGTATCCCATGCACGAAAAGCCGTATTCCATATGATAGCCACCCTTGGCGGTGCGCAAAAGCGTATGCAGCGCGCCGGGCATGGTGCCTGCGGCACTCATGACGACCGAGGTTTTGCCGGTGTTGCGCTGCACAGCACCAATCACCTGCGCATCGGTGGGCAATTGATTGCTTGCCGGAACCGCGGTTAGGCCATCGACCGTGGCAAACCACGCATCGCGGGCGGCAAAGTCGGGGTCGGCAAAGCGGGTGGACCCCAAGGCTTGACTGATCTTTTCCAACGCCACTTTGGCATCTGACACCAGCGCCATAGCCCCGCGTTTGGCCGCATCATAGCCATGCACGTTGATCGACAAAATCTTACGCCCGGGGGCGGAAAAGACCGTCCACGACCCCGTGGTGAAATCGGAAAAGCGCGTGCCTACCCCGATCACCAGATCAGCTTTCGCCGCAAGTTCGTTGCCACAAGCGGTGCCCGTCACCCCCGGCGTGCCGAAATGCAGCTTTTCGTCACCGTCAATAGCGCCTTTGCCGGCTTGGGTTTCGACCAAGGGGATGTTGTGGGTGCGCGCAAAGGCCAGCAAAGCTTCTTGCGCGCCGGAATACAGCACGCCGCCGCCTGCCACGATCAAGGGTGACTTGGCAGCTTTGATTGCCACCACAGCAGCGGCAAGTTCGCGGGCATCGGGTTCGGGGCGCGATATGTACCAAACCTTGGGGTCAAAGAATTCGACCGGATACTCATAGGCTTCGGCCTGCGTGTCTTGGCAAAAGGCCAGCGTCACGGGGCCGCAATTGGCTGGATCGGTCATCACCCGTAAGGCACGGGGCAAGGCGGTCAACAGATGCTCGGGGCGGCTGATGCGGTCGAAATAGCGGCTGACGGGGCGGAAGCAATCATTGGCCGACACGGTGCCATCGTCAAAATCTTCAACCTGTTGCAGCACGGGGTCCGGCGCGCGGCTGGCAAAGACATCGCCCGGAATAAGCAACACCGGCACACGGTTTACATGCGCCAGCGCCGCCGCCGTGACCATATTCGTAGCCCCCGGCCCGATGGACGAGGTGACAGCCATCGCCCGCCTGCGGTTCATGGTTTTAGCATAGGCAATCGCCGTATGGGCCATGGTCTGCTCGTTCTGGCCGCGCCAAGTCGGCAAGGCGGGGCCGATGCCGTGCAACGCCTCGCCCAAGCCTGCCACGTTGCCGTGACCGAAGATCGCCCAGACACCGGCGATGAAGGGTTCACCCTCTTGCGTCATCTGAACGGACAGCCATTTCACCATGGCTTGGGCGGCGGTTAGGCGGATCGTGGTCATTTTGCTGCTCCTTGCCCATTGCGGGCGTCATCCCAATAGCCCACCAAACGGCGGTAATTGGCGGCCATTGTGGCTACGGCGGTTGCATCATCGATCTTGCCTGCAATCCAGTCACGCCCGACATCGGCATGGATCGTGCGGCCCACGGCAAAGCCTTTCACCAGCGGGAAGGGGGCTGCAAGCCGGAAAGACGCGGCGAGTTCTTCTTCCGTCTGACCCAGACCCAGAATGACGATGCCTTGCACATAGGGATCGTTCGCCTCGATCGCAGCACAGGTGGCGGCCCAAGCTTGCGTCGTTTGCATCGGTTCCAGCTTCCACCAATCAGGGAAGACGCCAATATCATACCAGCGCTCGATCAGGCGGGCATTGGTCAAATCATCGACCGGCCCAACCTTGGAAGGGATAAGTTCCAACAACATCTCAAGCCGATTGCGCCGGCAGGCGGCGAAAAGGCGGGCGACGGTCTCTTCTTGGGCGGCGCGCATCTCGTCGGGGTCGTCAGGGTGACAAAAGCACAAAACCTTGACGATATGCTCCAAAGGCCATTCCGACAGGCCGCCGAAATCGGGGCCAATCTCGGGTTCCAGCGTCAGCGGGCGCGAGGTGGGCCAT
The DNA here is from genome assembly GCA_947468085.1 of Paracoccaceae bacterium. GTDB lineage: Bacteria > Pseudomonadota > Alphaproteobacteria > Rhodobacterales > Rhodobacteraceae > Stagnihabitans. The sequence continues at coordinate 15,894 of CANIKY010000014.1, read as the reverse complement.
TCCACCGGACGGCCAATCCACAGCCCTTGCCCTGCCGCACGGTACAGCGCGGTGCGCCCAAGGCGGCTGTCACACAGCAGGCCAAACCCTTCGCGGCCCTGCGCCACATCCAACGTAGCGTCGACGCACAATTCCTTAAACGCCGCGATCTTTTCCGGCGTGGCGCCGGGCAAATCCTCTAGCTGGATGCGGTGGTCATAAGCAAAAGCCTTGACCTCGCCCCAAACTTTCCGGCGGTTGGTGGCCCAATGCACCTGCTCTAGCGCCAAATCCTTGCGTAAAGCCTTGTTGACGATCCCGCGCTCAAGGAAAAACTGCATCTCTTCCCAAGACGGGTAAGCCGGCGTGCAGCCATGGCGTGAAACAGCGAAAGCACCACAGACATTGGCATATTTCAGGGCTGTGGGCCAAGGTTCATCATCAAGCCACCCTTTGAGCAAGCCTGACATAAAGCCATCGCCCGCCCCCAGCACGTTAAACACCTCGATCGGAAAGCCGGGGCCAGTTTGGCCATCGTCCAAGCTGTCTGGCACCGCACCGGTAAAGGCCACAGCGCCCATGGATCCGCGCTTGCACACTAAAGTGGCCCTGCAAACTGCACGCACCGCCCGCAAAGCGGCGATGGTGTCGGTGGTGCCACCTGCGATATGAAACTCTTCTTCCGTGCCAACGATCAGATCAAACAAGTGCAGCGTCTGCTGCAACTTGGCCGTCACCTTGGCGCTTTCGATAAAGCGGCTTTCGCCGTCACCGTGGCCTGCGAGGCCCCAAAGATTCGGGCGATAGTCGATGTCCAAGGCCGTGCGCGCCCCGTGTTTGCGCGCCAATGTCAGGGCTTTGAGCACCGCAGCCTCGGTCTTTGGGTGCGACAGATGGGTGCCCGTGGCCACGACTGAGCGGGATTGGGCAATGAACCCCTCGTCAATATCATCTTCACACAGCGCCATATCAGCGCAGTTTTCGCGGTAAAAGATCAAGGGGAACTGCTTTTCATCGCGTATTCCCAGCAACACCAAAGCCGTCAGCCGCTCTGGATCGGTTTTCACCCCGCGCGTGTCGACACCTTCTTTGGCCAACTCTTCCAAGATAAAGCGGCCCATATGCTCGTTGCCAACCCGCGTGATCAGCGCCGATTTCAGGCCCAAACGTGCCGTACCCGTGGCCATATTGGTGGGCGATCCACCGACATATTTCTGGAAAGAGGCCATATCTTCCAGCCTACCCCCAACCTGCGCACCGTAAAGGTCAACCGAGGATCTCCCAATGGTGATCACATCAAGGGTTTTCATGGCCAAGGCTCCCAACTTCGCGCAGGGCCAAGACTCAGGGGCCGGACTGCAATTTTTAGAATTTTTATTCTAAAAATTCAGCGATGGCAAAGGGTTTTCTTAACCCCTTAGCCCCCGCGCGCCGACCCTATCGCCACGGCCAAGGCAATAGCCATGGCAATCGTCGCTGACAAGGACCGAAAGGCGCCAAAATCCACCTCCGGCACGGTTAAAATCGCATCCGAAAACCGCACCAAGGGCGAGGCCATCCGATCCGTCAGCGCGACAACCGGCAGGCCGCGCGTTTTGGCGTCTTGGGCAAGTGTTAGGGTTTCTTCGGAATAGGGCGCGAAGGTTATGGCCAAAACGGCATCATTGGGGCGTAGGGCAAAGCGGTGATCCAGCTTGCCCACGCCGTCATGCAACATGGCTGGAACGGACATTTTTTCAAAGACATAAGCCAAGTAGCTTGCCACCGGAAAGGCGCGGCGCAGGCCCACGATATGCACCGTATCCGCCGCCGCCAGCACGGATACCGCCTGTTGCAAGGCCGTCTCGTCCGCCGATTTCGCCAAAGCCTCCAACGACTGTCGCCCCGCCTCGATAAACTCGGCCAAAAGGGCCGAGGGGCTGCCCGCCCCACCCTCTTTGAGGTTCTTCAACCGGGTCGAATAGTCGGGCCAACCGGGGCTGTAAGCCTCACGAAACAGGCGCTGCATCTCCGAAAAGCCCGAAAAGCCCAAAATCTGGCAAAACCTCATCACGGCTGAGGGTGGCACATCGGCCCCAGTGGCCAACTCTGCCACGGTCGACACAGCGATACGGTCGGTATTGGCCGCGATAAAATCGGCGCATTGCCGCAGGCGGCGCGGCAAATCATCCAAGATATCAGTCAAACGGGCGCGAAATTCTTCGACCGAGGCGGGGGGGCCAGCAAGGTCGTCGGGCAAATCGGCGGGCTCTGGCGGGTGCGTTTGGTCCATGGGCTTTCCAGTCTCTTTGCTCAAGGCTAACAGTCTGGAACGAATATTCCAAGCCTAATGCATAGGCCCTGCAGGTCTTTGCCAAGATGGGGCTGACCCTTGGCCCTTTTCAAATAGATCGCGCTGATCTACGCCTGCGTTACGTCCTGAAAGGGTTTGACCATGCCACAGTTTCCGCATCTGTTTTCGCCGCTGACGCTGCGCGGGGTGACCCTGCGCAACCGCATTTTGTCGACCGGGCATGACACGACCTTACCCACTGACGGCACGGTCAATGCGGCCTTGGTGGAATATCACCGCGCAAGAGCCAAGGGTGGGGCGGGATTGATTGTCACGCAAGTGGCGGGCGTGCATGAGACGGCGCGCTACACCTCGCATCTGTTGATGGCCACAAGTGATGCCTGCATCGCAGGATATCGGGCCTTGGCCGAGGCGGTGCATGCCGAGGGGTGTGCGATCTTCTCGCAGCTTTTCCACCCCGGACGCGAGATTATGGAAAGTGCCGATGGCTTGCTGGCCGTGGCCTATGCCCCCTCTGCCGTGCCCAACGAACGCTTTCACGTCATGCCCCGCGCCCTGCCCGTGGCCCTGATCGACGAGATCATCGCAGGCTATGCCAGTGCCGCGCGCCGGATGCGCCAAGCCGGTCTGGACGGGGTCGAGGTGGTGGCCAGCCACGGTTACCTGCCCGCGCAATTCCTGAACCCGCGCTTGAACCTGCGCCAAGACGCTTATGGCGGCAGCGATGCCAACCGGCAGCGGTTCTTGGCCCAAGTCTTGCAAGCCATCCGTACCGCGACTGATGAAGGTTTTGTGATCGGATTGCGCATCAGCGGTGGCGAACGCGATGACGCAGGCCTGACGATGGACGAGGCCGTGGCCGCAACCACCGCCTTAGAGCCGCATCTGGATTATGTGAGTGTCACCACAGGCACCTCGGCCAGTGTCGGGGGGGCAGTGCATATTGCCCCGCCCATGGCCTTTGCTGCGGGTTATGTCGCCCCGGACGCGGGCGTTTTTAGGCGGGCGCTGAACGTGCCGGTTTTTGTGGCGGGCCGGATCAACCAACCCCAGATCGCCGAGGCAATCCTGACCGCAGGCCAAGCCGATATGTGCGGCATGACCCGTGCCATGATTGCCGATCCACAGATGCCCAACAAAGCCGCTCGCGGCGCCGTTGAGGATATTCGCGCCTGTATCGGCTGCAATCAGGCCTGTATCGGGCATTTTCATCGCGGCTTGCCGGTGTCGTGCATTCAACATCCGCAAACCGGCCGCGAATTGGCCTATGGCACCTTGCAGCCCGCCCAATCGCGCAAGCGCGTCATGGTGGTGGGTGGCGGGCCTGCGGGCATGAAAGCCGCCGCCACCGCCGCCCAACGCGGGCATCATGTGACCCTTTTTGAAGCAGCCCCGCATCTGGGCGGCCAAGCGCTGAAAGCGCAGCTTTTGCCGGGGCGGGCCGAGTTTGGCGGCATCGTCACCAACCTGACGCGGGAAATGGAGCTGGCCCAGGTGACACTCCGCCGCGGGGTGCGGGTGACAGCAGAGCTTGTGGCGCAAGAACGCCCCGATGTGGTGATCTTGGCCAGCGGCGCGCGCCCCTACGTGCCAGACCTGCCAACCGACGGGCAGATCCAGATCGTCACCGCTTGGGATGTGCTAGAGGGCAAGGTTGCAACAGGTGCGCGGGTTGTGGTGGCCGATTGGCGCTGCGACTGGATCGGCCCGGGCTTGGCTGAACGCCTGACGCGGGCGGGGGCCCATGTGACCTTGGCCGTGAACGGCACGCATGCAGGGGAATCCTTGCCCCTTTATGTACGCGACACGATGGCTGCAACACTGCAACAATTGGCGGTGCAGATCGTCCCTTACGCCCGGCTGTACGGAACGGCCGGCGATACAGTGTATCTTCAGCACACCGCCAGCGGGGCTGCCATCGAAGTGTCCGGCGTCGACACTGTGGTGCTGGCTTTGGGCCATCAAAGCGTGGACGATTTGTCTGACAGCCTGCAAGCGATGGGGGTAGAGGTGCATATGATCGGCGATTGCCTAAGCCCGCGCACAGCCGAAGAGGCGGTGTTTGACGGGCTAAGGGCGGGGGTTGCGGTTTAATCTGCCCTAATCGGGGCCGGCCCGCGCACCCCCGGAGTATTTGTGCCAAAATGAAGGGCACGCATTTAACCGGTAGGGCCAAGGCAAATCACGGTTTTGCCGAAATTCTCACCGCGCAGCATGGCGGTAAAGGCTTTAGGGGCGGCTGCCAACCCGTCGATCAGCGCCTCGGCTAGGTCAACTTGATCACCTCGAACCGATCCAATCAAACCATGCGGGATTTAATAGAAGTCACAAGGTTGTTCCAGGCGGCCTAACTGAATGATAATGGTTACTTCGGATGCCGCGCCAAAAGAGCTAGACGGCGATCTAAGCTAGACTGCGGCCAATGGGTCTTGCGGTCGTAAGATTCGGGTAGGATGGGAACGCACGCATCCAAACCCACCCAGGACAGTTTGGTCGAGGTATAAATGTGAATATCGGGCGGGCACGTACTTGGCTCGCGCAGCGTGCCAACACGCACAAAGGCCATCAGTCGGCCTGCCCCGGCATAGTGGCTGTAAAGTGCCACTTTGCAGGCGGGGCAACGGGCGATGATCTGGCCCTTGCCCGAGTTTGAGGGCGTGACAATCTCTTCCACCGCCCCTGCCACCTGCAGGCATTCTGTTTCGATCATGGCATTCAGGGCAAAGGCGCTGCCCGCTTCGCGTTGGCACCATGTGCAGTGGCAGCAATGGGTGAACAGCGGGCTTTGCGTCATCCGATAGGTAACAGCGCCGCAGGTACACGATCCTTCCATCCTAACCTCCGATCAGGGTTTGAACGAGGGCTGTGAAATCCTCGCCGCGTTTTTCGAAATTGGGGTATTGGTCGAACGAGGCAGCGGCTGGCGACAGCAGCACCACCTCGCCCTCTTGGGCCTCAGCGCCCGCCATGGCCACGGCCCGCGCCATCGTCTGGCATATTTCATGCGGCAGATCGCCCAGATCCTGCGCGAAGTCTTGGGCGGATTGGCCGATCAGATAGGCCTTTTGCACCGACCCAAGGAAAGGTGCCAACCCCTTGATCCCGCCCTCTTTGCCCAATCCGCCGGCGATCCAGCGGATTTTTGGATAAGATTGCAGCGCCTTGGCCGCACTGTCAGCATTGGTGGCTTTGCTGTCGTTGATAAACCGCACCCCAGCGCGCGCACCTATCACTTGGGCGCGGTGGGCAAGACCCCCAAAGCTGTGCAGCGCTGCTTCGATCTGCTTGGGCGCAAAGCCCAGCGTGCGGCAGGCGGCATAGGCACAGCAGGCGTTTTGGTGATTATGCGCGCCGGGCAATCCGGCCACCTCGCGCAAGTCAATCGAGGCCGCCTGCTTGCCGCGCCGCCATTCCGACAAGAACCCTTTGCGAGCAAACACCGTCCAGCCGAACCCGTCCAGTTTTTGCCCTGAGGATATGCGGATCACGCGGTCATCCCCCGCCCCCTCGGCCATCTGATTGGCCAGATAACGGCCCTCTGCCTCGTCCACGCCGATGATGGCACGGTCGGGACCACCTTCTGCGAACAGGCGCCGTTTGGCGGCAAAATAACCACCCATGCCGTTATGACGATCAAGATGGTCGGGCGAGAGGTTGGTGAAGATGGCCACATCCGGCGTCAGGCAGCGGGCAAGGTCGGCTTGATAAGACGACAGTTCCAGCACCACAACCTCGCCGTCACAGGCGGGGTCCATATCCAAGGCGCCGCGTCCGATATTGCCCCCCATCTGGGTGGGACGGCCGCACGCGTCCAAAATGTGATGGATCAGGGCCGTGGTGGTCGATTTGCCGTTTGATCCCGTCACGCAGATCACACGCGGGGCGGTTTCAAAATTATCCCAGTCAGAGGTGGCATAGCTGCGAAAAAACAGGCCTATGTCGTTATCAACCGGGATCCCCAACTCCATCGCGCGGGCGATGATCGGGTGGGGCGCGGGGTAAAGATGCGGGATGCCGGGGCTGGTGATCAAGGCGGCCACGCCCTCCAAGGCTGCGGCGCGCGACAGATCGGTCAAGGCAAAACCCGCAGCTTCGGCCATCTGCCGCGCCTCGACGGATTCGTCCCACAAGAGGGCTTCGGCCCCACCGGCCGTTAGGGCTGCGGCGGCAGCCAGACCCGACCTGCCAAGGCCCAGCACAGCCACCTTGTGCCCATTATAGCCAATGACTGGAATCATCTGCGCCCCCCTATGTGCAGCGCTGACCATGCCTGAAGGCAGGGGCCATCCGCAAGCGCTTGACGCCGCGGGCTGCGGGCGCGAGGGTTGCACCAAATTGGAGAGAACCATGCCCATCGACATCCGCCCCGTACAGATCTCTGACCGCGCCGTCTGGGAAGACCTGTTTGACGCCTACGCCGCCTTTTACAAAACCACCACCACGCCTGAGGGCAAAAACGCCACATGGGAATGGATCTTTGGCGGCGAAGACTTCTGGGCCGATCTCGTCGTGCAAGACGGCAAGGTCGTGGGCCTGTGCCAATACCAACTGATGCACCGCTCGCTGTCAGGGGCTAAGGTTGTCTACCTGTCAGACCTTTACGTGCGCCCTGACCTGCGCGGTGCAGGCATCGGGCGCGCGATGATCGACCATGTTATAGGCTTTGCCAAGGCACGGGGCATCACCAATGTGCGCTGGCTGACGCAAGAGTTCAACTACGCGGGCCGCAGGCTGTATGACACCTACCGCCCGAAATCCGATTTCATCCTCTATTCCGTTCCGGTTTAAGGGTAACCCCTTTTCCCTACACTGACGCATAAATGCTCGGGGGGGGGTGATGCGCGATCAGAAATCCTCCGGTGGGGGCTTTTAGCGACGAACGCCCAACCCGTGGCTGGGACTGGGGGGGGCAGCCCCCCGCTCTTACCAAGCTGCCATTTCCCGCTTGCGAAAAAAGCCGCCCGTGGGGCCATCGTCGGGCAAAAGCGCCAGCCAGATCGGCGTATCGGCCCCCTCCTCTACCGTCACAGGCGCTGTGGGCCCGCCCATGCGGGTGGCGACCCAGCCCGGATCGCAGGTGTTGATCTTTACCCCCGCTGGCAGATCGCGCACCAGCACGCGGGTCAGCGCGTTCAAAGAGGCTTTGGCCACCGAATAGGCCCCCGGCCCCTGAAGCCCGCGTTCATGCGCCCCAAGGCTGGAAGACAGGTTCACAATCCGCCCCCAGCCTGTACGCCGCCAATGCGGTGTGTTCAGGCGGATCAGGTCAAGCGGGGCTGCCACCATGACTTCCATCGCCTCGTCAAAGTCTGACCCTTTGTCGAGGAGCGAGACATCTTTCAAGATCCCCGCATTGTTGACCAAAATATCCCAGCCGCCCGATTTGGCATAAGAGTCAAAGTAGCTGTCGGGGTTGAGAAGGTCGATCTTGGTAAAGCGGCACCCTAAAGCCTCGGCGGCGGTGCGGCCCTCGGAATCGGACCTTGCGCCTATGGTAACGACAACCCCTTGGGCCATCAGCCCTCGGGAAATTTCAAAACCGATACCGCGATTGCCGCCGGTGACCAAGGCTGTGGGCTGGGATGGGCGCGGCATCAGATCTCTTTCAGATGGGCTGCGACGATCGCATCGAAGCTGGTTTCAGCCACAAAACCCAAGGCGCGCGCGCGCGCGGTGTCAAAGTCGCAGGGCCAAGTGGAGACAATGCGCGCAATGGTTTCATCAGGGATACGGCTGATCAAATCTACAGCCTTTTGTCCCGCCACACGGCGCAAGGCCTCGATCTCTTCGGCCACCGTGGCCGACAGGCCCGGCATCGATAGCGCGCGGCGGTCGCCCAAAAGGGATAAATCCAGCGTCAGCGCATGGCGAAAAAAGCCCACCGCCGCGCCGGGGCTGGCAAACCAATGGCGCACCGTGTCAGACACCGGCAGGATCGCAGGCTTGCCAACCAAAGGTTCGCGGATGATGTTCGAAAAAAAGCCTGAGGCGGCTTTGTTGGGCAGCCCCGGGCGCACGCAGATCGTGGGCAGGCGGATCGAGATACCGTCAATAAATCCCCGCCGTGTATAGTCCGAGATCAAAAGCTCGGTGATGGCCTTTTGCGTGCCATAAGACGTGCGCGGCGTGGTAAAGAAATCGTCCGGTATTTTGGCCGGAAAGGGCGCACCAAACACCGCGATGGACGAGGCAAAGATCACCTTGGGCACATAGCCCGGCGTGGCACGGATGGCTTCCAGCAAGGCGCGGGTGGAATCAAGGTTGGTGGCATAGCCCTTGTCAAAATCGGCCTCGGCCTCTCCCGAAACAATGGCCGCAAGATGGATGATGGCATCCGGCCGACCCGCAATCAGGCTAGGGGCTGCGGCGGCGGTTAGGTCCAGTGTCATGCCTGTGGCATTGGGCAAGACGGGCGGCGCTACCACATCAGCCATCGTCAGACGGTGGCCGTCCTGTGACAAAGACTGCGCCAATTTGCGCCCAATCATGCCCGCGGCACCTAAGATAAGAATATGCATGACGTCCCCCCGTTTTGGGCAAGATGGCGCAACTGGGCCTGCACAACAAGGGGAATGACGGCTTAAAGGGCCCTGCGCTGCCAGACCGTTTCGACATCTGCCCCCAAGGGGCGCAGCGACACGCGCTGCCATCTGGTGGCGTTTGACAAAAGGTTCAGGCGCAAGGGGCCCAAGACTGGCGCGCCCTCGGCCCCAATCAGCGCTCCGGCAGTGTGCAAGACCACGCGGTCCACCAGATCGTCTGCCACCAAAAGGGCGGCAAGCGTGGCACCGCCTTCGCACAAGACGCGCGTGATCCCTTGGGCTGCCAGTGCCTGAAGGGCGGTGCGCGGGGCGATATGGGGGGCGGCGGGCAGTTCCATCAGCCGTGCGCCGCTAGAGGCCCAAGCTTGGCGCGCGGCTGCAGGGGCCAAAGGCCCGTGCAGTACCCAAACAGGGGAAAACTGCGCTGTGCGGCCCAGTTTGCTGTCATGGGAATGGGTCAAAGCGGCGTCGATCACGATGCGAACGGGCTGGCGCGTGGCCCCCATATCGCGCACCGTCAGATCAGGATCATCTGCCCGCGCCGTGCCTGCCCCAACCAACACCGCGTCATGAGACAATCGCAGCCCATGCACCGCACGGCGGGCCTCTGACGCCGTGATCCACCGACTTTCGCCGCTGGCGGTGGCGGTGCGTCCATCTAAGGTCGCCGCCATCTTCAGCGTCACCAACGGCAGACCTTGCGTGATGCGCTTTAAGAACCCTGCATTCGCATCCCGTGCGGCCAGTTCCAGCACGCCTTGCGTCACGGCAATGCCCGCACCCCGCAGCATCGCATGACCACGCCCCGCCACGCGGGGGTCGGGGTCGGTCAAAGACGTGACAACCCGCGTAACGCCCGCAGCGATCAAAGCTTCGGCACAGGGCGGGGTTTTGCCGTGATGGGCGCAGGGTTCCAGCGTGACATAGGCCGTGGCGCCCCGCGCCGCATGGCCTGCTTGGGCCAAAGCCATAGCCTCTGCATGGGGCCTGCCACCCGGTTGCGTCCAACCGCGCCCAACCACACCGCCGTTCACAATGACACAGCCCACCGCCGGATTGGGCCAAGTGCCGCCCAAGCCCCGCGCGCCAAGGCGCAGAGCATGGGCCATGTGGTCGGCGTCAGTCATCCGTGCTGGGCATCGGCCGCAGTTCAGACACAAAGCGGTCAAAGTCATCGGCCGCTTGGAAGTTCTTGTAAACGCTGGCAAAGCGCACATAGGCCACGGTATCGATCCGCGCCAGGCTTTCCATCACAATCTCGCCGATTGTCTTGGAGGGAATGTCTGTATCGCCCAAGCTTTCCAAGCGCCGCACGATGCCCGAAATCATCTGGTCAATCCGGTCCGGATCAATCGGGCGCTTTTGCATGGCAATGCGGATCGAGCGTTCCAGTTTGGAACGGTCAAAATCCTCGCGCTTGCCGGAAGATTTGATCACCACCAGATCGCGCAGTTGCACGCGTTCGTATGTGGTAAAGCGGCCGCCGCACGCCTGACAAAAGCGCCGACGCCGGATCGAGACGTGATCTTCGGCCGGACGAGAGTCTTTCACTTGCGTGTCAATATTTCCGCAGAATGGGCAGCGCATGGGCTTGCACCTTTTTGTTGTTACCTGCCAAGGTCGTCGCAGCGGTTGGCCCGCTTCTTGTGGATAAGTATAGGGGCAGAGGACAGCATTAGGCTAGGGGGAATATGCGCCCGCTAGATATAGAGACGCACCTGTGGCGGATCGGACTCAGTCAAGCCTCCAGACGCGCCAAGGCAGCAGCCCAATCCACCGCGCGCAGACGGGCCTGTTCGGCGGGAACATCGTCGCGGGCAAGGCCGGTTTTGGTGTAAAAGGTGGTTGATAAAGAGCCTTGCGCAGGCATTGGCTTGCCCGCAGCCAAACTCTCTTGCGACACCACCAAAACGCCAATGTTGGGCAGGCCCTGTTCGGCGCACATCGCTGCGGCTTCGATCAGATAGGCGTTCAGCCCCTGCCCGTTGACCTTTGACATCCCCAAGCGGCGGGCCAGTTCCGAATAGGTCACGGCCAACTCACCCGCTTGCAGGGCCTGCCCGATGATATGGATCGACGCACGGGCGCGCTCGGCGGTCAGAGGGGTGACGATGGGTTCATGATCGGTCATCGCAGGCTCCGGTAAGGGGGTATGGTATGGCCTTAGGCCAAGCAGCGGCCCGCGTCTACGGGCTTAGACAAAGAGCGCATCGCCCAACTGGTCTATGGCCTGTTTCGCCTTAGCGGTGGACAGGTCAGTGGCCTCTTGCAGCGAAGCGCAGGTATCGGCGCGCTGCAAGAGATGGATCTTGGTCTGGCCCGCGATGTCTTTTTCGATCCGCGCGGTCACCCGGTAGCCGCCCGATGCGGCAACAGGCTCTGGGAATATCCGACACTCTTTGTGCAGAATGGGATCAGGAGCTTTCGGAGTGGATTTGCCAAAGAGGCGGGAGAGGAGGGACATGGGCGGACCTTAAAACTGGGAGTGTTGTCAGGAAGAAATACTGTCCGGCAGGTTGGCAGTTACGCCTACGCGTTTTCATAAGGCACCACCACAGGCAAAAAAAGGCACCCCTAGGGGTGCCCTTTATTCACTGATCCAAGAAACTCCGCAACTTCCTGCTGCGGCTTGGGTGCTTTAACTTCCGCAGCGCCTTGGCTTCGATCTGGCGGATGCGTTCGCGGGTGACGCTGAACTGCTGGCCCACCTCTTCCAGCGTGTGGTCGGTGTTCATGCCGATGCCAAAGCGCATGCGCAGCACGCGTTCTTCGCGCGGGGTTAGGCTGGCCAGAACGCGGGTTGTGGTTTCCTTCAGGTTTTCCTGAATGGCGCTGTCCAGCGGCAGGATGGCGTTCTTGTCTTCGATAAAATCGCCAAGCTGGCTGTCTTCTTCATCACCAATCGGGGTTTCCAAGGAAATCGGCTCTTTGGCGATTTTCATCACCTTGCGCACTTTTTCCAAAGGCATCTGCAACTTGGTGGCCAATTCTTCCGGCGTAGGCTCGCGCCCGATTTCGTGCAGCATTTGCCGGCCCGTGCGGACAAGTTTATTGATTGTCTCGATCATATGCACCGGAATGCGGATGGTGCGGGCCTGATCGGCGATAGAGCGCGTGATGGCCTGACGGATCCACCATGTTGCATAGGTAGAAAACTTGTAGCCACGGCGATATTCGAATTTATCGACGGCTTTCATCAGACCGATATTGCCCTCTTGGATCAGGTCCAAGAATTGCAAACCACGGTTGGTGTATTTCTTGGCAATCGAAATCACCAGACGCAGGTTGGCTTCCACCATTTCCTTTTTGGCCTGACGCGCCTCTTTCTCGCCTTTTTGCACTTGGTTCACAATGCGGCGGAATTCGGAAATATCGACGCCGACATATTTGCCGACCTCCGCCATTTCGCCGCGCAGATCGTCAATCGCAGAGCGGCTTTTTTCGATCAAGACTTGCCAGCCGCGGCCCGCTTTTGCGGCCATGCGGTCCACCCAGGTCGGATCCAATTCATAGCCTTGGTATTCGTCAATAAACTCGCGCCGATTGATGCGGGCAGCGTCGGCAAGTTTCACCATGCCGGAATTGATCACCATGATCTTGCGGTTGATGCCATAAAGCTGGTCGATCAGTGCTTCGATCCGGTTGTTGTGCAGGTGCAACTCGTTGACCAGCTTGACGATTTCCGAGCGCAGCTGTTGGTAGGCGGCCTCATCCCCCGCCGAAAACTGGGTTTTCACGGTCAAGGCGGCGTCCATGCGCAGGTTTTGCATTTCTTCCAGCTTGCCGTAGAAGTCCGCGATCTTGTCAAGGGTTTCCAAAACTTGCGGCTTTAGCGCGGCCTCCATCGCAGCCAAAGACATGGCCACGCCGTCCTCGTCATCCTCGTCGTCTTCCACAGCCTCCATCAGGGGATTGCCGTCGGCATCAAGTTCGGGTTCGTCGCCCGCAGCACGGCGCGGGGCAGCAGAGACCCCGTCGATATCCAACCCATCTATTTCCGCACCAACAATGCCTTCTTCACCTTCCAGGCTGCGGCCAAAGGTCGCCTCTAGGTCGATCACATCGCGCAGCAGAATGTCTTCGGTCAAAAGTTCGTCACGCCAGATGATGATGGCCTGAAAGGTCAGCGGGCTTTCACACAGCCCCGAAATCATCGTGTTGCGGCCAGCCTCGATCCGCTTGGCGATGGCAATTTCGCCTTCGCGCGACAAAAGTTCCACCGACCCCATTTCGCGCAGATACATCCGAACAGGGTCATCGGTGCGATCCAGCGCCTCACCCGTCGCACCCACAACCGCCACTTCGCGCGACGTGGCAGAGGTTTCAACCAACTCGCCGCCCTCAGCCTCGGCCTCTTCGCCCTCTTCATTTTCGATGATGTTGATGCCCATTTCCGACAGCATCGACATCACGTCTTCAATCTGCTCGGACGATACCTGTTCGGGCGGCATGACAGAATTCAGCTGATCATAGGTCAGATAGCCACGCTCTTTGGCGTCGGCGATCATGCGCTTGACGGCAGCTTGACTAAGGTCAAGCGAGACATCCTGCTCTTCGGCTTCGGGCTTCACGTCGTCATTGTCTTTGAGGGCCATGGGGACTCCGATGAGGAATGCGAATCAGGGGGCGAATCAGGGACGAATCAGTCGCAGTTCGGGACTGATACTCCGAATCGCGGGGGAGTTGCAGGGTATTAGGGACGTTTCTTTTCCCAAACTTTTGAATCAATCAGGCTTTGCAGGTGGTTTGACAGGGCGTTGCGGTCTTCGCCCAGATCGGCTGTGTCGTCGCGGTTGGGGTGATCGGCGCGGTGACGGGCTAAGGCTGCTTGGGCCAAACGCCATGTAAGCCCTTCATCTGCAACGCCTGTCAGATCTTCAACGGCGTCCGCCACTTCACGCCGCGCGCCGCGGCGGGCATCAAGTTTGGCGAATTCCTCGGCCAAGCACATCATGGCCAAGTCTGTGTCCTTTTGATTGCGCACCGGGGGCGCAATCAGCACATGGGGGCGCGCCATCAAATCGTCAAGGGCGGCAAGGCCCTGTAGGTTTGCGCGAAGGCCATCGGGCGGTGACGTCAGCAAGGCGGCGCGCAGGGTGCGGTGGCCTTCGCTTGTCAGGTCCAGCCGTTCCAGATCAGATTCAAAACGGCGGATCAGGCTGGGATGTGCGATCAGGATGGCAAGGATAACCGCCTCGCGCAGCGCCTCATCCGTGGCCTCGTCACCGCGCACAAGCGACGAGGCACGGGTCGAGGAGAGGGGCTGGGCATCAACCTCGACCCTTTGGCCCTTTGCGCGCGGGGTCCAGGGGCGAAAGGGTTTGACGGCGGGGCCAAAAAGCGTGGCGCGCAGGCGGCGGATTTCTTCGGTGTAATGGCTGCGGATCGACGGGTCCGCGATGCGCGCAACCAGCGCGCGCAAGGTTTTGTCAAGCGATGCCTTGCGTTCGGGGGAATCAAAGACCTTGCCCTCGGTCTCGCGCTGCCAAAGCAGGTTCACCATAGGCTGGGCCGCATCCAACAGCGCCTTCATCGCGGCCGCCCCTTGGGATTTGATCAGATCGTCAGGGTCTTGCCCGCCGGGCAAAAGGACAAAGCGCAGGCCCTTTCCCGCCTCTAAAAGGGGCAGGGCCAGATCGACCAGCCGCAGGGCGGCGCGGATGCCAGCCGTGTCGCCATCAAGGGCGATAAGCGGCTCATCCGCCACGCGCCACATCAGGCGCACTTGGTCCTCGGTGATGGCCGTGCCCAAGGGGGCCACGGCGGCTGAAAAGCCTGCCTCGGACAGGGCTATGACATCCATATAGCCTTCGGCCACAATCAACGGCTGACCCTTTCCCGCAGCTTCGCGCGCGGGGCCGATGTTGAAAAGGTTGCGGCCCTTGTCAAACAATGCCGTTTCAGGGCCGTTAAGGTACTTGGCCCGCGCGTTCGGGTCCATCGCCCGCCCGCCCAACGAAATCGCCCTGCCCCGCCCGTCACGGATGGGAAAGATGATCCGGCCACGAAAGCGGTCATAGGGGGCGGTGCCATCCTCGGGCTGGATGCACAGGCCCGCCTCCACGATCCGCTGGGCAGCGATGCCCTTTTGCGTGAGGGCCACAAACAGGCCCTGTCTTGTGTCAGGCGCATAACCCAAGTGCCAGCGGTCTTGCGCCGCCTCGCTTAATCCGCGCTTGGCCAAATAGGCCCGCGCTTCGGCTGCGGCGGAAGTTTTAAGCTGCAAACGAAACCACTTGACCGCCTCTTCCATGACATCGGTCAGTTGGCTGCGGGTATCTGCGCGTGCGGTCTCTTGCGGGTCGCGCTCGGGCATGGCCATGCCGGCTTCGCGCGCCAAAAGGGCAACCGCCTCGATAAACGACAGGTTTTCAGTTTCCTTCACAAAGGTCAGCGCATCGCCTTTGGCGTGGCAGCCAAAGCAATAATAAAAGCCCTTGCGGTCATCGACGTGGAACGAGGGCGACTTTTCTTGATGGAAGGGGCAAGGCGCCCAGTAGTCGCCCTTGGCTATGTTGGACTTGCGGGCATCCCATGTGACTTTGCGCCCGACAACCTGAGACAGGGTCAGACGGCTGCGCAATTCATCTAAGAAACCACTGGGTAAGGACATGGTGTCTATATCGGGTGTCAGGGCCGATCTGTCCAGCGCCGCGCTTGCGGCCAGCGCGCGGGGGTTTCACCCCCCCAGCCCGGCCACGGGCCGGGCGTTCTTGCCGGAAATCCTCCACTGGAGGATTTCTGATCGCTCATCACTCCTTGGGATATTTACGCAAGTATGAAAGGGGGTGAAGAAGCGACTGCGGTCCAACCTTCTCTGGGCGGGATTTTCGCTATTTGGTTCGTTCCTGAAAGAATTCTAAGGGCTTACCGTCCTGACCGGTGAGGCAGCGCACCCGGATCGGCGGAAGCATTTCAAGGTCTGCTGGATCATAGGCCGGGTCGTCGGCCAGCGCGATATCGGTCAAGGGACCGAAGGCAACGTCGATGAAGGCGAAGTCAGTTTGCGAACGAAACGCGCTGGTACCCAGACAAGGTTCGACGGCCGTCGCGTTGGCGGGGCGCAGAGGTTTCAGATGG
>CANIKY010000013.1 GCA_947468085.1 Paracoccaceae bacterium | reverse complement strand
CTCACGGGCCAAAGCATCCGGGCAACCGCCAGCTCTGTGACAAGCGCGGTCGCCCGGATGCCGGCGCACGCTCATGCCGCAATCTCGCCAACCCCAAAGTGGCAACATTTTGCGCCGCCCTTTGGCCCACTTTTGCTTTGCCGTTGACAGAACGAGGTTCCAAAATCACGACAAAAAAGAGCGTTATTATTCCTTTGCAATACACGACTTTTTGTGTCGATATTACGGGGTCGGCAGGATTGTGGTTGGGAAAGGGTGACATCAGGTCGCCAAAAGATCAGCCAAGGCCCTGTGCGCCCTCTCTTTGGACCTGTCAGGCCTTGGCCGCAGAGCTGTTTATTGCCGCGCACTGGGCACGGGCGCAATTTTGAAAGGAACGAGATATGTTGATAACGATCAAATTGGCCGGAGAGATTTTGGGGCAGGGGGTCAAAATCGCCGACCTGTCCGATGGGCGCGTGACCGTCACCACCGGTGCGGCACGGTTCATCGGCTGGCCCGTGCGCCGCCTTAAGCGCAGCATTTTGGCAGCGTTCGTGGCCAGCGTCTTGGCGCTGGGGGCACCGCATGGGGCGCAAGCGCAAACGCTGCTGAACGTCAGCTACGACCCGACGCGCGAGCTTTACGAAGACATCGATAAGGCTTTCATCGACGACTGGGTGGCGCAGGGCAATCCGGCTCCTGAAATGCAAGCCTCGCATGGCGGTTCGGGCGCACAGGCGCGCGCGGTGATCGAAGGGCTGGATGCGCAGGTTGTCACACTGGCCTTGGCGGCTGACATCGACAAAATCGCCAAAGAGGGCAAGTTGGCCAAAGATTGGCAAAGCAAACTGCCGCACAATTCCTCGCCCTACACCTCCACCATCGTGTTCTTGGTGCGCCACGGCAACCCCAAGGGGATCAAAGACTGGGGCGATCTGGTGAAAGACGGCGTGGAAGTCATCACCCCCAACCCCAAAACATCCGGCGGGGCGCGATGGAACTATCTGGCGGCTTGGGCTTGGGCGGAAAAGAACGGGCAAGACCCGCAGGCCTTTGTCAAATCGCTGTATGAACACGTTCCCGTGCTGGATAAAGGGGCCCGCGATGCGACCTCTACCTTCACCCAGCGCGAAATCGGTGACGTTCTGCTCGCTTGGGAGAATGAGGCTTATCTGGCCCAAAAGGAACTGGGCGCCGATGCCTTTGACATCGTGGTCCCGTCAATCTCGGTTCTGGCCGAACCACCTGTCGCGGTGGTTGAGGCGAATATCCACGACGACGCCCAGCGCAAACTGGCAGAGGCCTATCTGAACTTCCTTTACACGCCACAAGCCCAAGCGATCATCTTCAAGAATTTCTACCGCGGTTGGGATACATCCAAAGCGGATCCCGCCGATGTGGCGCGCTTTACCGCCCTTGAATTGGTCGACATCGCCCACTTTGGTGGCTGGTCCAAAGTTCAAAAAGAGCATTTCGCCGATGGCGGCGTGTTTGATCTGATCTTCACGGCGAAATGATCCTGTGATGGGCCAACCCTTCGTTCATAAATCCCCCATTCCCGGCCTTGGGCTTTCGGCCGGGATCACCCTGTCCATGCTTAGCCTGATGGTGCTGGTGCCGATTGCGGCCCTGCTGGTGCAGGGCTTTTCGGCCGGGGTTCCCGCGCTGGTATCGGCGGTGAACACGCCGCGCACTTGGGCGGCGTTGTATTTGTCGTTCCGGCTGTCCTTGATTGCGGCTTTGTTCAATCTGGTCTTCGGTGTGGTGCTGGCATGGGTGCTGGTGCGCTACCGCTTCCCGTTTCGCAGGGTCTTGAACGCTGCTGTTGACCTACCCTTTGCCCTACCCACCGCCGTGGCGGGCATTGCGCTGACCGCACTTTATGCCCCCAACAGGGCCTTTGGCCAGATTGCCAAAGACTGGGGTTTCAAGATTGCCTATACGCAATGGGGCATCCTAATCGCGCTGATATTTGTCGGCCTGCCCTTTGTCACCCGCACCGTGCAGCCCGTGATCGAAGAAATCGCGCGCGAGGTGGAAGAAGCCTCTGCCACTTTAGGCGCAACCCGCGCCTATACGCTGCGCCGTGTGATCTGGCCGATGCTGGCCCCTGCGGCCCTGACGGGCTTTGCCTTGTCTTTGGCGCGTGCGGTGGGGGAATATGGATCGGTCATTTTCATCGCCGGAAACATCCCGCTGAAAACTGAAATCGCCCCCCTGCTGATCGTCATCAAGCTGGAAGAATACAACGAACCCGGCGCTGCGGCGATTGGGATTGCCATGTTGGTGATGTCGTTCGGGATGCTGTTTATCATCAACGCCGCCCAAGTCTTTAGCCGCAAAAGGATGGCCAATGTCTGACCTCTCCCAACCCCGCGCCTTCCGCCCCGCCGCGACCGAGGCCCCTTGGGCGCGCATCACCCTGATCATCGCGGTGGTGGCGGTGCTGGTTGTGTTGCTCTTCGCCCCGCTGATCACCGTCTTTTACGAGGCCCTGCGCGAAGGTTTCGGTGCGGCCTTGGCCACTTTGGCAGAGCCTGAATCACAATCCGCCATTCGCTTGACGCTGCTAGTGGCAGTCTTTGCCGTGCCGCTGAATGCCGTCTTTGGCGTGGCTGCAGCGTGGTTGATCACCAAATACAGCTTTCGCGGCAAGGCGGTGTTGATCACGCTGATCGACATTCCCTTTTCCGTCTCGCCCGTGGTGGCGGGCCTGTGCATCGTTTTGACCTTTGGGGCCAATTCGTGGTTAGGCTCTTGGTTGGTGGCGCACGGAATGCCGGTGGTTTTCGCGGTGCCGGGCATCATCATGGCGTCGATGTTTGTAACCTTCCCCTTTGTCGCACGCGAGTTGATCCCCGTGATGGTCGAACAGGGCCGTGCGGCTGAAGAGGCAGCACTGACCTTGGGGGCCTCGGGCTGGCGGGTATTTTTCACGGTCACTTTGCCTAATATCCGCTGGGCGCTGCTGTACGGTGTGCTGTTGTGCAACGCCCGCGCCATGGGGGAATTTGGTGCTGTGGCCGTGGTGTCGGGCAAGATCCGGGGCTTAACCGCCACGATGCCGATCACGATCGAGATACTGTATAACGAATATTCCTCGGTTGCAGCCTTTACCTTGGCCGCGGTGCTGGCGCTGCTGGCCCTTGTTACCCTTGCCCTTAAATCCCTGCTGGAATGGCGCTATGCCGACCAGTTGGCCGCAACCCATCGCCATTAGGACCCGATCATGCAAATTGAAATTGACGAGATTTCCAAAGAATTCGGCACCACGGCGGCGCTGACACCTGTGACGCTGTCCATCCCCTCGGGTGCATTGGTGGCGCTGCTGGGGCCGTCCGGGTCAGGCAAGACCACCTTGCTGCGCATCTTGGGCGGGCTAGAGTTTCCAACGGCGGGGCGGGTGCTGTTTGACGGGGCCGATGCCACCGCTTTAACAGTGCAAGAGCGCCGCGCAGGCTTTGTCTTTCAAAGCTATGCGCTTTTCGCCCATATGACGGTGTTTGAAAACATTGCCTACGGCCTGCGCGCCCGCCCGCGCACCACCCGCCCCCCTGCTGCCGAAATTGTCCGCCGTGTCACCAAACTGCTGGAGCTGATCCAGTTGCCCGACATCGGCGCGCGCTATCCCAGCCAGCTTTCTGGCGGCCAACGCCAGCGCGTGGCCTTGGCGCGGGCCTTGGCGATTGAGCCGCGTATGCTGTTGTTGGACGAACCCTTTGGCGCGTTGGATGCCCGTGTGCGCAAAGACCTGCGCCAAGGGCTGCGCGATATTCACGACACCACCGGATTGACCACAATCTTTGTCACCCATGACCAGGACGAGGCGATGGAATTGGCCGATCTGGTTGTGGTGATGTCGATGGGCCGCATCGAACAAGTGGGGCGCCCGCAAGACATCCGCGCCCGCCCCGCCAGCGCCTTTGTGCGCGACTTTATCTCGGCATAGGGCGATGGAAAAAGATCTGGACCAGATCGACCGCAAGATCCTGACAGAATTGCAGCGCGATGCCACCCTTCCCATCGCCACCTTGGCCGATAAGGTGGGCCTGTCCCAAACCCCCTGCTGGAAACGCGTGCAAAAGCTGGAAGCGGCGGGCATCATCACCAACCGCGTGGCGCTTGTCGACCCGCGCAAAGTGGGGCTTGGCCTGACCGTTTTGTGCGAGATTGAAGCGGCAAATCACACCCCCACTTGGCGCGAAAAGTTCCTTACTGTGGTCTCGGCCTTTCCCGAAGTGATCGAGGTTTTACGCCTCGGCGGCCTGTCAGATTACATGCTGCGGGTCGTGGTGCCTGACATGACCGCCTATGACGCCTTTTACCAACGCCTGACCAATGGGGTAGAACTGAAGGGTGTCCGCTCTCGCTTTGTCATGGAACTGGTGCACCGCAAACTGGCGCTGCCCTTGGGGGGCCTTGGTCCAAAAATGGGCTTATGACCAGACGCCCCCGCCCCCCAACTTGTCCGATGGCTTTCAATGCAGGCGTGCCTGCGCGATCCACTCCTCTTCCTCAACGGCCTTGATACCTGTGTGGTCGATTAGCAGATGCAGCGGCTTAACTGATCCGCAATCGGGAAAGTTACGCTTCCAAGATATCTGGCGCCGCGCGCTCGTCCGGTTGATGCGCGCTTGTCGCAGGTCGACCGCTTGCAAACCGTTTGCGCCGCAACGGCTACATCGACCGCAATTTTGGAACCGTTAAATGATGGCATCCACGACATTTTGAGTTTTGGTTTCCGAAACTACTTCACGGTTTCAGACCGGCCAGCAAACCGCCGCAGTGATTTTTGCAAATCGTCAGGGCGAAAACCGCGGCCGATGAAAACGATGGTGCCATCTTCGGATTGATTTTCTTGCGCGGGCAGAATTTCAGGCGACTGCACCACTTTACGGACGGTTTGCAGCAACAACCGGCCCGCCGGGGTTGGCAAGACGCCCTTAACGCGCACCAGATCATTGCCGCGGGCGTGCAGCAGGGCCGACAGCCAAAGTGCAAAGGCCGACCAGTCGATGCTGTCATCGATCTTTAGACGTGTGGGAAAGATCGCCCCGCGCGTATCGTCATCAGATAGGGGGGGTAAGGTGGGGGCCTGCGCGTCGGTGGCCAAGTTTGGCAAGGGCTGGGCTGCGCCCAGCACGGCAGCTGATTGCGGGGCGCTGGGGCACAAGGCGCGCAGCGTGGTGCGCAACAGGTTTAGGCTTTCGGGGTCAACCGCATCGGTCTTGGACAAGATCAACAGATCCGCCGCACCAATCTGGCGGCGGCCCAGTGGTTCGGTCTGCAATTGCGCTAGCCCATGCAGGGCATCGACCACCACGATCGTCTGTTCAATCACGATATGGTTAACCAAGATGGGATCACCCTGAACAGCTGCAACAATCGCCCCGGGATCGGCCAAGCCGCTGGTTTCCAGCACGATGCGCTGCAATCGCTGCCCATTTGACGCAAGGCGACTGCGCTGATCACACAGGCGGCGCAGGGCGTCGATCAGATCCTGGCGCCCGGTGCAGCAACTGCAACCGCCTGCCAGCAATGTAAGTCCCGAGGCAGCCGCCAACAGCACATCGTCCACGCCCGTCTCGGCTGCTTCATTCACGATGACATGTACGGGGCCAAAGCTGCCCACATGCAACTGGTGGCGCAGCCAGGTTGTCTTGCCAGAGCCGAGATAACCGCCCAAAACCGTCAGCCGCATCCGCCCGTCGGCAAAGTCAGTCGTCATTCAAAAACACTGGGTCCAATGGGTCTACGGGTCGGCCCAAAAGGCGCTCTGCCTCGGCCCAGACGGCGCTAAGATCGGGAAGGATGCTTTGGTTGCCCGATAGTGTGCTTAACTGAATGCCCGGAACGACGCCGCCGTCATGCGCCGTCAACCCATAGGGCCGCAGCACTTTGTCCAGCAGCCCAGCGCGGTGGAAGCGCGCGCGCAGACGATCACCGGGGGTGGCGGCCCCGGCTTCCGTCCAATGGCCGAGCACAGCCGGATTGCCGCAGGCGTTACACATTTACATCTCATAAAGCTGCGGGTGCCGGTCGCCCGACACCCGCGATGGGGTTAGATCACTTCCGGACGGGCCGCTGCGCCAAAGGGATAGCGCTTGCGGAAGTCGTTGGCGATGTCTTCGAAGGGGGCCCATTCCACGCCGGAATGCTTCGAGATATACTCGATCAAACGTTCCAGCATCAGCAGCACTTGCGGGCGACCCGCCACATCGGGGTGGATGGTAAAGGCGAAGACGGCATAATCCATCTCGCGGTAGACCCAATCAAACTGGTCACGCCACATTTCTTCGATGTCACGCGGGTTGACGAACCCGTGCGAGTTTGGGGCCTTTTTCATGAACATCATCGGCGGCAGGTCGTCAACATACCAGTTGGCTGCAATATCGACGAGGTCGATTTCCTTGCCATGCTTCAGGGGATGCATCCATTCCTTGGCGGTTTTGGAATAGTCGATCGTGTTCCAGCTATCGCCCACTTTGGCATAGAAAGGCTGGAAGTCGCGGTAGCCTTGGCTATGGTCATAGGTGAAGCCGTGCTTCAGCAGCAGGGCAGCGGTGGAGTTCGACATTTCCCACCACGGGGCCACATAGCCGCGCGGGGCTTTGCCCGTCAGGTCCTTGATCAGTTCAATCGACTTGACCAGCACGTCTTCTTCCTGGCTGGGCGTCATGGCGATAGGGTTTTCGTGCAGATAGCCATGCGCGCCCACTTCGTGACCGTCTTTGACGATCATTTCCATTTCCTTGGGGAAAGTCTCCAACGAATGGCCCGGAATGAAGAACGAGGTCTTCAGATCGTATTTCTTGAACAAGCGCAGCAGACGCGGCACGCCCACTTCGGTTGCGAATATGCCGCGCTGGATGTCAGACGGGGAATCCCCGCCGCCGTAAGAACCGATCCAGCCTGCGACCGAGTCGATGTCGGTGCCAAAGGCACAGTAGATCTTTTTCGCCATGAGTGTGTCCTTTTAAAGTGTCAGAGTGTGGGCCATTTCGGGTCGGTCAGCGCCAAGGGGTAGGCTATGGCGTAATCAAGTGGCGGGCGGATGACATATTTGCGGTCAAACGCGGCCCAGTCATAGGGCGCGCCAGATCGCACGATGTAAGCCCAGTCAGGATGGGCAAAGATCGGGCGGCCAATCGCCACCATGTCAGCAGCCCCCGCGGTCAGGGCCGCTTCGGCCTGCACCCCTTCGGCAATACCGCCGTTGGTGATCACGGGCAGGCCCGATGCTTGCCGCAGAACGGTTGACATCGGTGTTGTGTCATCGGCTTGGCGGTTGTCGAGGTAATTAAAGCTTGACCAGTGCAGCGCGTCAAAAGACGAGCCTTTCAGCGCCGCGCCAATCGCCTTGGCATAGGATGTGCCCGGCCAAGCACCGACAAAATCATCCACCCCGTCTTGCGACAAGCGCAGAACGATCAGCTTATCCGGCCCAATCGCCGCGCGGACCTTATCGCCGACCAATTTGGCAAAGCGGATGTTGTTTTCCGGCGATCCGCCGAATTCATCGGTGCGCAGGTTGGTCTTGGGGGTGATGAACTGCCACAGCAGATAGCCATTCGCCCCGTGCACTTCTACACCGTCAGCCCCCGCATCAACAGCGCGTTTGGCGCCTGCGGCAAAGCCATCAGCAATCTCGTGAATTTCCGCAACGGTTAAGGCACGGGCGGGGCCAAACGTCACCTTGGGCCAAGGGCCATCAATGCCACGAATGTCTTTTTCGTCATCGCTGTCGGTATACAGCGTCCACCCCCCGCTTTGCGTATCCGAGGCACTGACCGGAGGTTTTCCCCCCAGCACCCTTGGGTCTGCAACGCGGCCGCCGTGCATCAGTTGCACGATGATCTTGCAATCGTGCTGGTGCACAGCGTCAAACACCTTCGCCCAACCGTCTTGATGGCTTTGCGTGGCGATACCGGGTTGCGACAGGTAAGCCCGCGATTGCATGCCGGCATTTTCATAGGTGCCTTCGGTGATGATCAGCCCCAAACCGCCCCGTGCACGCCGCGCGTAATAGGCGGCCATCTCGTCGGTGGGGGTGCCGTCAGCCTCGGCCATTTGGCGGGTCAGCGGAGCCATCGCGATGCGGTTGCGCAGCGTGAGCGGCCCAAGTTTGATCGAAGAAAACAGGGTCGGGAAAGCTTCAGTCATGCGTCACCTCTGACAATCTGTTCAATGCAAAGCCCTGCAGCCAGCACCGCGCTGTCGCGGCCATGCGGGGCGGAAATCATGAAACCGGTGGGCATCTGGTCAACGTCCACCCCGTTGGGGACCGACAGGCCGCACCAATCCAGGAAATTCCCCAGCGAGGTGTTGCGCAGCGTCAGCCCGTTGTGGCGAAAGAACACCTCTTGATCGGCCTCAAGCGGCGCAATCGGCATCGCGACCGAAGGCGTGGTGGGGCAGATCAACAGCGCATCACCCAGTTTGGCTGTCACCTGCGCCACAAGCCGCGCGCGTTCGCGCATCAAGATCGTCAGATCCACCGCCGTCGTCTTGGCCGCATTCATAATGCGCCGCACCACGCGGGCGTCGATGCGGGCGGCATCTGGGCCGTGCAACCGGTCCCAATGCACATCCAGCGCTTCGACCGCGGCAAGGACTGCGCGGTTGGTGATCAGGTCTAGCGTCTCGCTCAACTCCGGCAAGGCAATACGGCGCACCCTTGCGCCAGCATTGGCCAAGCGGTCGACGGCGGAGGCAAAATTCGCGGCCACGGCGGGGGCCAGACTGTCGAACATCACCGCATCGGGGATCACAAAATCCAGTGCCGCTATTGGGGTTGCATGGACAACAGGGCTTTGCAGACCGCGCAGCACAGTATCCGCCAGCACACAATCTTCCACGCTATGGGCCAAGGGGCCAAGCGTGTCCATCGTGCGCGATAGCGGGAAAACCCCCTGCATCGGATAATGTCCGGTCGAGGATTTATACCCCACCACCCCATTAAAGGCCGCAGGAATCCGGATCGAGCCGCCCGTATCGGTGCCAAAGGCCAAGGGCACGATATCATCAGCCACCACCACCCCACTGGCCGACGAAGACCCCCCAGGGGCCCGCGCGGGGCCCGACCCATTTGGATTGCGCGGTGTGCCGTAATGCGGGTTCAAGCCAATGCCGGAATAGGCAAATTCCGTCATATTCAGCGCGCCAATCGTGACCATTCCGGCACGGGCGGCGGCGGCGACCAAGGCTGCATCTTGCGCCGCAGGCGGGTTATCGGCCAAAACAACCGACCCAGCCGTTGTCACACGGCCCTTCAGGTCAAACAAATCCTTCCAAGCCACAGGCACCCCGTCAAGCAGGCTGACGGGGTTGCCCGCGCGCAGACGCTCACGCGAGGCGCGTGCCTCGGCTTCGGCCCTTGGACGCAGGGTTTTGGTGAATACAGCTTCATCGCCCACCTCGGCAATACGGGCAAAAACCTGATCCACCAGATCCAAGGGATCAAGCCGCCCGTCGCGCAGGTGACGAGAAAGGGCAGCCGCAGTCGTCTTGCGCATCATCTGCCCCTAGTGCTTGATCACGGTTGATCGCGGGGCCTGCCACGCGACAAAGGCCTGCGCGCCGGCGGCAAACTGGCCGCGATACTTGTCGGCGTGGCCCTCGACAGCGATCACATCGCCGTTGGGCAATTGCACGCCCATCTGCAGGATATGCCCAATCAACTGCGCCCGTGTGATCTGGCAGGGGATCATATTGGTGCCGTAGGTCTTACGGGCCTCTTCCGGCGCAACATTGGCGGGCAAAATATCCACCGCCTCTGCCGGCAGGATCAGCGAGGCTTTGTCGCCCGATGCCAACCGATCATGCTTTTCGCCGGTTAGAATGCCAAAGGCCGTGTCAAGCGTGACCCCCTCGCCAGCAAGATCTTTCACAACACCCGGAATAAGCGTGTTGGCCCCGATAAAGCGGCTGACAAACAGGCTTTGCGGGCGGGTGTACAATTCGCGCGGCGGGCTGATTTGTTCCACACGGCCTGCGTTCATCACAACGATACGGTCTGACAGCGCCAAGGCTTCCGATTGCGCGTGGGTCACGAACACAAAGGTAATCCCCAACTCGCGCTGCAACAGTTTCAACTCGTTTTGGATGCTTTTGCGCAGGTTGGCGTCCAAAGCACCCAAGGGTTCGTCCAGCAGAAGAATATCAGGTTCCACCACCAAAGACCGCGCAAGGGCAATGCGCTGGCGCTGGCCGCCTGACAGGCGGTTGGGGCGCATGGTGGCCACATCGGTCAGGCCCAATTTGTCAATGATCCGGTCGACCTTGCGGTCAGCCTCAGCCGCGGCCATGCCCTTGACCTCTAGGCCAAAGCGGATGTTCTGGCGCACGTTCATATGGGGAAACAGCGCGTAATTCTGGAAGATCATCGACGTGGGGCGCTTTTCCGGCAGCAGGTCGTTGATCCGGCTGCCGCGGATCAGCAAGTCACCCGAGGTGATCGTCTCAAAGCCTGCAATCATACGCAGGGTTGTCGTTTTGCCACAGCCTGATGGCCCCAGAAAGGCAATAAATTCGCCTTTATCCACATCCAGATTGAAGTCGATGACCGCGGGCGTGCCATTGTCATAAACCTTACCGATATGGGAAAGCTGAAGGTCGTAGGCCACAGGTCTTATCCTTGCAACAGGGGGTCCGGTCGGGGCGTAGGCCCCGACCGGTATTTTGTAAGCTTAGGCCGACAGGAATTCGTCCCACTTGGCCATCAACAGGTCGTACTCATCGGGCCACTGGTGCCAGTAAGCGACGTTCGCTGCACGAGTCGCCAAGGAGCCGCCATCGCGCAGATCGCCTTCCTTGATGCCGCGCTCTTCCGCGCCAACCCATGGTGCACCTTCGTACCAGAAGGCGTACTTCTCAGCCGCCATGATGCCTTTGACCTTGTCGTTGGGCGAATAGTAGCCCTGCTCCGACACAGCCACAGCCGGGCCGCCCGACAGCCAATAATCGGCATAAGCCGTCACAGCGTCGAGGTTGGGCGAGGATTTCAGCGCCGAAACGCCGATCGACCAGCCGCGATAGCCGCTCTTCATCGTGGCGTAAGAGCACTGAACGCCCTGTGCCTTCACAGCCATAACCGCCGGCTGCCAAGCGTCAGCCAGAACCATCTCGCCCGAAGCCATCAGGTTGACCAATTCACCAAAGTCACCCCAAAGGGCGCGGAACTGGCCTTCTTTCTTCTTCGAGATCAGGAACTTGGCTGCTTCTTCGATCGAAGCCGCATCCGGATTGCCCGGGTTCTTCACTTCCAGCAGACCGAGTTCGTTCATGGCCAGCACGGCTTGACCGAAGGCGATCAGCGGGTCAACGTTCAGGCCGGTCTTGCCCTTGAACTTGGGGTCAAACAGCGAGGACCACATCGACGCTTCCTCCGCCGAAACGAGGTCAGGACGGTAGCCGATAGAGTCAAAGTTATAAACGGTCGGGACCATATTGAGGGCGGTCATCGACTCGTCGGTGTAGATCTGGCCGACGATCTGTGCCTTGGCATCCCACTTCGGGTCAGCCTTCAGGAAGCTTTCGCCCACGCCGGTCCAGTTCGTCAGCGCCGAGGTGGCGATGGGCGAGACAAGGCCGGTCTGGGTGATCGATGGCAGACGCTCGCCGATGGTTTCCCAGCAGTCGTAAGCAGTCGAGCCTGAAAGCAGTTCGGTTTGCGTGTTGGGGAAAATGTCGGCTTTGCCCGACACGGCCTTAACGCCCGAAGCGGCTTGGAAGTCCGCCAGGATACGGTCCTGCACGGTCACAGAAAGACCGACAGTGCGCAGCTCTTGGCCGGCAAGGTCGGCGGCGAAAGCTTGCTGCGCGCCCAAGAAGGGCAAACCGCCTGCCGCCAGTGCAACGCCGGCGGTCCCTTTCAGGAACCCACGGCGGGATAGTGAACTGTGTTTCATTTCAGTATCTCCGAGTTGATTGTTCGTTTCTTCATACTGGCCGGGTTAATAACGCCCGACCAGCAAACCTCCGTCGACCACTACCACTTGACCCGTCATGTAGCGGGCCGCGTTGGAAGCGAGGAACAGGGCGACATCGGCAATTTCTTCTGGTTGACCGATGCGACCCATGGGGATGAACTCCCCCGCCTTCTCGGCAGCTTCCGGGCCGAGGGAATGTTCCTTCGACAAAAGCTGCGCTGTCCGGATGTAGCCCGGCGCAATGCCGTTCACCCGGATTCCGTCTTTGGCCAATTCCACCGCAAGGCCGCGCACAAGGCCCACCACGCCGGATTTTGCCGCTGAATAATGCACGTGTTCGTCCCAGCCATAGGCCACGCCCATGATCGACGACAAGGCCACGATCGCCCCCTTTTTGCGCTGCTTCATCCCCGCCAAAGCAGGGCGCACAACGCGGAAGATCCCTTTCAGGTCGATGTCAAAGGTGTGGTCCCACTTGGCATCGGTCATCTGATCCAAGGGCACGCGGTGGGCAATGCCTGCATTGGCCACGATCACATCGATGGCGCCATGCTTGGCCTCTACCGCAGCCACCACCGCATCGGCGGCTTCGGTCGAGCGAACGTCGAGCATATGAAACTCTGCCGTGCCACCCTCGGCCACGATCTCGGCTACAACAGAAGCGCCTTCCGCCGCCAATACATCGGTTGCCACGACATGAAAGCCCGCCTTGGCAAAAGCCTTTGCCGTGGCCCGACCGATGCCTATTCCTGCGCCAGTGATCAAAACGACATCGCTCATAGCATCACATCTCCGGAATTCGGGCCAAGGGTTTGGCCGACAAACAACGAGGCTTGCGGCGAACAAAGAAAGGCCACGGTATTGGCGACTTCTTCAGGCTCGCCAAAGCGGCCCAAGGGCAATTCAGCCGCTTTCGCACGTTGCCAATCTTCCGACAGGCTGCGCACCAAGGGCGTGTTGATCGGGCCGGGTGCCACGGCATTCACGCGCACACCTTGGGCTGAAACTTCGCGGGCCAAGGCTTTGGTCAGGCCGATAATCCCCGCCTTGGCAGCCGAATAATGCACCAGTTCGTTGCCGCCGATCTGGCCCAGTTGCGAGGCGATGTTCACAATCACCCCCGATCCGCGCGCCAGCATTCCCCGAAGCACCGCTTGGGTGCACAGGAACGTGCCGCGCAGATGCACGGCGATCATTCTGTCAAAATCGCCCACGCTCAGGTCGATGAACCGGCCTTGATGCACATGGCCCGCGCAGTTGACCAAATGGGTCACGGGGCCAAAGGCCGCTTCTGCCGCAGCGACCATGGCCGCGACATCACCCTCGTCCGATACGTCGCCGCCAATTGCTACTGCCTTTGCGCCGATTTGCGCGGCAGTGGCCTGCGCTGCCCGCAAGCGGAAATCGTTAACCAGCACGTTGTAGCCATCCCCTGCCAAACGCTGGGCAATCGCCTGCCCAATACCCGACCCAGCCCCTGTGACAATCGCGGTCATCATGGTCATGCAATCTCCTCTTGCATGGCCAGTTTGCGGGCGCGGCGCACCGACAGGCCCATCAATATCCCGTAAACCGACAACAGCGCGAAAGAAAACAGCGTGGTCAGCACGCCAAAGGCAAAGATATTGGGATGAATTTCCACCGAGAAGGTCCCGTAGATGGCCAAGGGCAAGGTTTGATCTTCGGTCCCGCCGGCGGCGAAAAGCGATCGGGGGAATTCATCGAAGCTTAAGGTAAAGGCAAACAGCATGGCTGACAGCACGCCCGGAAAAATCAGCGGAAAAGTAACCTTGCGGAAGGTTTTCCATGGGCTGACGCCAAGCGACCATGCGGCCTCTTCGACGGAACTGTCAAAGCGGTTCAAAATCGCCAGCATCACCAAAAAGGCAAAGGGGAAGGTATAGGCCACATGGGTGGCAAAGGCCGTGGTGTACCAATGGCGCGTGATCTCAAACACGTTGTTGGCCAACAGCGATGTGCCAAGCCCCGTCAACACTCCCGGCACCATCATGCCCAGCACGATCAGATAGAACACAAAGCCCGACCCGCGGAATTTGCGCCGGAACGCCTGCGCCGACATCACGCCCAAAACCGTCGATGTCACCATCGTCATAAAGGCCAAGATAAGCGAGCGTACCAACGCCTCGCCCACCGGCAAGGGGGCAATGCGCGACGGCGGGGTCAGGCCGAAGATTTGCCGATACCAATAGGTTGACCATTCGGTGATCGGAAACTGCGGCCCGCCATCCGGCCCCTGCTGGAACGACAAGATCCACAGCACAAAGAAGGGCCCGTACAGAAACAAGATAAACGCCACCACATAGACGGCCAGCATGGGTTTAAGAACGCGGCTTTCCATGGGTTAAAGCTCCTGCTTCAGGTCAACGATCCGCAGGAAACCGGCGATGACCATGCCCATGAACACTGTCAGGATCACCCCCGTGACAGAAGCCATGGCCCATTTCAGCGACCCTACTTGGGTGACGATGATGTTGCCCAGCAAGTTAACCTTGCGCCCCGACAAAGCGCCGGATGTGGCAAATTCGCCCAAAACCATGACGCTGACAAAGATCGCCCCCACCACCACGCCGGGCAGACTAAGCGGGAAGATGATCTTCCAAAAGATCCGCCCAAATCCCGCACCCAGATCGCGGGCGGCTTCGATGATGTTGCGATCAATCCGGCCTAGCATAAACGCAATCGGGCCCACCATAAACACGCAGTAAATCTGGCTCATCCCGATGATCACAGACAGTTCGGTGAAGAGCAAAACCTCGATCGGCTGGCTGATGATGTGCAGTTTAAGCAAGATGATGTTGATAGCGCCTTCCTTGCCCAGCATCGGCCGCCACGCCAGAACGCGGATCAGAAAGGATGTCCAAAAAGGAATAACGCAAACAACTAGCAAAACCGTGGACAGGGTTTTTGATTTGACAAAAAGCCCCACAAACAAAGCGGTCGGATAGCCGATGATAAAAGTGGTGGCCAAAACGATCAGCCATATACGCACCGTGGTCCACAAAGCGCCGGTATAGGTGTCCGAAGAAAAGAACTGCTTCCAGCTGGCCAGCGTAGGGGTGGAAGAGATGTTGAACGTCGTCTGCGTCCAAAAGGACACATAGCAGATCATCGCGATCGGCACGACCATGAACAAAGCCATCCAGACGATCCCCGGAAGGATCAGCCAACTGGGCCCTTGACGCTTGGCTGCGACAGTTACGTCAGACATCACTTGCCCTCCCGGCCGAAAACGATGGCCTGCTCTGGGGCCCATGTCAGCAGATAGTCTTGGCGGGGTTCAAAGGTTTCAGGCGCGCCAAGGCTTAGGTGGTGTTCCACCTCGACCACTTTGCCATCGGCGGTTTCGAAGAAATTCATCACGGAGGAGCCAAGATATTCATTCGCAATATAGGTGGCTTTCAGTGCAGGACCCGTGGCAGATGCCGACAAGGGCGACACGCGAAGCCGGTCGTAGCGAATGGCATAAACATCGCGCGGCGCGCGGGTCACTTTGGCAGCGACCACCGAGCCGAAAGGCCCGGTGAACGTGCCACCCGACAGGGTACCTTCAAACAGATTAAACCTGTTCAGGAAATGCGCCACATCGGGGCTTGCGGGCGTGGAATAGACGTCATCGGGCGCGCCGCGCTGAATAATCCGACCCCGATCCAGCACCACAACGCTGTCCCCCATGGCCAAAGCCTCGGTTTCGCTGCCCGTCACGTGCAAAAAGGTCACGCCCATTCTTTCACGGATCGCGCGCAATTCATTGCGCATCCGGCCACGCAGGTTGGCGTCCAAAGCGCCCAAAGGCTCATCCAGCAACACCAGTTTCGGCTGCATCACCAAGGTGCGCGCCAAAGCCACCCGCTGGCGCTGCCCGCCCGAGATTTGATCGACGCCGCGATCCTCCATCCCGGTCAGACCGACCATGTCGATGATCGTTTGAGTGCGATGTGCTGTTTCTTCCGACGACACAAGGACCGCGCCATTGGCCATGCCGAAGGCGATATTCTGGCGCACTGTTAGATGCGGAAAAAGGGCGAAGTTTTGAAACACAAATCCTATGCCGCGTTCGTGCGCGGGCAGGTTGGTGATGTCACGGCCTTGAAAGAAAACACGGCCGCTATCTGGCACCTCAAACCCTGCGATGACACGCAACAAGGTGGTCTTGCCAGAGCCCGACGGCCCCAGCAATGACAGGTATTCATTTACCCCTGCCTCAAGCGTGACAGCATCGAGAGCTTTCACGCCCCCGTAGCTTTTCGTCACGCTGTCAATCCGAAAGATAGCCGTTTGCGTTGTCATTCGTCCTGTCGCGGCACTGTGACCAAGCCACACCCCGCCCCCCACTTCTTGCCAATAGCGCCAACACCACGCCTCATGCGCGGGGCAGAACGATCAGCAAACTGTACTTCGTATAACATAGCGGTTTTCGCTATGTGTCAATCAACCATTTGTTGCTAAACTGCGGTAGTTTTGCGCAATAAGTGCTTCAAACACTTAAAATTTACGCCCTATACAAACTCTTAAGGTGTCTATAAAATGACTTTACAATCCAACATACATTTTATTGCAGAGACAAGTATGGCGCAAAACCGACTGTTTCACTAATCACCGCGACGATTTTCATACGCGCCAAGTTTTTGGCAGCCATGATCTGCAAATGGTCGTGCAGGTATTCTGCTGCAGAATCAATCGGATGCCTTACTATCAGATCAAACAGTGTGCGATATTGATCCAAAGCTATCTCATCCTCGGGCAGGCCTAGGCCCGTTAGCGCTCGGTTGACAGAGATGAGCAGCATCTGATTGGTCTGAATAATCTCGACCAAGGCTGTGTTTGATGCCTTCGCGATGCAATACGTCATCAAGGCTGCTTCCAGACCCTCTGGCTTCAGCGTCGGGTCTAAACCGATTCGGTCGCGATAGGCTTCAATCTGGCTGTAGTGAATATGGGGGGCCGCCAAGCGCAAGGCGGCGGGTTCAACGATCGCGCGCAGTTCGAACTTTTCGCGCAGAGTCCGCGCTGTCAAAGGGCCCGCAATCCAGTGCGAGCTGGCGTTTTTGCGGATCAGCCCGCGTTCTTGCAGGCGTGACAGAACATCGCGCACAACGGTGCGGCTGACGCCTAAATAATCAGACAGTTCGGTTTCCACGATGCGAAACTCGCCAAAGACTTGGCAAAGGGCGACTTGTTCTTCGACCTCGTCATAAAAATGCTTCCATGTGCCGCGGGTGTGCAACGCGTCATCCATCTTTTGGGGGATGTTCAGCCCAAAGGCCCCAATATCGCGGCGCAGGGGGGCTATGGCTTCATGCGGGCTGCCGACCAGATATCCGCGCCCGTTAAAGCGGTGCACCAAGCCCTCCGCGGCAAGAGTGCGCAGGGCCGCTTGCACTGGCATCCGGCTGGTTTGCATTAGGGCGGCAATCGGCCCTTCCAACAACACAAGGCCCGCTGGCAGTAGGCCAGAAGCGATGTTACTGCGCAGAACTTGGGTGATCAGTTCGTAGCGCGGCTCTTGGGCCAAAGAATTGCTGGTGCGCGCGGTCATTTCGGCCCCTCATTCACGCGGCGGATAAACCGGTCCCACGCGCGGGCAGCGTAGTTATACTCTTCCATAACGGTGTTCCAAAGGGCTATGCGGTTGGCGCGGTCTTGATAGGTGCCTCCGGCGCGCCTTGCGCCGGCTTTGACGGCCACGGCGCCCGAAGGCCCCAACAAATCACGGGCAGCAGGCGCGCCTTCGTACCAATAGGCCCATTCTTCGGGGGCCAATGCGGCCTTTGTCCGTTCGGGGGCTGACATGTAATAGCCTTGCCGCGCCATCACGGCACCGGCATAGCCATCCAGCCACCAATTCAGATATTCATAACCCATATCCAATTGCGCCCCAGCCAAATGGCGCGACAGGCTGGCCCCGCCATGCCACGCGCGGTAGCCCTCTATCGGTGCGGATTCCACGAAAACCTCGGCCATTTGACCCAAGTGGCCATAGACCGGCGACCACATGCTTTGGGCCGAAACGCGGTCTTGCAGCAGCAATTCAGCCGCTTCTTCGCCCGTGCGCCAACTGGCGCAGAAATAGCCCTGCCGTCGCCGGTTTTCCAACAAGGTCATCAGGCCGTCGATTTCAGCAATGGTCATGTTGCCAATATCAGTGAACTGCACCTCTCCGGCGGCTTCGCCCGCTAGGGCCGCATCAAAGAACCCAATCGCGGGTTCGTCAACCAAGGCGATGCGCCCCTTGGCACGGCGATCCAAAAGCCATGCCCAAGAGGGGCGCTTGATCTCGCCATTGCCAAACACCCGCGTGTCAAAGCCGAAACTGTCCATATTGTGAACAGTGGGTAGCATCGAGATGTAGCGCCCCTGTTTGGGCCCCAAAAAACCGCCGGGTTGCACATAAAGCTTGCGCACCGGCGCATCGCCATGCCCGCGCCACGCATATTTGCTGATGCCGCCCTCTTTGGACAGATCCGTGATCTTGTCCCAATCGGCGATGCGTTGGGTGTCGATGGGCTGCAAAGCGCCCCAAAACCAGACAATATCCAGATTGTGAAAACATTGTTCATAAATATCATAGCCTTCAGGCTGCATCGCTGCCTGTCTTTGACAGGTGATGAAATCCATAAGCTCGTAATCGACATCAAAGCCCAAGTCCGCCTGCGCCCGTTCGCGCACCTCTTTCAACAACGTGATCGAGGTGCCGCGCACCCTTAGCCTGCGCCGGGCCAGATGGGGCGGGGCGGCTAGGTTTGAGGTTGTGGTAGGGTCGGCATAGGGGGCAAGCGCCAAGGGAACCTCTTTGCCCGCTTAGGGCGGGTTGAATATGGCGGGGTTAAACCCCGCCATATCCTATCATGCCAAGGCTTTTGCGATAGCCTCTAACGTCTTGCGTCGGTCGGCGCGGGCCGTGAGGGCCTGTTCCATCGTGATTTTGACAAACTTTGTCGGTGTGTGGGGCTGCAACTGGCCGATCAGGTCCATATCGGCTGACACTACCGTGCCAATCATCATATACCCGCCGCCAGACACCGCATCGCGGTGCAGAACAATCGGTTCAGTGCCCGAAGGGACCTGAACCGAGCCATAGGGATAGCAGGCATCTACGATATTCGACGGGTCAGACCCCGCACCAAAGGGCGGCGTGCGCGGCACGAAATCCAACGGGCGGCCCGCCTTGAAGCGGTAGCCGATCCGGTCAGCCTCGGGGGCCACTTTCCAAGTGTCTTCGAAGAAGTTCTTACCCGCCTGTTCAGAGATGCGGTGCCAATACAGCCCCGGCAGCATCCGCAATTCGGCAGGCGCGCCGGGGCCACGGCGCAACGCCTCGGCCACGGCGCGGCCTTCGGCGACAATCACGCCTTGGCCCACTGGCAGCACATCGCCTGCGGCCAGTTTGCGCCCTTCAAACCCGCCCAAAGCCCCCAAAGTATAGGTCGAGCGTGATCCCAGCACCACGGGCACATCAATGCCGCCCGACACCGCAATATAGCCCCGCGCGCCCTTTTTCAGAAAGCCAAAGGACAAAACCTGCCCCTTTTTGACCTTGAAAGCCGTCCAGCAGGGCTGGTCTTGCCCGTCTACCTTGGGCGGCAGATCAGCCCCCGTCACCGCAACCATCGCGTCTTGGGTGAACTCCAATTCTGGCCCCATGAACACGGCTTCCAGCACCGCAGCGCCTGCGTCATTGCCCACCAGCAGATTGGCCGCAGCCAAAGACAGCGTATCCATCCCGCCCGAAGTGGGAATGCCGATGTGGTAATATCCCGGACGCCCAAGGTCTTGCACCGTGGTGGACAGGCCGGGTTTAAGGACATTAATGGCCATTGAGAGCCTCCATCACGCGGGCATTGGTGCCGTCGATGTCCTTGGAGAATTCCTCCAAGCTAAAGGTCACCGGCGCAATGCGCGGTTGCCAGCGTCCGGCGTCAACCTCGGCTACGGTGTGGTCGTATTCCTCGCGTCCAATCGGCTTCCACTTCACAATGTCACCCGGTTTGAACAGGCACATAAAGTCGCGCAGATAGCTGGTGGTTTGGTTGGGGTCATAGATGGGCATGGGCGTGATGCCGAACATCTGATAGCCACCCGCGCCACGCACCGAATAGATGCAGGCAAAGCAGCCGCCATGGCCCACGGTCAGGCGCGGCGTATCGGTGCGCGGGCGCAGGTATTTGGGCGACTGGATCTGCCGGTCACGGTCGACCATCTGGTACAAGAAGGGCAACCCCGCCACAAACCCCACCATCGACACAAACCACGGCGCGCCAGAGTGCGCTTTGATAAATCCGTCAATCCCATCAAGATTGTTGATCCGCGCCGTATATTCGATATCGGTCGAGGTCGGGTCTTGATGGCGTTCACGAAAGCGCTGGCCGGTTTCATGCGTCCACGGGTCGTTGTAGTAAACCGGCACTTCGATGATGCGGGTATTAAGAGTCGAAGGCGCCGATTGCGCCACAGCCTCTAGCGCCTTTAACTGCCGCATCATCTCATCGGGTGCGATGATATCGGGGTTAAACCGCACTTGGAACGAGGCGTTGGCGGGGCAAATCTCGGTCACGCCCTTGATGTTGGCATTGCGCAGGGCCGTGGTGATCGACATGCCCTTAAAGAACGCCTCCAGCGACATTTCCTCGCTGCATTCCACAAAGATATGCTCGTCACCGCCGAAGGTGTATCTGGTTGTCATGGGGTTTTGATCTCCTCACCCAGTCTATCTGCGTTCTGGTCCAGCCATGGTTCCAGCCAGCGGGTGTGGAACTGTCCGGCTTGCACCTCTGCATCACGCGCAAGGGCTTGATGCAAAGGTTTGGTTGTGGGCAAACCGCCCACCTCTAGCTCGCCCAAGGCGCGGGCCATGCGGGCGATGGCCTGCGCGCGGGTTTCATCCCACACGATCAACTTGCCCAAGAGTGAGTCGTAAAACGGCGGAACAGTGTAGCCTTGATAGAGCAGCGTATCAAACCGCACCCCCGGCCCGCCAGGCACTTTCAAGGTCGAGATTGTGCCCGGCCCGGGTTTAAAGCCCTGCGCGGGGTCTTCGGCGCAAATCCGCACCTCGATCGCGTGGCCGTTCAGGCGCACATCGGATTGTTTATAGCGCAAAGGCTGACCGCCCGCGATGCGCAGCATTTCGCGCACAAGGTCGATGCCGGTGATCATTTCGGTCACCGGATGTTCCACCTGAATGCGGGTGTTCATCTCGATAAAGTAGAACGCGCCTGACGCATCGTCGTACAGATATTCCAGCGTCCCCGCGCCGCGATAGTGCACCGCTTTGGCCAAAGCCACCGCTGACGCGCACAGCTTTTCGCGCATCGCTTGCGGCAAAGCGGAAGAGGGGGCTTCCTCCCACACCTTTTGACGGCGGCGTTGCAAGGAACATTCGCGTTCAAAGCAGTGGATCACATCGGTGCCGTCGCCTAGGATCTGCACCTCGATATGGCGGGCGCGTTCGATGACTTTTTCCATATACAGACCGCCATCGCCGAATGCGGCCTTCGCTTCGGCACTCGCTTGGGGCAAAAGGCGGTCGAATTCTTCAATGTCTTGGGCAATGCGAATGCCGCGCCCGCCGCCGCCCGCTGCGGCTTTGATCATCACCGGAAAGCCGATGGTCAGCGCCAAAGCACGGGCCTGATCGGGGTCATCAATCCGTCCGTCTGACCCGGGCACCACCGGCACTCCCGCCGATTGCGCTGCCACCCGTGCGGCCACCTTGTCGCCCATCACCCGAATGGCGCTGCCTTTCGGCCCCACCCAGATCAACCCCGCCGCTTCCACCGCATCGGCGAAATCAGCGTTTTCGGCCAGAAAGCCGTAGCCCGGATGCACGGCGTCAGCCCCGGTATCAGCGGCGGCTTTCAGGATATTGGCGATGTTGAGATAGGATTTTGACGCCATCGGCGGGCCGATATTCACCGCCTCATCCGCCATTTTCACAGCCAGCGACTCCGCATCTGCCGCCGAATGGACCTGCACCGTGGCAATCCCAAGCTCTTGCGCCGCGCGGATGATCCGCACGGCAATTTCGCCCCGGTTGGCTATCAAAAGCTTTTGGATCACCATTGTTACGCCAGTTCGATCAGCGCTTGGCCAGCCATGACGGGTTCTTCGTCGTCTGCAATAAAGGCCGTGATGGTGCCGGCTTGGTCGGCGGCGACTTCGTGGAAGGATTTCATCACTTCGATCAGGCCGATCACATCACCTACAGCGACTGTGTCGCCAACCTTTTTGAACGCGGGCTGGCCCGGCGCGGGCTTGCTGTAAAAAGTGCCAGGCAGGGGCGAGAGGATTTGTTTGCTCATGGGTCGGGCCTTTTCAACGCGGAGAGGGAAGGGAAGAGATGGCACCGCGCACCGCTTGGGCAAGGGCCACGGCATTGGGCGTATCCGAATGCACGCAAATCGCATCGGCCCGTACCGCCAATTCAACCCCGCCCACGCTGGTGACTTTGCCCTCGGCTATGGCGCGCAGGCAGGCGGCAATGGCTTTTGCCTCGTCAGTGGCGTGGTGTTCGCGGGTGATGATCACGCCGCCCGCGTCACTATAATCAAGGTCGGCATAGAACTCTGACACGAACTTATGGCCGCGTGCCTGATAGATGGTTTCATGCAGGGTACCGAACATGCCAAAGAGCGGCACTTTAAAAACATCAGCGGCATCGCAGACGGCGTGGGCGATATCTTCCATCCTTGCGGCCATCCCGTAAAGCGCGCCGTGGGGCTTGATGTGGTTCATCTCCATCCCTTCGGCCTGCAAGAAACCCTTGAGCGCGCCGATTTGATAGATCAGGCAGTTGGTCATTTCCTCTCGCCCGATCTTCATTTCACGCCGACCAAAGCCCTGCAGATCGGGCAACGAAGGATGCGCGCCCACCTTGACCCCGTGCTTTTTGGCCAGTTGCACGGTGGAGCGCATGTGGTTGTAATCTGACGCA
This sequence comes from Paracoccaceae bacterium, assembly GCA_947468085.1. GTDB lineage: Bacteria > Pseudomonadota > Alphaproteobacteria > Rhodobacterales > Rhodobacteraceae > Stagnihabitans. Next base: position 18,769 of record CANIKY010000013.1, on the reverse strand, counting down.
TGAAAGCCGCAGGCCACATTGGCCACATCAATAAGCGGCATCAGGCCCGCATCATCGCCGATGCGGTAAAGGCCAAAGCTTTCGCCCATATCACAGTTTAGAAAAGTCATCATTTCCCCCTGCTGGTCACGCGCCAATCATGTCGACAAGATAGACGCCGCTTTCGTGCAACTCTGCCTGCCAATTGGGTTCGATGACAAGGGTCGTTGTGATTTCTTCAATGACGGCAGGTCCTGTGATCTTGTCCCCCGCACCCAAGCGGGCACCGGCATAAACCGGCACATCTTGGGCTAGGGCACCGGCGTCAAAGATCATCGGGCGGGTGCCCTCAAGGGCCGATGCCGCCCCTTTGCCGGGGGCCACGCTCATGCGGTTGGGCCGATCAACCCGCCCCCAGATTGCGCTTTCGACGTTGACGATTTCCACCACGCTTTGGCGTTCGGAATAGGTATAAAGCTCTTCATGGCGGGCGTGGAAGGCGTCGATCAGCTTGGTCAGGGCATCATCTGTCAATGCGAAGGGGTCGATTTCCACGGTACATTCATGCACTTGGCCGACATAGCGCATATCCAGCGAACGGCGGATGGAAATGCGGTCTTGGGTAAAGCCATCACGCGTCAGATCGGCCACGCCTTTGGTTTCCAAGCCCGCAAACAACCCATCCAACCTCTGCGCCGCGCCCACCCCATCCAGCCGGATCGGGGCTGGCGCCATGTAGTTATACTTCACATCCGAAATAATCTGCCCATAAGCACAAAGCCCCGAGGCGAGTTTGGAGATCAGCACCCGTGTGATCCCCATTTCGCGCGCAAGGGCCGTGATATGCGCCCCCGTGGCGCCGCCAGCACAGTTCAGCACAAAGTCGCGCGGATCATAGCCACGTTCCACCGACACGCGGCGGATGGCGTTGACCATGTTGTTGTTGACAATGTTGAACATGCCGTAAGCGGCCTTTTCAACCGACAATCCCAAGGGGTCCGCAATGCGCGCCTTGATCGCCTCACGCGCCTTTTGCGTGTTCAAGGGCAAACGCCCCCCCACCAGACCATCTGGGTTGATATAGCCCAGCACAAGGTTGGCATCAGTGGTCGTGGGCTGGGTGCCGCCTTGGTCATAGGCCGCAGGCCCGGGTTCAGAACCTGCTGATTGCGGGCCCATCTGCATCAGGCCCATCGCATCGATCCAGCCGATCGATCCGCCACCTGCCCCCAGCGTTTCCACCTGAATCATCGGAATACCAATGCGGTAGCGCAAGAAGTCGATGTTCTTGGACACATTGGCCCGCCCATCCCGCGTCAGCGTGATGTCAAAGGACGTGCCGCCCATATCGACCGTGATGATGTTTTTCAGCCCCCACGGCTCAGCGATATACAACGCCGCCTGCGGGGCCGAGGCGGGGCCAGAGTTGATCGCATAAACCGACTGGTCAGACACAACCGACCCCACCGCCAAACCGCCGTTCGATTGGAAATACCGCACTGGATTTTTGGCCCCTAGGCTGCGGAAATAGCCATCCACCGCCTCGACATAGCGCGTCAGGATCGGGGCGAGGTAGGCGTTGACGATGGCGGTTGAGGTGCGGGTATATTCGCGCACCTGCGGGTAAAGCTGGCTGCCCACGGTCAGGCGAACATGGGGCATCATCTCGCGCACAATTTCAGCCGCGCGCAGTTCGTGGTCGGGGTGCAGCACCGACCAGACAAAGGAAATGGCCACTGAATCCACGCCTTCGCGGAGGAAGTGGCGGCACGCCTCGCGGACGTCTTCCTCGTTCATCGAGGTGTGCACGGCACCGGTGGATATCACCCGCTCACTCACCCCGCGCCGAAGATAGCGCGGCACCAGCATGGTGGCGGGCGGGTATTCGGGGTCGTAGCGATAGCCATCTTCCTTGTGACCAAGGCGGATTTCGATACTGTCCTCGTGGCCCTTGGTGGCGATCAGACCCGCCTTCGCCCCCTTGTGTTGGATCAGCGCATTCAGGCCCACGGTGGTGCCGTTGATGCACAAATCGGCGTTCGAGACGATTTCGGTGGCCGAAATGCCCGTCTCTTCCTCGATCAGTTTCAACCCGTTGCGGATGGCAAGGGTCGGGTCTTGCGGGGTGGACAGCGCCTTGAAGATGCGCACATCGCCCTTGCGATCGGCAAGGATGAAGTCGGTGAAAGTGCCGCCGGCGTCGATGCCCAGACGATATTGGTTTTGCATGGTTTTGTCCTTGATCAGGCGGCGGTGGCGCGCAGAGCGGCGGTGGCTTGGTGGTCAACTTCGAGGGCTGCGAAATTGGCAAAGACCACGCCGTAATCCAGTCGCGCCCCTTTTTCGCTAACAAGCCTGTTGCGCACATCGTCGACCACACGGGCGATGTCACGCTGAAAGGCCAGCCCAAAGCCGCCGCCCCCGGGGTTGCGGTTGGCGGCGCGTTCGCCGGGGTGGATGGTTTCGATGACGTTGTTGGTGATGACTTCGGTCTTGCCGTTGCGGGTTAGCTCCAGCGAGCCGACCTTGGGGGCCACCATGGCCGATTTGGCCCCGGCTGCCCCCATGGCGGGTATGCGCCGCCCCTCGCCAAAGGTGATCAGGGTCATGGGGGTATCCAGCGGCTCCACCTCCCAACACGTGCCCGATCCGCCACGGTTACGGCCCGCACCGCCCGAATCTTCCATCAGCGAATAGCGGTGGATGATGATGGGGTAAGAATGTTCCAACATCTCGATATCGCCCGAGGTCAGCGCGCCAAAGCAGCACTCTGGCCCGCAGGCGTGCCAGCCGTCTTGGTTGGCCGTCGCCCCCGCGCCCGAGATGATCGAGGCCAGAACCATCGTCACATATTCCTCGTCATGGCGCTTGTCCCAGCCTGCGATGTTGCAGCCATTGGCATGGCCCCAGCTTGCCGAAACTTTGTCGGGGGCGGCCTGTTCAAAGGCCAAGCGCACGGCATCGGTCAGGGTTTCCATTGGCGTGGTGGTGCAGTTCATATGGGGGGCGGGGGACTTTGCGTTGCACAAGGTGCCCTTGGGGCCCATGTCGGTCGACACACAACGATACAGACCCTCGTTATAAGGTGGCGGCAGTTGGGCGAACATCATCAGGCCAAGATAGACGCCCGAGTGGCTGTTACCTTCGTAGCTGTTGATGAAATAGGGAATTTGCGGCGGCGATTGAATGGCGATATGGCAGCTATCGCCCGTGATCGTCACGGTGGCGGTGATGTCAAAATCGCCAAAGCCGTGACCTGCATCTTCCAGAATGGCCGTGCCGGTATAGGTGCCGTCGGGCACCTTGGCGATCAGGCTGCGCATATGCGCTTCGGCCATGTTAAGCAGTTCTGCGATGCAGGTTTGCACCATGTCTTTGCCGTATTTGTCCATCAGCGCAATCAAGGCCCGCGCGCCGACCTTGCAGGCCCCGATCAACGCGTTGAAATCACCCTGCTGGTCACGGCGCGCGCGCATATTCGAAAGCAAAAGGTTGATGACATCATTGCGCGGCTTGCCCCTGTCCCACAGCTTCAGCGGCGGGATACGCAGACCTTCGGCATAAATCTCGGTTGCGGCGGGGTTATATCCTGCGGGCACGGGGCCGCCGATATCGGTCAGGTGGCCTTTGCACACCGTCCAGAACACCAGCTCGCCTTGGTAAAAGACGGGGTAATACATACAGGTGTCGATGATATGCGATCCGCCATATTCCGGATCGTTGTGCAAGATCAGGTCGCCGTCGTGAATGTCACCTTCGAAATACTTGGCGACCGATTTCATGGCGGGGATCAACGACCCTAGGTGGATCGGAATGTCTTGCCCCTGCAAGATCATCTCGGGCGTGGCGTTGAACAGGGCGGTTGAATAGTCATGCGCCAGATTGAACACTGACGAGCGGGCGGTTTGTTCCAGCGTCAGCGTCATTTCGCGCTGCGTGGTTTCCAGCACACCGCGCACGACAGACAGGGTAATCGGATCAACCTTGGAATGGGACATCGGACGCTCTTTCTACCAAAGGGTCAGGCTTGCAGCGGGGCAGACACTGCCTGTTCAAAGCATAGCCTGACTGATTCCGCCGCAGGCGTCTTGCGTCACAGGGAACAAGCTTTTGTCAGCCCGCGCACTTGGGCGCGAATCCTCTTGCAAAGGCTTGGGCTTTGCCCAAGCATAGTTTATCATTTGCCCAAGGGGGGGTGCCTTGACTCTGATGCGCCACAGCACATCCAACCTGCCACCTGCCGCGCGGGCGGGGCATTGGAATGGCGTGATCGCCGATGTCTATTTTCCGCTGCACCTGACCTTTGGCGATGCGGCGCGCTTTGACGGGCAGCTAGAGCATCAAACCTTGGGAGATCTTTCGCTGTCGCGGTTGCAAACGGAAGCGGTGCAATACGAACGCCACCCCCGCCACATCGCGGGCACCTGCGAAGAGCAATATCTGATCACCATTCCTCGCCGCGCGCCGGTCACCTTTCGCCAGTTGGGCCGTGAGGTGCGCTGCGATCCGGGCGGGTTCCTTCTGGAACGCGGCGACGAGCCTTATCGCTTTTCCTATGAGGCGGCGAATGACCTGTGTGTACTAAAGGTCGCCAAGCCCGTGCTAACCCAGCGATTGCGCAGCCCTGACCGCTTTTGCGCCCAAGTGTTTGACGGGCGCGATGGCTTGGGGGGATTGTTTACCACCATGGCCCAACAGGTCCAAGCGGCAGCCCCCGCAGAAGTAGCGGCAGGGGATGTTTTGGGGCGGCAGTTGATTGAACTGTTGGCTCTGGCCATCGACCGCGGTTGCGAGATGGCCGATGGGGCGCAAAGTGCGGTGCGCACGGCCCATCTGAAGCGAGCGGAGGAGGTGATCCGCCGCAACCTGTCAAACCCTGACCTGTCGCCCGATCTGGTGGCCGAGGCTTGCGGCATATCCAAACGCTACCTGCACGAGATTTTTGCCGACGGCAACGCAACCGTGTCACAACTGATCCGCGAACAGCGCCTGATTGCGGCGCGAAATTTGCTGGCGATGTCAAACCCCGGCCCGATGTCGGATATCGCCTATCGCTTTGGCTTTTGTGATCAGGCCCAGTTTTCACGCCTGTTCAAGGCCATGTTCGGCCAAACCCCCAGCGGCTACCGCGCCAGCGTGACGGGGCGTTAGGCTCTTCCCAGCCAAGCCCCCGATTCCAGCAGCCGTTCAATATGCGCGCGGATCAGCTGCACCACCGCCCGCGTGGCGGGGGCTTGGGCACGTTGCGGGGCGTGGACCAGAATCAACTCGCGGCAGATGATGGGGGCCACAATCTTTTGTGCCACCAACTCACCACTTTGCAATTCGGCCTGCACGGCGGTGACGGGCAGGATGGTGCGGATCGTACCCATGGCCACAAGGCCGCGGATAGTGGGCAGGGTTTCCAACTCCATCGCGACAGACAGGGTGACTTGCGCGCGCGCGCAAGCCTCTTCGACCAGAATGCGCAAGCCATGTGGCACACCGGGCAGGGCCAAATCCTCGCCCGCAAGATCGCGCAGCTCTACGGTTGGCCCCTGACCTAAGGGGCGTGCATGCGGGGACGAGATCAGGTGCATATCCTCAAACAACAGATGTTCGGCATCAGGAAAGGTACCTGTGCGCACCTTATACAGAACCGCCAGATCGACCCGCCCATTGGCCAGCCATTCGGCGACATAACCGCTGAACCCTTCCAGCACCCGCATCTGGATGCCCGGATAATCACTTCTGATCTGCGACAGCAAAGGGGCCAGCAAGATCAACCCGACCGAGGGCGGCACCCCCAGCGTGACCACTCCTTGCAAGGTGGCATGGCTGGCGTTGAGGTCTGATCTAATCTTCGCCACATCGGCCAAGATGCTGCGGGCACGCGTCAGAAAGGTCGCCCCCGCTTCGGTCACCACAACCCCGCGCCCGTTGCGGTAGAAAAGTGAAACGCCCAGATCAAGCTCTAGGTCGCGGATGCGGCGGCTTAGGGCAGATTGGGCGATGGTATGGGCCATGGCGGCTTTGGAAAAGCTGCCCGTCTCTGCGATGGCGATGAAATACTGAAAGTCGCGCAGATCCATGGCCCAAGCCCCAATGCAAAAGGGCGGGCGGCAGGGTTACCCGCCGCACCGCCCCTTTAATGGGGGGCCTGAGCGCCCCCGTGTCAAGCCATAGACAAGCTGGCGCGCAGTTTGGCTGTGGCGGGCAGGTCAAGGCCCCATTGGTAGCCGTTGGTTACAGGCTTGACGACCACGCCGTAAACATCGCGTGCGTGGTCAGGGGTGATGTAGCCGTCTAGCAAGTCATCCAGCACCTTGTTCGGGTCGCGCTTTAAGCTTGGCCCATAGCCGCCACCGCCGGGCGACAGATAGGTGATCACATCCCCCGCCTCTGCCCGCAGGCCAGAGATTTTGGCGGGCACGTCGATGGGCGGGGTGTCTTTGGTGTGGTTGTGCATCCGCACAGCCGCCGTAACACCCTCGCCACCGCCGAAGATGCCCCATGGCACATCCTCGTTGCGGTCGCTTTCGTGGGTCATGAAACCCGGCACCAAGAAGCGTTGCGATTTGACCACGCCCATCCCACCGCGAAACTCTCCAGCCCCCGGAAAGACATCGTCGCGAATTTCGTAGCGGTCGCAGATGACGGGCAGGTGCATGCCAAGGTCTTCGAGCGGATTGTTGCGGGTGTTGCGCATCAACTCTTCAATCGTATCGGGCCCGTCAGATTTGGGGCGCCCGCCCATCGACGCCTCGTTCACCTCGATCAGCACCCAGTAATCGCCCGTATCGCGCACGCCGGAATAGCTGGCGAAGGACAGACAGGCAGCGTTTCCAGCGGTGCATTTGTCAGGCAGAACGGGGGCCAGCGCTTTGATGATCAGATCCACGATGCGTTGGATCTGGTTGAACCGCGCCTCGCACGCTGCAGGCGCAATGGGGTTGAAGATGCAGCCCAAGGGGGCCGTGACCTTCACAGGGCGGAACGAGCCTTCGTTTTGCGGGATGTATTCGGTGTTGGTGTAGGTGTCCAACAACAGCGCGCGAAAGGCGAAGTAGCAGGCGACTTTGGTTGACCCTTCAAAGGGCACGTTATAGGCCGTGGGAACCTGTGGGGAAGACCCTGTCATATCGACCTCGACATCGTCGCCCGTCACGCGCACCGTCACCTTGATCGGCAGATGCACGCCCCTTGTGCGGCCATCGTCGTCAAGGAACCCTTCGGCCACATATTCCCCGTCAGGAATCTTGGCGATTTCGCGGCGCAGCATGCGTTCGGAATAATCCATCAACTGCTTGGACGCCTGCTCGACCGTATCGCGGCCATAGGTATCCATCAGCTCGCAGAACCGCTTGACCCCCAGTTCAGCCGAGGCGATCTGCGCTTCAAGGTCGCGCATCACCAATCCGGGCACACGGGTATTGCCGCTGATATAACGCCAAAGCGTGTCGTTGCGCTTGCCCGCTTCGACCAGTTTTAACCCGTTGAGCAGCATGCCTTCGGCAAAGACATCGGGCACGTCGATGATCAGGCCGGGGGTAGCGGCACCAATGTCCAGATGATGGGCAGTGTTGGCTGAAAAGCCTACCAACTCGCCGCAATAAAAGATCGGCATGACGATGCCGATATCGGGCGAATGGCTGGCGCCGAAATAGGGGTGGTTGTGGATCACCACATCGCCTTCGTGCCAGTCTGTCAGCGGAATGCTTTTTTCAATGCCGCGCAGATAGCCCGGGATCGAGCCGATGTGCATCGGCGTGGAATCGCTTTCGCACAGGGTGTTATAGTCCAGATCGAACAGCCCCGCGCCCAGATCCTGACTTTCGCGGATGATCGAGGAATACGACATCCGGTACAGCACATTGCCCATCTGTTCCGCTATCGCATGCAGCGCCCCGCCGATAACTTGCAGCGTGATCGGATCAATTATCTTGCTCATGGCTTAGGACTCCTTTCCGGTGCGGCTGATCACGATATCGCCCAACCGCATGACGGTGGCGGTGTAGCCCTTGGGGATCACGGTGGTTGAGTTTGTTTGCGTGACGATGGCAGGGCCTGTCACCACATCATCGGCTTTCAGTTTCGAACGGTCAAAGCGCGGGGTTTCCAGCGTTTGGCCATCGTCAAAGGTGGTCATGCGGGCGTAAAGCGCGGCTTCAGAGGGGTTCCTTCGCCCCCCTTTTTCCAGCGCGGGCAAGCGCAGCGTTTCGGCTGAGGCGGTGCCGATCACGCGCAGGGTGACAACCTCCACCGCTTGATCTTCGAAGGCATGGCCGTATTCGGTGCGGTGCACGGCGTAAAACGCCTTGGCCACGCCTGCGGCGATCTCGGCGGTAAAGGGGCCCTCGGGGACATCGACGCGCAGTTCAAACCCTTGGCCCACATAGCGGCATTCGGCGATGCGCGAAAAGCGTTGGGCCGATGCGGGAATGCCGTCGCTGTCAAGTTGGGCCTTGGCTTCTGCCTGAAGCTTGTCAAACACAGCGCCAATCTGGCCAAAGCTGCTGGTATCACCCGCTTGCAGGATCGACAAAGACGAGCGGGTAAATTCATAGCGCGGTTCGGTGACCAAAAGCCCCATCGCCGCCGTGATGCCCGGATGCAGCGGTGAGATGACATTCTTGGCCCAGATCGCCTCGCCCAAAGCCACGCCGTGCAGGGGGCCTGCGCCGCCAAAAGCCATCAGGCTAAAGCCGCGCGGATCAATCCCGCGCGCGACAGAATTGGACGCAATGGCCAGCGCCATGTGGTTGTTGATGATCCGCAAAACGCCAAGGGCCGCTTCCTTTACCGACAGGCCCAAAGGTTCCGCCAGTTTTGACCTTATAGCCGCCTCGGCCAAGGCGGGGTCAATCTTCAGCCCGCCACCCAAGAACTGCTCTGGGTCAAGCCGGCCCAGCACCACTTGGGCATCGGTGACGGTCGGCTCAGCGCCACCCTTGCCATAGCACGCAGGCCCGGGTTCGGCACCCGCCGACCTTGGCCCAACGCGAAACGCCCCGCCGCTGTCGACATAGGCGATAGACCCGCCGCCTGCGCCAATGGCGTCAATGTCGATCATTGGCACCAGCACGGGCATTTCGGCCACTTCGGTGTCGCGCGGGTTCTTGATCGTCAGGTTGCCATCGCGAATAACCGAAATGTCAGCCGAGGTGCCACCGATGTCGATCGTGATCACCTGCCCCTGATCGCAGGCTTGCCCCGTCCAGCGCCCGCCGATCACCCCACCGGCAGGGCCAGACAGCAACAGGCCGACCGGATTTTTGCTGGCCTGTTCCACCGTGGAAACCCCGCCGTTCGACTGCATCATGCGCACATAAGCATTCACCCCCGCCTCACGCAGGCGGCGTTGCAGGTTGTCCAGATATCCCGCCGTGCGCGGCCCGATATAGGCGTTCATCGCGGCGGTCGAGAAGCGTTCATATTCGCGCATCGTGTTCACGACTTCGCAGGAGGCGCAGATGAAAGCATCGGGCATCACACGCTTGACGATCTCTTTGGCTTTCAATTCGTGGTCGTTGTTGAGGAAAGAGAACAAAAAGCCGATCACCACCGCCTGCAACCCGCGCTGGGCGAAAAGTTCGGCGGCTTGTTCGACTTCGTCCAAGTTCAGCGGTGTTTCGATGCGGCCTGTGGGCGGCATGATGCGTTCGCTGACAGCAATGCGGTTGCGCCGCTTGATCAGCGGGGCGCTTTGCCATGGCACATCGAACTGCAAAGAAAAGTTATGCGGTCGCTTGTGACGCGCCATGTGCAAGATGTCGCGGAAGCCCTTGGTGGTGATCATGCCCACCTCGGCCCCGTCGCGTTCGATCACGATGTTGGTGGCAACGGTCGTGCCGTGAAAGAGGGCGTCGATCTGGCCGGGCTGAATGCCCGCAATGGCGCAAAGCTCGACCACGCCTTGTACCACGCCGATCGACTGATCCTGTGGCGTGCTTGAAACTTTGTGTACGAACACCTCTTGCCGGCCATCCGCCCCCACCGCCTCTAGCACGAGGTCGGTGAAGGTGCCGCCGACGTCAACGCCTAACCTGATCATCTTGAATCTCCTTGTAGGTGAAGGCGAGGCCCGAGGGCTTGCCCAAGTTTAAGTTCGTCAAGCCCAGACCGCCTGCGCCTCCATGCACAGGCGGCCATCGGCGGCTGCGGTCCAAAGGTGCAGACCTTCGTGGGTTTCATCGGCATTAACGCTAAAGGCCGCGCCGTCCATCAGCGGGCTGATCCCGCGAAAGGTAAAGGTCGTGGGCGGGCTGTCTTGCAGCTTGGCGGCAAATTCCAGCATCATCGTGGCTTGCAGCGGGCCGTGCACCACCAGCCCTGAATAGCCTTCGGAGGTCGTCGCGTGGGTGCGGTCATAGTGGATGCGGTGGCCGTTGAAGGTGAGGGCAGAATAGCGAAAGAGCAAAACAGGGTCCGCCATCACGCTATAAGACCAGCGCCCCACAGGGGCTTGCGGGATCATGGGCGCAGGGGCATTCGGGTCGCGCGGGGTGCGGTAGACGATATCGTGACGCTCGGTCAGGATCAGGCCTTGGGGACCTTTAAAAACATGATCAACAGCGACAAAGCAAAGCGTTCCACTGCGGCCTGTTTTAAGCGTGACATCCTGCACGGTTGACTGACGGGTGATCACATCGCCCACTTTGAACCGGCCTGCCAAATCAATCTTGCCGCCCGCCCACATCCGATGCGGCAAGGGCACAGGTGGCAGCAATCCGCCGCGCTTGGGGTGACCGTCTAGGCCCAGTTGCGACATGGGGCGGGTTTCGGGGGCAAGGCACCAATGGATCGCCAAGGGGGCAAGCTCGCCCAGATCGCGCTGCGGCTGCGGGTCATCCAGCACCGCAAGATACCCCGCCACCAAACGGGGCGAGACGGTGTCTTGCGCCGTCTCGGTTCGGCCAATCCATTGGCGCAGGTGGTCGATATCCAGCGCGGCTTGGATCATGGGGCAAACTCCACGCGGATCGCATCAGTATCTTGGCCCAGTTCCGGCACAGGCCCCGCCACCAAATCGCGGCGCAAGGGCGATACAGCACCCGTGAAAACCCCGCCCGCCACTTGGCCCACCATCCTGCGCAAGGCGGGATGGGCGGAAAGGTCCGCCACGGTGCTGACGCGCGACCACGGCAGATCAGCGGCCTCTAGCACGGCGATCATTTCGGCTTGGGTTCGGGCAGCAAAGACGGGGTGGATGATCGCCTCAAGTGCGGGGCGATTGGCCACCCGCGCGGGGTTATCGGCAAAGCGCGGGTCGTGGATCAGATCGGGGCGGCGCAAGACGCCCGTACAAAAGCGCACCCATTCTTGGGGGGCTTGCACCACGGCCACAACCTGCCCATCGATGCACTCAAACGCGCCATAAGGGTAAATCGACGCGTGGCTTAACCCCACGCGCGGCGAGTCTTTGTGGGCGTAATCATAGTGCAGCAAAGGAACCGACATCAAATCTGCCATCGTATCGAACATGGCAATCTCAATCGCCTTGCCCTTGCCCGTCAAGCCACGTTCCAACAACGCCTCTAGCACGGCCGCATGAGCTGTCATGCCGGTGGCCACATCGGCCAGCGAGACGCCGACTTTGACGGGCGTTTGCGGCGTGCCCGTCACCGCACAAAGCCCACTTTCGGCTTGGATCAGCATATCATAGGCGCGCATATCGCGGGCGGGGGTGTCTTGGCCGTAGCCCACGATATCAACCGCGATAATGCGGGGAAAACGCGCCACAAGGTCTGCCGCCCCAAGGCCCAGCCGCGCAGCAGCCCCGGGGGCCAAGTTCTGGACAAAGACATCGGCCTGCGCCACCATCGCCTCGATCACGGCGCGGTCGGCTGCGGCCTTGATATCCAGCACAGCGCTTTGCTTGCCACGGTTCAGCCAAGCAAAATAGGCGCTGGTGCCGTGGATGGCGCGGTCATAGTGGCGTGCGGTGTCGCCGCTTTCACGCTCTATCTTGATCACCCGCGCACCTGCATCGGCCAAGCGCACGGTGCAAGCGGGGGCAGCCACCGCCTGTTCGATGGCCACAACCAATAGCCCTGTCAACGGCCCCGCCATGTTAATACGACCTTGGCAGGCCAAGCACATGCTCGGCCAGATGCGACAGGATCAGGTTGGTCGAGATGGGGGCCACCTGATACAACCGCGCCTCGCGGAACTTGCGTTCGATGTCGTATTCCTCGGCAAAGCCAAAGCCGCCGTGAGTTTGCACGCAAGCCTCTGCCGCAGCCCACGAGGCTTCGGCCGCCAGCATCTTGGCCATGTTCGCCTCTGCCCCGCAATCGCGCCCCGCCTCGAACAAAGTGGCCGCATGGTGCACCATCAACTCTGCGGCGCGCATCTGGGCATAGGCGCGGGCGATGGGGAACTGTACGCCTTGGTTTTGGCCGATTGGGCGGCCAAAAACCCTGCGTTCATTGGCGTAATCGGTGGATTTCCGGGTAAACCACTTGGCATCGCCGATACATTCGGCAGCGATCAAGATGCGTTCGGCATTCATGCCCGATAAGATATAGCGAAAGCCCTTGCCCTCTTCACCGATCAGATTTTCAGCAGGCACGCGGACGTTGTCGAAGAAAATCTCGGTGGTGGAATGGTTCATCATGGTGCGGATCGGGCGGATCGTCATGCCACCTGCCAGCGCTTCTTTCATGTCGACGATGAAAACTGACAGCCCATCCGTGCGCTTGACGACCTTGTCCTTTGGCGTGGTACGGGCCAAAAGCAGCATCAAGTCAGAGTGTTCAGCGCGGCTGGTCCAAACCTTTTGCCCGCTGACCATATAATGATCACCGCGCTTTTCGGCAAAGGTGGTGATCGAAGTCGTGTCCGTGCCGCTGCCTGGTTCTGTTACGCCAAAAGCCTGCAGCCGCAAAGTGCCAGAAGCTATTTGTGGCAAATACTGCGCCTTTTGCGCCTCTGACCCGTGGCGCAGCAGACTGCCCATGATGTACATCTGCGCATGACAAGCTGCCCCATTGGCACCGGCGCGCTGGATCTCTTCTAAAATTGCAGCCGCCGCAGACAGGCTTAGACCCGCGCCGCCGTAGACTTCAGGGATCAGGGCCGCAAGATACCCCGCCTGCGTCAGCGCCTGTACGAAAGCGGTCGGATAGGCCTGCTCACGGTCCATCTGGCGCCAATAGGGTGCGGGAAACTGCGCACAAAGCCGCGCCACGGCGGAGCGGATTTCGACGAAAGGATCATCAGGGTCGGATTGCATCATGAACGTAGCCTTAACAGGTGCAAAAAGAGTAAATCCCCGAAAGGTCAGCCACAGAACCCAAGAAAGTGGAAAGACAGTTATGCCGCTTTGGCATATCTAAAAGCCTTGGCGTGACGACCGCCCCAAATCTGAACCGCCTCTCATTGAGGGAAAGAACGGTGCAATAGGCTAGTTTTGTTCCTTCAGTCGCTCAAAGGATGGCGCAGGCTAATGAGATCCATCGCCCTAAACGCAATCTGGCAGGGGTCAAGGATTTGAGGCGGATCAAAAACAGTCTGGAAGACCGTTTTTTTGACGATTGGGGATATTCTAAAAAACAGGTCATTTTCCCTGGTCGTGATGACGCTAAAGGTGGAATCTGTCGTTGCAACCATGGGCATTCCCCCTTCGCCGGAAAAGCTCTGGCATCGCCGTGGCCTCAAAAGCCCAAAGCAAAACGCCCGGGGTTTCCCCCGGGCGTTTGTCAGTCTGTCAGTCGGCTTAGCGCGACGAGGTCACCGCACGGCCTGTCATCACCTTGACCAGATTGGCGCGGTAGGCCGCCGTGCCGTGCAGATCGCCGATCATATCGGTGGCGTCTACCGTCAACCCCACCAAAGCGCTGGCTGAGAAGTTGGCCGTCAGCGCCGCCTCTGCCGCTTTCCAGCGGAAGACGCCGTTGTTCGAAGCGCCTGTGACAGCCACGCGCACCGATCCATCGGTGGCTTGGGATACAAAGACGCCGGTCAAAGCAAAGCGGCTGGCGGGTTGGTTGAACTTGGCATAGGCGCTGCGCTTTGGGATGGGGAATTCCACGGCTGTGACAATCTCGCCCTCAGCAAGGGCTGTCGAGAACATGCCGGTGAAGTAATCATCCGCCGCAATCCGGCGTTTGTTGGTGATCACGGTTGCCCCTGACCCCAGCACAGCCGAAGGATAGCAAGCCGCCGGATCGTTGTTGGCGATGGAACCGCCAATCGTGCCGCGGTTGCGCACCGCCGGGTCGCCGATGCCGCCGGCAAGCCCAGCCAGCCCCGCAAAAACGGCTGCCGCTTCTTTGGCGACCTGTACGTGGGGCGTTGCCGCCCCAACCCACAGAACGCCGCCGTTTTGCTTCACACCCTTCAGCTCGGCAATGCCGGTCAAGCTGACCAGCACATCCGGCGTGGCCAGACGCTGCTTCATCGTGGGCGTCAAAGTCTGCCCGCCCGACAGGGCCTGTGCGCCCGATTTTGCCAAGGCTGCCACGGCCTCTGCCACGCTGGAAGGTTTCACGAAATCGAAGTTTTGCATCTTTTTGCTCCTCCTTACGCGTTCATCGCCGACCAGACGCGCGAGGGCGTCAGGGGCATGTCGATATGGGCAATCTTGTGACCACCCCGGTTCAAAGCATCCAGCACGGCATTCACCACCGCCGGAGGCGAGCCAATCGCCCCCGCCTCGCCACAGCCCTTCACGCCCAACTTGTTATGGCTGCAGGGCGTGATGCAGGAATGGTCGACCGTGACAAAGGGCACGTCATCGGCGCGCGGCATGGTGTAATCCATGTAACTGCCCGACAAAAGCTGGCCATTCTCGTCATAGACGCCGTGTTCCAGCAGCGCTTGGCCGATACCCTGCACCACACCGCCATGCACCTGTCCGCGCACAACCATGGGGTTGATCACATTGCCAAAGTCATCGGCACAGGTGAAGTTGCAGACATCAACCTTGCCGGTTTCGGCATCAACCTCAACCTCGCACAGATAGGTGCCTGCGGGATAGGTGAAGTTCGCCGGATCGTAGAAGGCGGTTTCTTCCAAGCCCGGTTCCAGTGTGGCCAGCGGATAGTTGTGCGGCACATAGGCGGAAAAGGCGATTTCGCCGAAGGTTTTGGACCGGTTGGTCCCCGACACGGCAAAGACCCCGTCCGAGAAGACAATCTCAGCCTCGGTCGCCTCTAACATATGGGCAGCGATCTTTTTGCCCTTGGCGATCACCTTGTCGGCGGCATTGGCCATAGCCTGTCCGCAAACTGCCAGCGAGCGTGAGCCGTAAGATCCCATCCCGAAGGGGATCTTGGCCGTGTCGCCGTGCACGATATCCACCGATGACATCGGAATGCCGAACATGTCCGAGATGATCTGCGCAAAGACCGTCTCGTGGCTTTGGCCGTGGCTATGCGCACCAACCATGACCGAGACATTGCCCGTGGGGTTCACCCGCACAGTTGCCGCATCATACAGGCCAACCCGCGCCCCAAGGATGCCCACCAAGTTAGACGGCGCAATCCCGCAAGCCTCGATCCAGGTTGACAGGCCCAGACCGCGCAGCTTGCCCTTGGCGGCTGCCGCTTTGCGGCGTGCCTCAAAGCCTGCCACATCGGCCAGTTCCATCGCCTTATCCAGCGTGGCGTGGTAGTTGCCCACGTCATAGGCCAGACCGGCGGGGGTGGTGTAGGGGAACATGTCGGTCGTGATAAAGTTCTTGCGGCGCACCTCGAACGGGTCAAGGCCCAACTCGCGGCACATCTGGTCCACCACACGTTCAAGGCTATAGGTCGCCTCGGGGCGGCCTGCGCCGCGATAGGCGTCGACGGGGGCGGTGTTGGTGAAGACGGTTTTCACGTTCACATAGACATTGGGCACCTTATAGGGGCCAGCCATCAGTGTACCGTGCAAGAAGGTGGGTGTGACGGTCGAGAAGTTCGACAGATAGGCCCCCACATTGGCCATGGTTTCGGTACGAAACGCGATGAACGTGCCGTCTTTTTCGCAGGCGAGTTCAATCTTGGTGACATGGTCGCGGCCATGCGCATCCGACAAGAAGCTTTCCGAACGCTCTGCCACCCATTTCACCGGCTTTTTCAGCTTTTTGGCTGCTGCCAGCACCAAAGCCTCTTCGCCGTAGTGGTAGATCTTCGACCCAAAACCGCCGCCCACATCGGGGGCCACGACTTGCAACTTGTTTTCCGGAATCCCCAGCACAAAGGCCGCGACCAAAAGGCGCGTCAGGTGGGGGTTCTGGCTGGTGGTGGTCAGCTTGTAATCGCCCGTGCCGGGATTGAACTCGCCGATCGAGGCGCGCGGTTCCATGGCATTGGGGATCAGGCGGTTGTTAACCAGTTCTAGCGTGGTGACATGGGGGGCGGCCTTGATGGCGGCATCCACTTTGGCGCGGTTGTCTTCGATCCAGCCCCAGTCAAAGCACTGGTTGTCGGCGATCTCGTCATGCACGCGGTTCGAGCTGTCGGCCAAAGCTTGCGCCATGTCGATGATCGCGGGCAGTTCTTCGAATTCTGACGCGTCCGCCACGGCTTGGGCGGCGTCTTTGGCTTCCATATAGGTTTGGGCGATCACGGCGGCGTAAGCGTCACCGACATGGCGCACTTTGCCATGCGCCAGAACCGGACGCTTGGGTTCTTTCATCGGCGAGCCATCGCGCGAGCCGATGAACCAGCCAGCCGGATTGCCGCCCACGTCTTTGAAATCTTCGCCGGTGAACACGGCCAGAACGCCCGGCATCCCTTCGGCTGCGGCAGCGCCCACCGATTTGATCCGCGCATGGGCCATGTTAGAGCGCACAAAGACCGCATAGGCTTGGCCGTGCACGTTCACGTCATGGGTGTAATTGCCCGCCCCGGTCAGGTAGCGGATGTCTTCGGTGCGTTTGGCTTCCGCGCCAATTCCGAAATCCTTAGCCATCTTGATCCCCTCCCTTATTCGGCAGCAACGGCGGCGACATCCTGCCCAGAGGCAGCCATCACGGCCTTGACGATGTTATGATACCCCGTGCAGCGGCAGATATTCCCCTCTAGGCCGTGGCGCACGTCGGCCTCGGTCGGTTTGGGGTTGTTGGCCAGAAGCGCTGCCGACGACATCACCATGCCGGGGGTGCAAAAGCCGCATTGCAACCCGTGGTGGTCTTGGAACGCTTGCTGGATCACGCCAAGGCTGCCGTCTGCATTGGCCATGCCTTCGATCGTGGTCACTTTCGATCCGGCCACGTCTTGGGCAAAGACCGAGCAGCTTTTCACGGCCACGCCGTCGATATGCACCACACAAGCCCCGCACTGCGAGGTGTCGCAGCCGATATGGGTGCCCGTCAGGCCAAGCCCTTCGCGCAGATAAGAGGACAGCAGCGTGCGCCCCTCGGTTTCGGCCGAGACGGATTTTCCGTTCACGGTCATCGTTACTTTGGTCATCTTATCCTCCCTGATTGCTTAAAGGTTCAGCCGATCAAACGGCGGAACCAGCCTTTTTTCGGTGTGTCTTGGGTGCCTTCGTCGGCAGATGCGTCTGCGGCGTCAACCGGGGCCTCTTGCTCGGGCCCTTCGATGGCGGATTGGAAGCGGTTGAAAAACTCTTCCGCAAAGTTCTTGGCAAAGCCGTCAATGATGCGGCTGCCCAGTTGGGCGATCTTGCCCCCAACCGAGGCGTCAACGTCGTAGGTCAGCTTGGTGCCCGCGCCCTCGGCCGTCATGGTCACGAAAGCCCCGCCCTTGGCAAAGCCCGCAACCCCGCCCTTGCCTTCGCCCGTGATGCGCAGGCTGTGGGGTTCGTTCATCTCGGACAGGGTGACGGTGCCGGTAAAGCGCGCTTTGACCGGGCCTACCTTTTGCACCACGACGGCTTCGAACCCGTCGGTTGGTGATCCTGTCAGGCTTTCGCAGCCTGGAACACAGGCCTGCAAGACCTGCGGGTTCAAGACCGCAGCCCAAACTGTCGCAGGGTCGGCTGCGATGTGCCGTTCCTCGGCAAGCTTCATGAAACCCCTCCCTGGGCGTCGTGTGCCTATGGTCTATGATTGCGGCGCGTTAGACGCAATTTTGCCACGATATCGACACAATTCTTGCCCTATGGCGAAGAACCTGTCGACAGCACTCTTCACATCTGTCGCAATTTTGCGACAGATCGGCGGAAAATCTCTTTATCGGGTGCGAGCTTGGACCTAGGCGCCGACGTCGGGGGCCTCTTGCATCTGCACGGCGTTGATGCGCCAACCTTCGGGGCGTTCGATCATCTGGTAATCCAGCCAAAAGCTGCGCCCTTTGGCATCGGTTACGCGCACGCGCTGCCAATAGGCCCCGCCGATAAAGCGCAGATCCAGCATGGCGACATCGGCGGGGCGCCAAACCATCGGATAGCCTTCGCGCACCATTTTTCCAAAGGCTTCGGGCGAACCGAACAGGGCGTGGATATTGGGCGAGGCGAAGGTGAAGGCGCGGGCGAAATCGTCGGCTTCAAAGGCTTCGATCTGGGCAAGTATGGTAGCTTGGATCGGCCCCTCTTGGGCTGAGGCGGGGCAGGCTAGTAAAAATAGGGCAAAAGCTGTGGGGATCAGGCGCATGGGGCAAGCTCCGCTTGGAACACACACTTAAGTTAGAACGCCAAAAGCCTGTGTCAAATCCAAGGCAAAGCGCGCGACGGCCCTGGCGCGGGGGTTTGCGCGCCCCCTTTGTTAATGTTTCAAGATGTCCACTACGTCTGATATGTCCATATTTAATTGATCTTTGTGTTGCACAGTGCCTCATGAGATGCCACTATGTACCAAGATATCAGGCTAAATGTGGCCTACGAGTGACGCTGAAAATGCAAAGACCTTGAAGCAATG
>CANIKY010000012.1 GCA_947468085.1 Paracoccaceae bacterium | reverse complement strand
TTGGGCAGCAAGGCCAGCGTGAAAACCTATACCAACCAGCGCGCGGCTCTATCTGGCACCGATTTTGTCGTCTGCTGCTTTCAGGTCGGCGGCTATGATCCCTGCACGATCACCGACTTTGAAATTCCCAAGAAATTCGGTCTGCGCCAAACCATCGCTGACACTTTGGGCATCGGCGGCATCATGCGCGGCATTCGCACCGTGCCGGCACTTTGGTCGATCTGCGAGGATATGATGCAGGTCGCCCCCGAGGCGATCATGATGCAATATGTCAACCCGATGGCCATCAACACGTGGTCAATTGCCGCGAAATATCCAAAGATCAAACAGGTGGGCCTGTGCCATTCGGTGCAAGGCACCGCGTTTGAATTGGCGCGCGATCTGGACATTCCGGTGGAAGACATCCGCTACCGCGCGGGCGGCATCAACCACATGGCGTTTTATATGACCTTTGAACATCGTCAGGCGGATGGGTCGTATAAGAACCTCTACCCCGACTTGTTGAAAGGCTACCGCGAGGGGCGCTTTCCAAAGCCCAGCCATTGGAACCCGCGCTGCCCCAACAAGGTGCGCTACGAAATGCTCACCCGTCTGGGCTATTTCGTCACCGAAAGCAGCGAGCATTTCGCCGAATACACCCCGTGGTTCATCAAGCGCGACCGCCCCGACCTGATCGAAAAGTTCGGCATCCCTTTGGATGAATACCCCAAGCGTTGCATCGAACAAATCGCCCGTTGGAAGAAAGAGGCGACCACCCTGAAAGAGGCCAATACGATCGAGGTGAAAGAAAGCCACGAATACGCCAGCCAAATCGTGAATTCGGTCGTCACGGGCGAGCCTTCGGTGATTTACGGCAACCACGGCAACAAGGGCTTTATCCCCCAATTGCCCGAAGGCTGCGCTGTCGAGGTGCCAACGCTGGTTGATCACATGGGCCTGCAACCCACCGTGGTGCGCGATATTCCGCCGCAACTGATCGCGCTGATGCGCACCAATATCAACGTGCAAGACCTGACGGTTCAGGCCCTTTTGACCGAAAACCCCGAACATATCTACCACGCCGCTATGCTGGATCCCCACACGGGGGCAGAGCTTGACTTGCAGCAAATCTGGGATCTGACCCATGATTTGCTGGTCGCGCATGGCGACTGGCTGCCCGAATGGGCGCGGCCCAAGACCTCCAAGGTCGCCTGATGGCACCGCGCCATCTGGTTATCGTCGGCGGCGGCACAGCCGGTTGGCTGGCCGCCCTGATGCTGGCCGATGTGGCGGGGCGCAAAGGTTGGGGGAGCAAGATCACCGTGATCGAATCCTCTAAAATCGGCACGATTGGCGTGGGCGAAGGATCAACCGCCGTCTTTCGCCAAATGCTCAAACACCTCGGCCTAGACGAGGCCGAGTTCTTGCGCGAAAGCGGTGCGACGATCAAATATGCCATCCGCCACCGCGATTGGCGCAAGGTGGGGCACAGCTATGACGGGCCGATTGATGACCCCTCGCTGCTGACGCCTGGTCTTGCGCTTGACACCTATGCCGTCGCCGCCGCCCGCCCCGTGGCCGAGGCGCATTTGTTCCAGCACTTGCTCAACGCCAACCGCGCCCCCGTGGCGATGAAAGAGGGCCGCAGCATTGCCGCTGGCCCCTTTCACCACGCCTTTCACTTCGATCAGGCCCGCGCGGGCGCTTGGCTGCGCAAGAAGGCCAAGGGCATAGCCGTGATCGACGATCAGGTTTTGTCGGTGGAAACGGGCGAGGGCGGCATCACGGCCTTGGTTATGGACAGCGGTGGGCGGGTAGAAGGCGATTTCTTTCTGGATTGCAGCGGCTTTCGCCGCGCCTTGATTGGCCCCTTGGGGGCAGAATGGCTCAGCTACGCCCAAATGCTGCCCGTCAACCGCGCGATGCCCTTTTGGGTTGATCTGAAAGACGGGGCCGAGATTGCGCCCTGCACCACCGCTTGGGCGCAAAAGAACGGCTGGATCTGGCAAATCCCCACCCAAGACCGCTTTGGCATGGGCTATGTCTATTCCGACGCCCACATCACTAAAGACCAAGCCAAGGCCGAGGTCGAAGCCGCCCTTGGCCACGAAATCCACCCCCGCAATGACATCGCCATTGATGCGGGCCGTCTGAAATCGGCGTGGATCGGCAATTGCGTGGCCTTGGGCCTGTCTTCCAGCTTTCTGGAACCCCTAGAGGCGACATCGATCCACGGCACCATCGTTCAGTTGATGCTTTTGGCCGAATGGCTGGGCCATCCGACAGGGCAGGGGCTGTATAACGCCGCCGTGGCCCGTCAGGTCGACGACTTTCGCGATTTCATCCGCCTGCACTATGTCAGCGAACGGCGCGATTCGCCCTTTTGGCGCGATGTGGCGGACAGCCATCCGCAGGTTGTGCGCGACAGGCTGGCCCTGTGGCAAACCCGCTTGCCGCAAGCGCAGGATTTCGACCCGTTTCCCTTGGGCCTGCCGCATTTGCAAGGCCAGCTTTATACGCCCGTGCTGGACGGCCTAGGCCTGCTCAACCGCGCTGCCGCCAAGACCGAGATGGAAAAATCCCCCGCGCTGCGCGACAAAACCCGCTTGGCCCATGCCAGCCTTGTGCGCGATTACACCCGTGCCGCCAGCCAATGCGCCCCGCACCGCGCATGGCTTGGCAGCTTGTCAGCGGGGTGAGGGTTTAAAAAACCTTGCAGATAAATCGGGTTGTACGGGCTTCTTAAAGTAACGCGCGCACGACAAGTTCCACCATCTGCACATCTTCCACCGTGCAATCAAACTGCCCCACCTGCACGCGAATGACAAAGCGGCCCTGATGGCGGGTTTGGGTCAGATAGATGCGGCCATCGTCGTTGATGCGCGTCAGCAGCGCTTCGGTGGCGGCATCGCTGCCCAAGGCAAAGGTGAACAGCGATAACGATGGCGGGGTGACAATCTCAACCCCCGCCACTTTGCCCAAGGTCAAGGCCAAATCCTGCGCCCAAGCCACATGGTTGCGAATACGCCCCCGCAGCCCCTCTAGCCCATAGGCGCGCAGGGTGAACCACAGTTTCAGCGCGCGAAAGCGCCGTCCCAAGGGCACGGTCCATTCGTTGAAATTCACCACCTCTTCGCGGCCCGCCGTTTGCAGATAGCTGGGCCGCAGGCCAAGGGTTTTCACCTGCGGGCCGGGGTCGCGCAGAAACTGCACCGCGCAGTCAAACTGCGCCCCCAGCCATTTGTGGGGGTTAAAGACAATGCTATCAGCCCCCTCCAGCCCCGCCCAAAGGCTGCGAAATTCGGGGCAGATCATCGCAGACCCCGCCCAAGCCGCATCAACATGCACGGGCAGGTCATGCGCCTTGGCCACCCTGATACACTCCCCCATCCGGTCAAACGCCCCGACAGAGGTGCCCCCCGCACATAAAACCACCCCCGCAGGCACAAAACCTGCCGCCAGATCGGCCATGATGGCCGCTTGCAGGGCAGACGGGGTCATCGACAAGGTTGCATCAGTGGCGATCTTGACCAGATTGTCTTGGCCCAAACCCGCAATTCTCATCGCCTTATCCACCGACGAATGCGTCTGATCGCTGGCATAAATCCGCAAACGTGGTTGGCCCTGCAACCCCTTGGTCAGCCCCGCCCAATCCAGCGCTTGCTCGCGCATCGTCAAGATGGCCGACAGAGTGGCGGTCGTGGCGCTGTCATGGATCGTGCCGGTAAATTCCACAGGCAAGCCCAAAGATTGGCGCAGCCAATCGACCATGACCTGTTCAATCTCTGTCACAGCGGGCGAGGTTTGCCACAGCATCCCTTGGGCGGCGATAGCATTCGCCAACTGCTCTGCCAACATCGAGGCCGGTGAGGCATTGGCGGGAAAATAGGCAAAAAAGCGCGGGTGTTGCCAATGGGTCAGGCCGGGGGGCACGATGCGGTCAAAATCGGCGAAGATGGTCTCCATCGGCTCTGCCATCTCGGGCGGTTGGGTCGGCAACTGGCGCGCGATAGCACCGGGGATCAAAGGTGCGCGCACCGGTTTGCCCCGCAAGCCTGCGTGATAGTCATGTGCCCAATCGGCGGCGCGTTTGGACCAGTGGCGCAGGTCGTCGTGGTTCATGGCATGGTCCCTTGCTGCAGTTTGGCGCGATGAACGCAGAGGGGATGCGCCTTGGCAAGGGGGGTGCAAGGCAACAGCCCCCTGATGAACTTTCCCCTTGGTTTGGCCCGCCCTTTTCGCTAAAAGCCCCCCATGACGCGCAAAAACACCATCTGCACCGCTTGCATTACCGGCTGACTTTGTCAGGCGGGCCCGTCATTTCGTCCTTCAGAACGAAAAGGTCCGCCCGATAGGGGCTACAGGACGTTTGGAGGGACCATGACCACGATCCAGTTGCACAACACGGCCACGCGGACGAAAGAGATTTTCGCCCCGATTGATCCGTTGAACGTGCGCATGTATGTCTGCGGTCCCACGGTTTATGACCGCGCCCATTTGGGCAATGCGCGCCCCGTTGTGGTGTTTGACGTGCTTTATCGCCTGCTGCGTCATGTGTATGGGGCTGATCATGTGACCTATGCGCGCAACTTTACCGATGTTGATGATAAGATCAACGCCACCGCCCAAGCCCGCAAAGCGGCAGGCGATGCGCGCCCGCTTGAGGCGCTGATCCGCGAGCGGACGGAAGAAACCATCGGCTGGTACCACGCCGATATGGACGCCTTGGGTGCCTTGCGCCCCTCGCTGGAACCACGCGCCACCGACTTTATCGCCCAGATGATCGTCATGATCCAAAGTTTGGTGGCAAGCGGGCATGCCTATGCCAAAGACGGCCATGTGCTGTTTCGCGTGCGCTCTTATGCCGCCTACGGCGCTTTGTCGGGGCGCTCGGTTGACGATATGATCGCAGGCGCGCGTGTGGAAGTGGCGCCTTTCAAAGAAGATCCGATGGATTTTGTGCTGTGGAAACCCTCTGACGCCGATTTGCCGGGGTGGGACAGCCCTTGGGGGCGCGGGCGGCCGGGGTGGCATATTGAATGCTCGGCCATGAGCCATGAGTTGCTGGGCGCTGCCTTTGACATTCACGGCGGGGGATTGGATCTGCAATTTCCCCACCACGAAAACGAAATCGCCCAAAGCCACTGCGCCCATCCGGATGAAGGCTTTGCCAAGGTCTGGATGCACAACGAAATGTTGCAGGTCGAGGGCAAGAAGATGTCCAAAAGCTTGGGCAATTTCTTCACCGTGCGCGATTTGCTGGACAAGGGCGTGCCCGGAGAGATGATCCGGCTGGTGTTTTTGGGCACGCATTACAGCAAGCCGATGGACTGGACGGCAGAGAAAGCCGCACAAGCCGAAGCCGCCTTGCGCAAGTGGCGAGGGCTTGTCACGGGCATCGAGCCCGCGCAAAGCCCGCTGCCGGCTGTTATTTCTGCGCTGTCGGATGATTTAAACACCTCTGCGGCTGTGGCGGAATTGCATGCGGCGGCGGCGCGGGGGGATTATGCGGGGCTTTTGGCCTCGGCGCAGTTTTTGGGAGTGCTCGGGGCGGATCAGGGCGCTTGGGCTGCAACGGTTGACTTGTCGCCTTGGGCGGCGCAATTGGCGCAATTGCGCCAAATGGCGGTCGCGACGAAGGATTTTGCAGCGGTAGATGCGCTGAAGGCGGTCTTGGTGGCGGCGGGTGTCGATGTGCGCATGAGCAAAGCGGGGATCGACCTTGTGCCAAGTGTGCGGTTTGATGCCGCAAAGTTAGGGGCGCTGGGATGAAGGATTTTTCGCCGAAAAATCGGGGCGCAGCGGGGCCAATCCAAGATGAGTATTTGCGCCAAGATGAAGGGCTAAGACCATGAAAGAACGGCTCTACCTCTTTGACACCACCTTGCGCGATGGCCAGCAGACCCAAGGCGTGCAGTTCTCCACGGCGGAAAAGCTGCAGATCGCGGCGGCGCTGGACGCTTTGGGCGTGGACTATATCGAAGGCGGCTGGCCGGGGGCGAACCCGACCGATTCGGAATTTTTCGCCAATCCACCCGCCACCCGCGCCACGATGACGGCCTTTGGGATGACCAAGCGGGTGGGGCGGTCAGCCGCAAATGACGATGTTTTGGCGGCGGTGCTGAATGCTGCCACGCCTGCGGTGTGTTTGGTGGGCAAATGTCATGAGTTTCATGTGACGACAGCACTGGGCGTGACCTTGGAGGAAAACCGCCAAGCCATCGCCGACAGCTTCGCCCATGTGGCAGCACAAGGCCGCGAGGCGCTGTTTGACGCCGAGCATTTCTTTGACGGTTACAAGGCCAATCCGGCCTATGCGCTGTCTTGCTTGCGTGCAGCCCGCGATGCCGGGGCGCGGTGGTTGGTGTTGTGCGACACCAATGGGGGCACGCTGCCTGCCGAAGTGGGGCGCATTGTGGCCGAGGTGATCGCGTCTGGCATTTCTGGCGATCAGTTGGGCATTCATTGCCACGATGACACCGGCAATGCTGTGGCCAATTCGCTGGCCGCCGTCGATGCAGGCGTGCGCCAGATTCAAGGCACGCTCAACGGCTTGGGCGAGCGGTGCGGCAATGCCAATCTGACAAGCCTGATCCCGACTTTGCTGCTCAAAGAGCCCTATGCCAGCCAATTTGACACTGGCGTAACCGCTCAGGGCCTGCGCGGTCTGCTGCGTGACAGTCGGATGCTGGACGATATTCTGAACCGCGTGCCGCAGCGACAGTCGCCCTACGTCGGGGCCAGCGCCTTTGCCCATAAGGCGGGCTTGCATGCCAGCGCCATCTTGAAAAACCCCGCCACCTACGAGCATGTTGACCCCGACCTGATCGGCAATGCCCGCATCATCCCGATGAGCAATCAGGCCGGCCAATCCAACCTGCGCGCCCGCCTTTCGGCCATCGGCATTGCGCTGAACCCTGGCGATGACCGCCTGTCGCGCATCTTGGATGTGGTCAAAGACCGTGAGGATCAGGGCTATGCCTATGACGGGGCGCAAGCCTCGTTCGAGCTTTTGGCGCGGCGTGAACTGGGCCTTTGCCCCACCTTCTTTGAGGTGAACCGCTACCGCGTAACGGTCGAGCGGCGGCGGTCTGCGACCGGTGGCACGGTGACGCTGTCCGAAGCGGTGGTGGTCGTAAAGATCGGTGATCAGGTGATGATGTCGGTCAGCGACAGCATGGACGAGACGGGATCGGATCGGGGCCCGATCAACGCGCTGTCCAAGGCCTTGGCCAAGGATCTGGGCCCCTATCAGGCGGTGA
Source organism: Paracoccaceae bacterium (assembly GCA_947468085.1). Classification (GTDB taxonomy): domain Bacteria; phylum Pseudomonadota; class Alphaproteobacteria; order Rhodobacterales; family Rhodobacteraceae; genus Stagnihabitans. The sequence continues at coordinate 36,012 of CANIKY010000012.1, read as the reverse complement.
TCGACGATTTGCATCTGGTCGATTTCAAGGTGCGCATCACCCAAGGCGGCACCGAAGCTGTCACGCGGGTGATCATAGATAGCGAAGATTCCAACGGCCATCGGTGGAGCACGGTGGGCGTGTCGGCCAATATCGTCGACGCCAGTTTCGAGGCGCTGTTGGATGCCATCACGTGGAAACTGGTGCGCGATGTGGGGCTGGGTGGATGACGGGCGTGCTATGACGCTGCAAGCCTGTGCCGGTTTGGTAGAGCGCGGCGATCCTGACCGGTTTGCCGCGACCATGGCCGCCCCCCTTGCCGTTCGGGCCAAGGTATGGCCGATCTACGCCTTCAATCTGGAAATCGCCCGTGCCCCTTGGGTCAGCACACAGCCCCTTATTGCCGAGATGCGGTTGCAGTTCTGGCGCGATGTGCTGGTGGCCGAAAAGCCCCCCGCGCACGAGGTTGCAGGCCCGCTGCACGCTGTTCTTGGCCAAACGCCGGGGCTCGCAGAACTTCTTGACCGGATGATAGACGCCCGCCGGCGAGATATAGCCCGAGATCCCTTTGCCTCAGCCTCAGCGTTTGACGCCTATATCGAAGACACGTCTGCCACGCTGCTTTGGGCGGCCGCCCTCGCCTTGGGGGCCGATCCTGTGGCAGAGACCGCTTTTCGTGCCTTGGGGTGGGCCGCAGGCTTGGCCAGTTACCTGCGCGCTGTGCCCGCTTTGGCGGCGCGCAACGTGATCCCGCTTTATGACGCCAGCCCAACGGCGCTGCGCATCTTGGCGGCCGAAGGGTTGAACCACCTCGCCATCGCGCGCCAACAGCGTGCCGCTTTTGGGCGGGGTTCGCCCGCTGCCTTGGTCGCGTGGCAAGCGGGCCCTTTGCTGCGCCAAGCCTATGCCAATCCGACCCGCGTGGCCGAAGGCACGCTCGCTTTGTCCGAATTTACCCGGCGGGGCGCTTTGGTTTGGATGGGCTTCACGGGGCGTTTTTAAGGCGCAATATCCATGCGCTTGGAAAAGCGCTTGGCCAGGCTTGCATGGGGCGCATAGCCTAAGTGCTGGTAATAACCTTGGGCTGCATGATTGTCAGGATGGGTGCCTATCATCACATAGGTGCAGCCAAGATTGCGCCCCAATGTCTCCACCGCGCGCACCAACTGGCGTCCCACTCCCTGATGCCGCGCGGTTGGTTCCACGAAAAGATGATGCAGCTCTAATCCCCGCGCGCCGTCCCCCAAACGCCCCAAGGGCAAGGTGGCCGCATAGCCCACAACCTGTGGTCCGCGCACCGCCACCTGCCCATGATACCACGCCACAGGGCCAAAAAAATCGCGCGCAAGGCTCTCGGGCGTCAGGCGCGCTTCATCGCCGTGGTGCTTTGTCAAAGCCACCACCATCGCCAACAAGGCGGTCAAATCACTTTGCTCTAGCGCCCTAATCTGCACAATTTGGGCCAAAACCGCCTCCTCTTAAAGGGCAGCACAAGGTTTGCCCCCGCACCCCCCTTTCATATGTGACCAAATATCCCCGCCGGAGGCTCTTTTTTAAGCTTACAGTGCCGCTACGCCGGGCAGGACCTTGCCCTCCATCCATTCCAAAAACGCCCCTCCCGCGGTTGAGATAAAGGTGAAATCAGACGCCACTCCCGCATGGTTCAGCGCAAAGACTGTGTCGCCTCCACCGGCCACAGATACCAATTTATGGGCCTTGGTCAGGGCCGCGGCCACGCGCGCAGCGGCAGTGGTTGCGGCATCGAAGGGCGCTATTTCAAAAGCACCAAGCGGGCCGTTCCAGATCAGGGTTTTGCAGCTTTCAAACACGGCTGTCAGGGCCGCCACTGTGGCGGGGCCTGCGTCCAGAATCATCTGATCGGGGGGGCAGGCGTTGGGGGCCACAATGCTATTGTCGGCCCCCGCCTGAAAGGCCGCGGCCACCACCACATCTACGGGCAGGTGAAGGGTGCAGCCTGCTGCTTTGGCCTTGGCCATAATCTGCAAAGCAAGGGGTGCCATGTCACGTTCGGCCAAGGATTTGCCCACCTCGATCCCTTGGGCCACCAAAAACGTATTGGCCATGCCGCCGCCGATCACCAGGTGATCCACTTTGGTGACCAGATTTCCCAGAAGTTCCAGTTTGGTTGATACCTTAGCCCCGCCCACAACCGCCACGACCGGGCGTTGCGGGTTGCCCAAAGCGGATTCAAGGGCGCGCAACTCCTCCTCCATCAAACGACCAGCAAAGCTAGGCAGCAAATGGGCAATGCCTTCGGTTGACGCATGGGCGCGGTGGGCAGCTGAGAACGCATCGTTGCAAAAGACATCCCCTAAAGAGGCCAAAAACCGCGCCATAGCGGGGTCATTTGCTTCTTCCATTGCCGAGAATCGGGTGTTTTCAACCAAAATCACCGAGTCAAAGGGCAAGCCGTCGATCAGCGGCCGAGAGGGCCTTTCCACAAAGACAACCTTGCGCCCCATTGCCGCTTCCAGTGTGGGTTGGACGCGCTTTAGGCTCATCTCGGGCACAACTTTGCCTTTGGGGCGTCCAAAATGTGCCAAAAGCACCACTTTTCCACCGCGCGCGATGATATCTGCGACTGTGGGGCAAATCTTGTCGATGCGGGTGGTGTCGGTCACCACATCGCCCTCCATCGGCACGTTGATGTCCACGCGCGTCAGCACCGTCTTGCCCGCAAGGGCCAGATCGTCCATCGATTTCCAGCTCATCAAAGCCTCCTGACCTATTGGCCCCTCTTTCCGCGCAAAGCGCACAAAGGTCAACCTTGGGCCCTTGGACATCCATCCCGCTTTGCGCTAGTTTGCTCGCCAAATCGTAACAAAGGAATAACCATGCCCGATATCAAAGACCCCGAGAACACGATCATCATCACCCTCAAGGGCGGTGATGTGGTGGTGCAGCTTTTGGCTGATGTGGCCCCACTGCACACCGCCCGCATGAAGCAGTTGGCCCGCGATGGGGCCTATGACAACGTGTGCTTTCACCGCGTGATTGACGGGTTCATGGCCCAGACCGGCGATGTGGCCAATGGCAATATGGAATCAAATTTCAAGCTGCGCAGTGCGGGCACGGGCGGGTCGCAGTATCCCGATGTTCAGGCCGAATTTTCGAACCTGCCGCATGATCGCGGCACGATTGGTGCTGCACGCTCGCAAAACCCGAATTCGGCCAACAGCCAGTTCTTCATCAATTTCAGCGACAATCACTTCCTCAACAAGCAGTACACGGTCTATGGCCGCGTTTTGTCGGGGATGGAGTATGTTGACGCCATTGTGCGCGGCGAACCACCGGCAAGCCCTGATCGCATGATCAAAGTAAGGGTGGCGGCGGATGTTGCGTAATCTTCTGGGCGCTGCTGCGCTGGTCATGCTGGCAAATGCGGCTTGGGCCGAGGGCGATGGGCCCGGGCCCAATCTGGTGATACTGATTGACGGTGTCGCCAAGGGCGAGATCATCATTGATCTTTCTCCCGATCTTGCCCCCAAAGCTGTGGCGCAGATTGTGGCGCTGGCCCAAGCGGGGGCTTATGATAACGTGGTCTTCCACCGCGTGATCGAGGGTTTCATGGCCCAAACGGGCGATGTGCAATACGGCAAGAAGGGCAGCGATACCACCATGGCAGGAATGGGCGGGTCTGATCTGCCCAACATTCCGGCCGAGTTCTCGACAGCTGCCTTTGACCGCGGCATCGTGGGCATGGCGCGCTCGTCCGATCCGGATTCGGCCAATAGCCAGTTCTTCATCATGTTCGCCCCTGGCGATTTTCTCAACGGCCAATATACCGTGGTGGGCAAGGTGATTTCCGGCATGGAGATTGTCGACCAGATCAAACGCGGTGACGGCGCCAATGGCGAGGTCACCGAACCGGATGTGATGGCGAAAGTCACGGTGCAAGAATAAAGCAAAGACCTAAGACCCGCCAAGTTGGCGGGTCTTTTTTGGTCTTCTCAAAAGCCTCAGGTGGACGCGTTTATTTTGGGCTAGAAGGCATGGGCGCTGCTTAGCCCAAGATCACCAAGGCATGGCGCTTTTTGCCAGCAGTAAGTTTCAAAGGTTCGGCCAGATCACCCGCGCCGATGCGGTGGCCTGCGTCCAGAACGATCTCGTCGTTCAAGCGCGCCCCACCTTCCAAGATCAGGCGTTTGGCGTCTTTGCCCGTGGCCGACAAGCCCGCGCGGACGAAGAGTTGCGCGACCGTAATGCCTTCAGCGACGTCGGCGGCATGCAGCGTTAGCGTGGGCAGATCATCGCCCACACCGCCTTTTTCAAACACCTCGCGCGCGGTGGCCTCGGCTGCGGCTGCGGCTTCGGGGCCGTGCAGCAGGGTTGTGACGGCGTTGGCAAGCTCTATCTTGGCCAAGTTGATCTCTGACCCTTGCAGCGCGCCCAAGCGGGCGCAGTCCTCAAGCGGCAGATCGGTGTACAGCTTCAAGAACCGCCCCACATCGGCATCGGTGGTATTGCGCCAAAATTGCCAAAACTCGTAGGGGCTCAGCAGATCGGCGTTCAGCCAGACAGCCCCATTTTGCGACTTGCCCATCTTCTTGCCATCCGACGTGGTCAGAAGCGGCGAGGTCAATCCGTACACCTCATGATCAACCACACGGCGGGTCAGATCCACGCCGTTGACGATATTGCCCCACTGATCCGACCCGCCCATCTGCACCAAACAGCCATAGCGGCGGTTCAGTTCCAAAAAGTCATAGGCCTGCAAGATCATATAGTTGAATTCCAGAAACGACAGGCTTTGCTCGCGGTCTAGCCGCGATTTCACCGATTCAAACGACAGCATCCGGTTGACCGAGAAATGCTTGCCGATGTCGCGCAGAAAGCCGATGTAATTCAACTGGTCCAGCCATTCGGCATTGTTGACCAAGATCGCAGTGGGTTTGGCGGTTGTCAGTTCATCGAAGTCAAATGCGAAACCCCCAGCTAAATCATAAAGCCCTTCTTCGTACGCAAAATGTTGCCGTTTTTGGGTCCAGCGTTCGCCGTTCAACGCAAGTAAAACCAAATCAGCAGCATCAGCAGTCTTTACAAACTGACGAAAATCTCTGTGTGTCGATTTAGTGTTACGCGCGAAATAGTTTCTAGTTACGTTTTCGGCGAATTCTGCTGGTGTCAAACGGCGTCGTGTTCTTTCGATCGTCGGTGCCGAATGCCCGAAATCGAGATACCGCGAAAACACTCGTTTGATGCCGGCGATGTTGTCGTCAATCTGGGCATTGGTCAGCAAAGGCCGCTCATCCGCGCGAAAGGACGGATCGCCGATCTTGGTCGTTCCGCCACCCATCAGCACAATCGGTTTGCCGCCGCATTTTTGCAGCCAGCGCAGCATCATGATCTGGATCAGGCTGCCCACATGCAACGACTTGGCCGTGGCATCAAAGCCGATATAGCCCGGCACGATCCCCTTCAGGAAGGCCTCATCCAAAGCTTGATAATCGGTGCAATCGGCCAGAAAGCCGCGCTCGATCATCACGCGCATGAAGTCGGATTTTGGATGGTAGGTCATGGGGGCCTCGTGCATTAAGGTGACATCGCTATAGCGGGGGATCAGATGAAGGGAAAGGGTTTGACGCCGTTGTGGGTGTTGGGGCTGATGTCGGGCACCTCGCTGGACGGGGTTGATGCGGCGATGGTGCTGACGGATGGGATCGAGGTCTTTGATTTTGGCGCCCACGCCTACCGCGCCTATACCGAGTTTGAACGCGCCACGATTCGTTTAGCCTTTGGCCAGTGGCCGGGGCAGGCGGGGGTTGCCGCCGCAGCAGCGGTGGTCGAGGCTGCTCATCTCGCGATCTGCCGTCAGTTTGCCAAGGTTGATCTGGTGGGTTTTCACGGCCAAACCCTCGCCCATGATCCGGGCGGTCGCGGTACGCATCAAGCGGGTGACGGAGCACATCTTGCTCGCAGTTTGGGTCTACCCGTGGTGTGGGATTTTCGCACAGCCGATGTCGCCGCAGGCGGGCAGGGCGCGCCCTTGGTGCCCTTTTTTCACCACGCGCTGGCACGGCGGATGGGGGCTGATCAGCCCTTGGCGATCTTGAACCTCGGTGGGGTGGGCAATCTGACTTGGATTGATCCGCGCCACCCTGACCCCGCGCATCCCGCAGCGCTTTTGGCTTTTGATACTGGCCCCGCCAACGCCCCCATGAACGACCTGATGCTGGCCCGCCAAGGCCGCGCGCAAGATGAGGGCGGGGCGCTGGCCTTGACGGGCCTTCCCGACCCAGCGGTGATCGCCGCCTTCCTGCGCCATCCCTATTTTCAACGCCCCCTGCCCAAATCACTAGACCGCAACGCCTTTGATCTTTTGACCGCCGTGCAGCACCTGAAGGACGCGGATGCGCTCGCAACCCTCACCCACTGCGCCGCTGCCGCCGTGGCGCAGGGTGCCGCGCATTTTCCTGCCCCCATCACCCAGCTTTTGGTGGCAGGCGGTGGTCGTCACAATAAGGCGTTGATGCAGGCCCTCTCACAGCATTTTGCGCAGGTGGCGGCCATAGACACCCACGGCCTTAATGGTGATATGCTCGAAGCACAGGCCTTCGCCTATCTGGCCGCGCGGGTCAAAGCCGGTTTGCCCACCTCATCCCCACAAACAACCGGCGTTCCCAAAGGCACGATCGGTGGCCAACTAGCCCTGCCTTAACTGCCCTCTTCATCTTGGCTTGAATACGCACTCGGGCGTCTGGGGGCGCGTGCCTTCCCCCGGCTTTGGGTCAAAGGCCCAAATACCGTTGCAAAGCCGCATCCACACCCTTTGCCCAGACATAATCCAACGCTTCGCAAAACCTTGCGACAAAGCCCGCGTCTTTGATCAAATCGCCATAAACCTGATCCATCGCTATCCAAACAGCCGGAGTGGTGCGGGCAGCCTTTGCGCAGGCTTGCAAAGCGTCCCAATTCGGATCGTTGGGCGCAATCTTCTCGCCCGCTTCGGTTACACCGTAGCAATAGCGGCACCACAGGGCTGAGAGCAGGGTCAAGCCTTCGGCCTTATGGCCTGCCGCCAAAGCATCGCGGATCGAGGGGATGATGAATTTCGGCTGGCGGTTTGATCCATCCAGACACAGGCGGCGTTCGGTGTCGGCGACATCGGGGTTCGAGAACCGCGCGATGACCAACGCCTTATAGTCGCCAAGGTTCTGCCCCGGCACGGGGGGCACGATGGGCAGGATCTCGCGGGTTTGCACGGCGTCCAGAAAGGCTGCAATCAGCGGGTCGGCCATGGCCTCATGCACGAAGTGAATACCTTTCAGCCCACCGGGATAGGCTATCAGGGCATGGCCACCGTTCAGGATGCGGATTTTCATCGTCTCATAGGCGTGGACATGGGGGGTAAATGTGGCCCCGACCTTTTCCCAAGCAGGGCGGCCGGCGGGGAAATTATCCTCCAGCACCCATTGCCGGAAGGGTTCGCAGGTGACGGGCACGGGGTCTTCGCCCAAACCAAACTCGGCCGCGATGGCAAGCTCGCGCGGGCCGGTGGCGGGGGTGATGCGGTCGACCATGGCGTTGGGAAAGGCTACGTTTTGGCTGATCCACGCGGCCAAGTCGGGGTCTGACAGGCGTGCAGTGCCCACCACGGCATTGCGCGCAACGTTGCCGTTGCCCGGAAGGTTGTCGCAGGACATCACGGTGAAAGGCATGATCCCCGCCAAACGGCGCGCGCGCAAAGCCGCCACAATCGCGCCAAAGGCGGTGGTGGGGCGGGTGGGGTTGGCGCCATCGGCCACGATCTCAGGCGATGTGGCGTCAAACTGGCCCTGCGAATCGACGAAATAGCCGCCCTCGGTGACGGTCAAAGACACGATGCGAATCTCGGGGCGGCACATGGCGGCAATCAGGCTGGCATTGTCAGGCTCGACCGGTAAAAAGTCGATCATTGCGCCGATCCGGCGGGCCGAGCGGCCGGTTGGATCCAGCTCGATCACCGTCGAGAGATGGTCTTGCGCCCTCAACGCGGCCCGCATCTGCCCATCGGCTGGGCGCACACCAGCGCCGATGATGGCCCAGTCATGGTTCAGGCCCATCGCAAAGAGATCATCCATATAGACAGCCAAATGCGCGCGGTGAAAGTTTCCAAGCCCAATATGCACAATGCCCGGCGTCAGGCGTGTACGTTTATAGGTGGGAAGTAAGGCCGTTGCCATGCAAATACCCTGTTTTGTGGGCCAAGCCTCTTTATGGATGGCGCGTGCCCGTTTCTTAAATGGGATTTCCTCTCAAACGGGGGCTTTTGTCCAGCCCGCATGCGTGGCAAGCCTTGGGTCGGCTTTGGGCTGACCTGACGGGGGCTTTCATGATTTTTTCTTATGCCAACACGGCGGGCAAGCTCACACAGGCCAGCCTTGCGGATGCGGTATGGATTGACCTGTGCAAGCCAGACGCAGACGAGGCTTTTGCCGCAGCCCCCTTCGTGCCAGAGGTTCCCTCCCTAAATGATTTGGAAGAGATCGAAATTTCCGCGCGGCTTTACCGTGAGGGTGGGTTTAGCGTTTTAACCATCATGGTGCCCGGACTGTCGCGCGAGGACGGTGTATCACCCATCACAGGCCCTGTGGCCTTCATCTTGGGCGGCGGGCGCTTGGTTAGTGTGCGCTATCATATGGCACGCGCGTTTGAGACCTACCCGCCGCGCGCCGAGAAGGTGGGCTTGGGCTGTGACGGGGCAGAGCGGGTGTTCTTGGGATTGTGCGAAGAGATCATAGGCCGCATTGCTGATCTTTTGGAAGGGGCGGGCAAAGCCCTTGACGGCATCACCCGCAAGATTTTCACCACCCAAGGTTTGGCCCCAGAGGCGGCGGTGCTGCAAAAAGCGCTTATCATTTCGGGCCAGCAAAGCGACATGGTGGGCAATTGCCGCCTGTCGCTGCTGACCATCGAACGCGCTTTGTCGTTCTTTTTTGTTGGGCTGGAAGACAAACACACGTCTGACGGCTTGCGCGCTACGGTCAAGGGGCTGACGCGTGACATCCAGTCGCTAGAGGTGCATGGCGATTATCTCTCTTCGCGTGTCGCGCAGGCGACAGACGCGACCTTGGGCATGATCAACCTTGCACAAAACACAACTGTGCGCATCGTGTCGGTGGTGGCTGTGCTGTTCATGCCGCCGACCTTGATCGCGTCGATCTACGGGATGAACTTTCGCATGATGCCAGAGTTGACTAAGGCATGGGGCTATCCGCTGGCGCTGGGCTTGATGGTGGCCGCAGCCTTTTTGACATGGTTCGTGTTTAAGTGGAAAAAATGGTTGTAAGCCGCAGAGGGCCTCATGAAAATCACCAAGCTGGAAACGATCGGCAACGAATTTGTCACCTTCACCCGTGTGACCACCGAAGACGGCGCGCAGGGTTGGGGGCAGTTGTCGACCTATAACGCCGATATCACGGCCGAAATCTTTCACCGCCAAGTGGCCCGTCACGCCTTGGGCACGCATGTCGAAGATATGGAAGACACATTGCGCCTGATCGCCGAGCGCGAGCATAAGTACCCCGGCAGCTACCTGCGCCGCGCGCAAACTGGCCTAGACACCGCCGTGTGGGATTGGCGCGGCAAGGCTGCGGGCAAGCCGGTTGTGTCGCTTTTGGGTGGCACACCGGGCAAGCTGCGCGCCTATGCCAGCTCGATGAAGCGCGATATCACGCCCGAAGACGAAGCCGCCCGCTTTGTCAAACTGCGTGACGAGCAGGGTTTCACGGCCTTCAAATGGCGCGTTGGGGCTGAATGCGGGCGTGGCCGCGATGAATGGCCGGGCCGCACCGAAGCCGTTGTGCCCGTGGTCGCCAAAGCCTTGGGGGACGGAATCGACAAGCTGGTGGACGGCAATTCCTGCTATGGCCCGCAAGCTGCCATTGCCGTGGGCCAGATGCTGCAAGACAACGACATCAGCCACTTTGAAGAACCCTGCCCCTATTGGGAGGTGGATCAAACCGCCCAAGTCCGCGCCGCTTTGACGATGGATGTGGCAGGCGGCGAGCAAGATTGCGAGTTGACGGCTTGGACCTTGGCCATCGAACATAAGGCCGTCGATATCTTACAGCCTGATGTCATGTACATGGGTGGTCTCTCTCGCACGCTTGAGGTTTGCGCCATGGGCGCCAAAGCGGGCCTGCCGATCACGCCCCATGCCGCCAATCTGTCGCTGGTGACGATGTGCACCATGCACCTTTTGAAAGCCCTTCCCAACGCGGGCAAATATCTGGAATTCTCGATCGAGGGGCAAGATTACTACCCTTGGCAAGAGGGGCTGTTCTTGAACGACCCCTACCGCATCGAAGACGGCTGCGCGATTGTGCCCGATGCCCCGGGCTGGGGGGTCGAGATTGATCCAGAGTTCTTACGCAAAGCCACATGGCGGGAGTCTGTTCTGTGACACAAACCATTATCATCACCGGCGCGGGGTCGGGCATCGGGCGGGCCACCGCGCATAAATTTCTGGCCGAGGGCTGGAATGTGGGCCTGATCGGACGGCGGGCCGAGGCTTTGGCCGAAACGGCAAGCGATCACCCTGCCGCTTTGGTGCTGCCCTGTGATGTGACCCAGCCCAATCAGGTCGACGCCGCCTTTGCCCAAGCCGCCGCAGCCTTTGGGCGGGTGGATGTCCTGTTTAACAACGCCGGCATGTCAGCCAAGGCGGGGCCGATTGACGAAATCCCGCTAGATACATGGTTCGAGGTGGTCAATGTCAACCTCAACGGCATGTATCTGTGCGCCCGAGCGGCCTTTGGCCAGATGCGCCGGCAAGATCCGCAAGGCGGGCGGATTATCAACAACGGGTCCATCTCGGCCCATGCGCCGCGTCCGGGGTCAGCCCCTTATACCACCACCAAACACGCCATCACGGGCTTGACCAAAACGCTGGGTCTGGACGGGCGCGCCTTTAACATCGCTTGTGGCCAGATTGATATCGGCAATGCCCTGACCCAAATGGCCGCGCGCTTTCAAACCGGCGTGCCGCAGGCCGATGGGCAGATCAAGATCGAACCGGTGATGGATGTGGGCCATGTGGCCGAGGCTGTCTTGACTATGGCGCGCCTGCCTTTGGATGTGAACGTGCCTTTCATCACCATCATGGCCCGCGATATGCCCTATATCGGGCGCGGCTGAACACTCTTTGCCAAGGACACTTACATGACCCTAACCCTGCCTGCCTTCACAAATTCCGGCCGCTTTTGGCGCGGCAATCTGCACACCCATTCCACACGGTCGGACGGCGTGTTGGACCCTGCCGAGGTCTGCCGCCGCTATAAGGCCGAAGGCTATGATTTCATCGCCCTGACGGACCATTTCGTGGGCCATTACGGCTATCCGATTGTCGATACCGCGTCGTTTCGCGACACCGCTTTCACCACGATCTTGGGGGCAGAACTGCACTCGGGGGCTATGGAGAACGGCGAGTTGTGGCATATTCTGGCCGTAGGCCTGCCACCAGATTTTGCCCCGTCAAACTCGCCACTCTTCTTGCCAGTTGCAGGCCAAGAAACCGGCCCGCAAATCGCCGCCCGCGCGGTGGCGGCGGGGGCCTTTGTGGCCGTCGCCCATCCGCAATGGTCGGGCCTGACGGTAGAAGATGCGCGGTCGATCACCGCCGCCCATGCGGTAGAGATTTACAATCACGGCTGTGCCATGGGCTGTGACCGCCCCGACGGCTTTGCCATCGCTGACCAATTGCTGACCGAAGGGCGTGACTTGACCCTGATCGCCACCGATGACGCGCATTTCTCTGAGCCTGATCATTTTGGCGGCTGGACCATGGTGAAATCGGAAACGAACACACCCGTGGCCCTTTTGGCGGCGCTGAAAGCGGGGGCGTTTTATTCCTCCCAAGGCCCCGAATTGCGCGATGTGCGGGTCGAGGACGGGCATCTGGTTGTGGAATGTTCCGCCGTCAGTTCTATCGTCGCGATCGGCTGGGGCACGGGGGCCAAAGCCGTGCATGGCCATTCGCTGACGCGCGGGGCCGTCCCGTTGGAGCGGTTGAACAATTCGCCCTTCGTGCGCGCGGCCGTGATTGATGCGGCGGGCAAGCGGGCGTGGTCGAACCCGATCTGGACGGGGGCTAAGGACAAAAACCCGCGTCTGGCCTAAGGCCCGACCCGCAGCGCTTGGGCCGAGATGACTATGTGGGTTAGAGGGTAAGTTAGGCCTTACCCTCTAATCCCTTCGCCGCTGCCTCTGATGCGCCCGGGATGCGCATTTCGAAGACTTCGGTGACCGAGGTGTAATCGTAATAGCCCAAGCGCGCCAAGGGGCGGATGCCAAGGATGTCCAGCTTGCCATCGGGCAGGATCACCTCGTCTTTGACATGAATGCGCGTCACCTCGCCGTAAACCACATCGACCCCGCCGTGGGCAGAGTTGCCTTTAAGCCGCGTGGTTTGCAGATAGCGGCATTCAAACTGCGCGGGGCTTTCGGCCACCCGTGGCCCGGGGGCATCAAGGCAGGCCGCCTTGGTCACACCTGCCTTGTCAAACTCGTCAACGCCCGCAGGCCATTCCATCGCCGAGATATTGACCGCCTCGCGCAGATCATAGGTCGCCATGTTCCAGACAAACCACCCCGTCTCTTCGGCGTTCAGCACCGAATGTTTGCGCCGCCCATCAGAATAGGGGTTGGCGGCAAACATCACCATGGGCGGGTCAAAGGACAGGTTTTGCCATTGGCTATAGGGGGCCAGATTGGCGCGGCCTTGGGCATCGACGGTCGAGATCCAGCCGATCGGGCGTGGCACGGTGCAGGATTTAAAGGGCGAAAAGGGCAGGGGGCAAGCCTCGCGGCCGGGGGCGTAGTGCATGGGGTTTCCTATAAGACGGTGGAAAGGCGGTAGCCCGGGGCATGGACAAGACGCACCCAAGTGATGGGCGCATCGGGGGCCCAAGTGCAGCGTTCGGTGACAAAAACGGCCGATCCTTGCGCGATGCCCAAGGCTGCGGCAGCGGCATCACTGGCGGGTTCGGCGGCAAAGCTGATGTCGCCGCTTGCATATGAGACATGGGCCACCAGCCATTCATTGGCGCTGATGGCGGCAAAGTCGGGCAGGGGAGTGGGCAGGATGGCAGGGTTCAGCCAGCGGTCCTCCAGCGCAAACCCTCGGCCCGAGGCGAGGTGCAGGGTTTCGATATGCAGCATTTCCCCCACATCCTGCCCCAAACGGGCAAGCACGGGCACGGGCGGTTGGGCCAGATCGCAGCGCAACAGGCGCAGGCCGTAAACCTCGCCGCGCGCTTCGACTTCGGCGCGGATCACGGGGATATCCAGCGTGGCCTTGCGCACCGGAAGGGCTGCAACCCGCGTGCCCGCCTTGCGCTTGCGTTCCAGCACGCCAGCGCGCGCAAGTTCCGACAGGGCGCGGTTCACCGTCGCACGTGCCACGCCAAATTCCTGCGCCAAGGCGGCCTCGGTCGGGATCAGCGTCCCCAAGGGCCAAGCGCGGCTGCGGATGCGGGCTAGAACCTCGGTTCGAATAGCCTCCCAACCCGCCATTACAGCACCGAGGCCAAGCGGGCCATGACGGTCGCAAAGCGCGCGCGCACGCCGTCACGGGCGATGTGGTGGCCGTCTTGCACGATGTGGCGGCCTGCCGACCAAACGTGGCGGACCATGCGGTCATCGCTGGCAAAGGCAAAGGTGTCGAGCAGCCTATCCCCCTTGCGCCCCGCCATATCCTGCCCACTGGCATCAAGCGCCACCAGATCGGCCCATTTGCCTACCTCAATCGCCCCCGCATCGCGCCCCGCTGCCTGCGCGCCGCCTTGCACCATCCCTTCAAAGACCCGTCGCCCGACAGAGCGGTGATCGGCCAGCACTGCGCGGGCCTTAAGCCCCAAGCGTTGCGAATACTCCAGCATGCGGATTTCTTCACTAAGGGAAATGCGCACATTGCTATCCGACCCAATCCCGAACGCCCCGCCCGCCGCGAGATACCGCGCGCCGTCAAAGATGCCGTCGCCCAAGTTCGCCTCGGTGATCGGGCAAAGGCCCGCCACAGCGCCCGATTGCGCAAGGCCCAAGGTTTCGGCGGGCAGCATGTGTGTGGCATGTATCAGGCACCAGCGCTGATCCACTGGTGCATGTGACAACAGCCAGTCAACCGGGCGCTGGCCGGTATGGGCAAGCAACTCGTCCACCTCGGCCACCTGTTCGGCGACATGGATGTGGATAGGCCCCTTTAGGGTTGTCATTGCGGCAAGGCTGGTGGGCGAGACGGCGCGCAAAGAATGGGGCGCTTGGCCCAGCACACAATCGGCGGGTAAAGCGGCCAAATGGCGCGCCGCCCCCTCTCGTAAGGTCAAATACCCGTCCAGATCATTACCAAACCGCAACTGCCCGCCCGCCAAGGCACGCCCGTCACAGCCGCCCCGCTCGTACAGAACCGGCAGCAGCGTCAGCCCAAAGCCAGTTTCCTGCGCCGCCGCACAAATTTGCCCCGCCATCTCGGCGCGGTCGGCGTAGGCGCTGCCCTGCGGCCCATGGTGCAGATAGTGAAACTCGGCCACAGCCCCGTAACCCGCCTCTGCCATTTCCACCATCACTTGGGCTGCGATGACACCCACATCTTCGGGCGAAAGGTGTTCTAAAAAGCGGTACATCAGGTTGCGCCATGTCCAAAAACTGTCTTGGCCAGCGGTGCGGTATTCGGTCAACCCCGCCATAGCGCGTTGAAAAGCGTGGCTGTGCAGGTTGACAGGCGCAGGCAGCAGGCAGCCGACGCGCATCCCGCCACGCGCTGGACCAACGGCCGCAATCCGGCCATCGGTGATTTGAACCGTGACATCTTGCACCCAACCTTGCGGCAACAGGGCGTGATCGGCGTGCAGCAGCATGGCCGCTCCTTGACTTTGGAATATGTGCAGACATAATAGCAATAGATCCAGACATAAGGCAAGGCTCATGCCGATTCTTCTAACCAATGCAACGCTTGCGACGATGGTGCAGGGCTATGGCCTGATCGAGGGCGGGGCTTTGGTGATTGACGGTGACCAGATCACTTTCGCAGGCCCCATGGCCGAAGTTCCCGCCGCTTTTGGCGGTCTTGCACCGCAAGACCTTGGCGGCAAACTTGTCACCCCGGGCCTGATCGATTGTCACACCCATATCGTCTTTGCCGGTGACCGCGCGGCAGAGTTTGAATTGCGCCTGAACGGGGCCAGCTATGAACAGGTGGCCCGCGCTGGTGGCGGTATCCTGTCGACCGTAAGCGCCACCCGCGCCGCATCAGAGGCTGACCTGCTGGCCCAAGCCCTGATGCGCGCCGATCAGATCATGGCAGGTGGCGCGACGGTGATCGAGGTGAAATCCGGCTACGGCCTGAATGTGGCCGATGAGCTAAAAATGCTGCGCGTGGCGCGCCAGATCGGCCAGCACCGCGCGGTGCGGGTGCAAGTTACGCATCTGGCGGCCCATGCCATCCCGCCAGAATACCAAGGCCGCGCTGGCGCTTATATCGACGAGGTCGCCATCCCCGTGCTGCACCAAGCCGCCGCCTTGGGCCTGATCGACGCGGTCGATGCCTTTTGCGAAGGCATCGCCTTTTCGGTGGCCGAGCTTGACCGCCTGTTTGCCCAAGCCAGCACTTTGGGCTTGCCCGTAAAACTGCATGCCGAGCAGCTTTCCGACCTGAAGGGCGCTGTCATGGCGGCGGGCTATGGTGCTTTGTCGGCGGATCATCTGGAATATCTGGGCGCGGACGGCGTGGCCGCGATGGCCGCATCGGGCAGCGTGGCCGTGATTTTGCCCGGTGCCTTTTACACCCTGCGCGAAACCCAAATGCCCCCCATTGCCGCCCTGCGACAGGCGGGGGTTGCGATGGCGGTTGCCACCGATTGCAACCCGGGCTCATCGCCCATGACGTCGCTGACTTTGGCCATGAACATGGCCTGCACGCTTTTTCGCATGACCCCGCTAGAAGCCCTGCAAGGCACCACCATCCATGCGGCGCGCGCCCTTGGGCTGGCCGATTGCGGTGTTCTGGCTCGGGGAAAACGGGCTGATCTGTGCATCTGGAACGCCCGCCATCCTGCGGAATTATCTTATAGAATCGGGGCAACTCCCCTGCACGCCCGTATGTTTGGAGGCCGCTTTGACGCCTGAAATCCTGATCCCTGGCCAAACCACCTTGGCGCAGTTGGAACGCTTGTTTCGAACTCAGGCGCCAGCGGTGCTGGATCCTTCTGCCCGCGCAGGTGTGGACTGGGCAGCAGCGCAAATCGCTAAGGCTGCGGCAGGGTCAGCGGCAGTTTATGGCGTAAACACCGGCTTTGGCAAGTTGGCCAGCTTAAAGATCGCCCCGCAAGATACCGAAACCTTGCAGAAAAACCTGATCTTGTCGCATTGCTGCGGTGTGGGTGATGCCATGCCCCGTCCCGTGGTGCGCTTTATGATGGCGCTGAAGCTTTTATCCTTGGGGCGCGGCGCATCCGGCGTGCGCTGGCAGATTATCGAGATGCTGCAATCCATGCTGGCGGCGGGTGTGACGCCGGTGATCCCCGCCCAAGGTTCTGTCGGGGCCAGTGGTGACTTGGCCCCCTTGGCCCATATGACGGCGGTGATGATCGGCCACGGCGAGGCTGAACATAACGGCCAGATCAAAACCGCCGCGCAAGCGCTTGATGATGCTGAGATTTTTCCCATAATTTTGGGTGCTAAAGAGGGGCTTGCCCTCATCAACGGCACGCAGTTTTCCACCGCTTACGCGCTGGTGGGCCTGTTTGGTGCATGGCGGGGGGGGCTGACAGCGCTTGTCACCTCGGCCCTGTCGACGGATGCGATCATGGGCTCAACCGCGCCGCTAGAGGCTGAAATTCACGCCTTGCGCGGCCAACCGGGGCAGATTGATGCGGCGGCGACGTTGCGGGCACTGCTGGCAGGATCGGTGATCCGCGAAAGCCACCGCGAGGGCGATGCGCGCGTGCAAGACCCCTATTGCATCCGCTGCCAGCCGCAGGTGACGGGCGCTGCGATGGATATTCTGCGCCAATCCGCCCGCACTTTAGAGATCGAGGCGAATGCCGCCACCGACAATCCCTTGGTGCTGTCAGATGGGCAGATCGTCTCTGGTGGCAACTTTCACGCCGAACCCGTTGGTTTTGCAGCCGATATGATAGCTATGGCGATCAGTGAAATTGGCGCGATAGCCCAGCGCCGTGTGGCTTTAATGGTTGATCCGGTGCTGAGTTTCGATCTTCCCGCCTTCCTAACGCCGCGCCCGGGCCTGAATTCCGGCCTGATGATCGCCGAGGTAACAACGGCCGCTTTGATGAGCGAAAACAAACATATGGCCCATCCAACCGTGATCGATTCCACCCCCACTTCGGCCAATCAGGAAGATCACGTTTCAATGGCCGCCCACGGTGCGCGGCGCTTGGGGCGGATGGTGGAAAACCTGAATGTGATCTTGGGGGTCGAGGCGATCACCGCCGCCCAAGGCATTGATTTTCGCGCACCCTTGCCAACTTCGGCCCCACTTGCGGCAGTGGTGGCGCGGTTGCGGCAAGATGTGGCGACCTTGGGCGATGACCGCTACATGGCCCCCGATCTGGCCGCCGCCGCGCGGTTGGTGGCATCGGGCGCGCTTGTCGACGCCTCTGGCGTTGAAATGCCTGCGCTATGATGTTGCAGGGCCTTAAAATTCTTGATCTGACCCGCGTGATGGCAGGCCCCTTTTGCACCGCCCTTCTGGCCGATTTGGGGGCCGAGGTGATCAAGCTGGAACCGCCACAGGGCGATGATTACCGTCACATCGGCCCCTTTGTTCAGGGCGAATCCGCGCTGTTTACGCTGATGAACCGCGGCAAACAGTCGATTGTGCTGGATCTGAAAGACCCAAAGGCCGTGCAGGTGGCACGTTCCATCGCCTTGCAATGCGATGTGGTGGTGGAAAACTTCCGCCCCGGCGTGGCCGCCCGCTTGGGTCTTGGGCCAGAGTTGCGGCAAGACAAGCCTGCGCTGATCTACGCTTCGATCTCGGGCTTTGGGCAAAGCGGGCCGGATGCGCATTTGCCCGCCTATGATCTGGTGGCGCAGGCCATGTCTGGGCTGATGGCCGCGACGGGAGAGGCGGGGGGCAAGCCCTTGAAAGTGGGCGAAAGTTACGGCGATTTGATGGCGGGGCTTTATGCGTCTTGGGCCATTCTTGCTGCCCTTTACCGCCGAAATGCCACGGGTGAGGGGGTCACCATTGATGTGGCGATGTTTGATGCGTTGTTTTCCTTATTACCCACCAGCCATGCCTTGCAGTTCTACGCAGGCCGCACGCCTGCGCCAGTCGGCAACCGCCACCCGCTGTCGACCCCCTTTGGCTGTTTTACCTGTAGCGATGGCCAAGCCGTCATCGCCGTGTTGGGAGAGCGTCAATGGCAGTCGCTGTGCGCCGTGATCGGGTCTGACATGGGCGGCGATTTAGCCCTGTCCACTGACGAAGGCCGCACAGCACAAGAGCCGCGCATCAAAGCCGCTATTGAACACTGGACAATGCAGCGCCCCGTGGCCGAGGTTGTCGCAACCCTCGCCGCCGCTGGCATCCCCACCGCCCAAGTGCAAACACTGGCTGAGGCCGCAGCCTCGCCCCATGCCATCGCCCGCGATTTGGTGGCGCACATGCCACATCCTGTAATGGGCACATCGGCCATCATCGGCCAACCTGTGCGCTTTGACGGGGCAAAGCCCCTGTCGCCCACCACCGCCCCGCAACTGGGTGCCGATGGGCCCGCCATTCTGGCCAAGTTCGGAGCAGCGCCATGACCCCCGAAGAGATTAGCTTCCTCGACCAACTGCACCGCGCTTTGGCCGAGAAAGTCGCCCCCTTGGCCGCGGAAACCGATGAAACCGCCCAGTTCGTGCACCGCCAACTGGCCATCTTGGCTGATCTTGGCCTGATGGGGGCCAATCTGCCCGCGCCCTATGGCCCCGACATCGCAGCCTCAGCGCTGTATGCGGCGGTCGAGGCTGTGGCAGGGGCCTGCGGGTCGACCGCCTCGGCCCTGACGGCGCATTATCTGGCGACCGACTCGCTGCTGCTTGGGGCCGATGCCGCTTTGCAAGCCCGGTTTTTGCCCGATGCGGCGGCAGGCGATAAGCTTGGGGCCTTTGCTTTAACCGAACGCAACGCAGGTTCTGACCCCGCCGATATGCGCACCACGGCCACCCGTCAGGGCGACCACTACCGCCTGAAAGGGTCTAAGTGCTTCATTTCCAACGGTGGTGTGGCCGATTTTTTGATTGTCTATGCTGTCACAGACCCCACCGCAGGCCATCGCGGCATTTCGGCTTTTGTGGTCGAAAAGGGCACACAGGGCCTGAGCTATGGCCGTGTTGAACGCACCATGGGCCTGCGCGGTGGCCATGTCTGGGAGCTGGAGTTTGACTGTCTGATCCCGCAAGAAAACCGCCTTGGCCCCGAAGGCACGGGCTTTAAAACGGCGATGAAGGTGCTAGACCACGGCCGCATCGAAGTGGCCGCCATGGCAACGGGCATCGCGGATACCGCGCTAAAGCTTGCGCAAGACTGGTGCAAGGCCCGCATCATCGGGGGGGAGGCGCTGTCGAACCGCCAAGGTATTCGCTGGCAACTGGCCGATATGGCCACCGACCTTGCCGCCGCCCGCGCGCTGGCCGCCCAAGCGGTTGCGTTGCGACAAACGGGGGTGCGCTGCACGTTGCAAGCCTCGATGGCGAAACTGTTTGCGTCAGAAATGGTTCACCGCGTCACCGATGCGGCGTTGCAACTGCACGGCGGCTACGGCTTTACCCGCGACTTTCCCCTTGAACGTCTTGCCCGTGATTGCCGGATTTTCCGCATCTACGAAGGCAGTTCCGAAATCCAGCGCATGATCATCGCTGGCCACATTCTTTGAGGTTCCCATGACCCGCCACAACACCCGCGACATCTACCCCGCCACTGGCACCGAGCTGTCGGCCAAATCTTGGCTGACCGAAGCCCCCCTGCGCATGCTGATGAACAACCTGCACCCCGATGTGGCTGAAAACCCGCATGAGCTGGTGGTGTACGGCGGCATCGGCCGCGCTGCGCGCACATGGGAAGATTTTGACCGCATCTGTGCCGGTCTGCGCGATCTGGAGGCCGATGAAACCCTTATCGTGCAATCAGGCAAGCCCATTGCCATCATCAAAACCCACACAGATGCTCCGCGCGTGCTGATCGCCAATTCCAATCTTGTGCCACACTGGGCCACGTGGGAGCATTTTAACGACTTGGATAAAAAGGGACTGATGATGTACGGCCAGATGACCGCAGGGTCGTGGATCTACATCGGCACCCAAGGCATCGTGCAGGGTACTTATGAAACCTTTGCCGAAGCTGGGCGGCAGCATTACAATGGCAATCTGAACGGTCGGTGGATCCTGACCGGTGGCTTGGGCGGCATGGGCGGGGCGCAGCCCTTGGCGGCGGTGTTTGCCGGTGCGTGCTGCCTTGCGGTTGAGGTTGACGAGACCCGCATCGATTTTCGCATCCGCACCCGCTATGTCGACGCCAAGGCCAAAACCTTGGACGAAGCCTTGGCCATGATTGACGCTTGGACAGCGGCTGGCGAGGCCAAATCGGTCGGCCTTGTCGGCAACGCCGCCGAGGTTTTCCCCGAGATTTACCGCCGCATGAAAGCGGGCGGCCACAGGCCCGATATCGTCACCGACCAAACCTCCGCCCATGATCCGCTGCACGGCTATTGTCCCGTGGGCTGGACCATCGGCGAATGGCGCGCCAAGCAGGAAAGCGATCCCAAGGCCGTGCAACTGGCGGCGCGTGCTTCTATGCGTGCCCATGTCGCGGCGATGGTTGATTTTTGGAATTCCGGTGTGCCCACGCTCGATTACGGCAACAACATCCGTCAGGTGGCGAAAGAAGAGGGGCTAGAGAACGCCTTCGCCTTTCCCGGTTTCGTGCCCGCCTATATCCGCCCGCTGTTTTGCAAAGGCATCGGCCCCTTTCGCTGGGTGGCGCTGTCGGGCGATCCGGAAGATATCCGCAAGACCGATGCGGCGATGAAAAAGCTGTTCCCTGAAAACCATCACTTGCACCGCTGGCTGGATATGGCCTCCGAGCGTATCGCCTTCCAAGGCCTGCCCGCCCGCATCTGCTGGATTGGCCTGGGTGATCGCCACCGTGCAGGGCTGATGTTCAACGACATGGTCGCCTCGGGCGCGTTGAAAGCCCCCATCGTCATTGGTCGCGACCATCTGGATGCAGGCTCTGTTGCCTCGCCCAACCGCGAGACCGAGGCGATGAAAGACGGATCAGATGCCGTTTCGGACTGGCCGCTGCTGAACGCGCTGATCAACACCGCCTCAGGCGCCACTTGGGTCAGCCTGCATCACGGCGGCGGGGTTGGCATGGGCTTTAGCCAGCACGCAGGTGTGGTGATCGTGGCTGATGGCACGCCAGAAGCTGCCAAACGGCTGGAAAGGGTGCTATGGAACGACCCCGCCTCAGGTGTGTGGCGTCATGCCGATGCCGGCTACGACACCGCCATCCAATGCGCCAAAGACCACAGGTTGCGCCTGCCGGGGATCACGGGGCTTTAACCCTTCACCGAGGTTCAAATACTCCACGGGGGGTCTGGGGGGTGTGAAACCCCCCAGCCGGGGCCGCCGCGCGCCCTTGGCCTTAACTGCGCTCTGCAATCTCGCGCGCCACGATCCGTGTGAGGTGGCGGTGCATCCGGCTGGTGCGGTGGCGCTGGTGCATGGCGGCAAAGATCGGTTGGCTGATCGAGTCGACATCCGCCACCGCCACAAACCCGCCTGCGGCGATCATCTGTGCCGCCGTTTCGGCCAGCACAAACCCCGCCCCGCCCATCCGCGCCAAAAGCCCCGCCACCGCCGCATTCTGCCCTGATGCCAGCACCGCCACCGCGCAATCGGGCAGCACTTGGCGGTGGGTTTCATCAAAGGCCGCCGAATAGGCCCCGCGAATATAGCGGGCGGGGTCAATACTCGCCCGTTTTGATCCGTCCGAACTGATCAAGCGGTATTTCACTTCGCCCACCGAGGTGATGTGCAAATCGGGCAGGGCTTGGGGCGAATACAGCACGGCAAAATCCAATACCCCCCGATCGAGATCCTTGCACATCTGTGCGGAATAATCCGGCTCGATGTAAAATGAACACTCCGGCAGGGATTTGCGAAAATTCGCCACCCAATCACCGATATTACCCGCCGCCAGATCATTCTGGATGCCAATGCGCAACACCACCGCCGCCGTGCCCGATGGCACCACCGCCCGCTGCGCCTCGGCCCAAGCATGGCGCAGGGCGCGGGCGTGGGTTTCGAATTTCAGCCCTTCGGTCGTAAGATCGGTCCCTGCCCGAGATCGTGTGAACAACCGCGCGCCCAAGGTCGCCTCTAGGGCTGCGATGCGCGCGGAAATAGTGGATTGCTTGACCTGCAAGCGTTCCGCCGTGCGGTGAAAGCTGCGGGTTTCGATCAGGTCTAGAAATGTGTCGATAACTTCGGTTTGCATCCTGCCCCCTGATCGATTTTATCGATCAATAGCGTGGTCTGGAACGAATTGAAAGCAGGCCCCAAGGGGGTGATACTGAGCCCAACGATAAGGGAGCATGACATGGCTGATTTTCCAACAACCGCGCGGGTGGTGATCATTGGCGGCGGGGCCGTTGGGGCCTCATCGCTTTACCATCTGTGCAAAGCAGGCTGGACCGATTGCGTCTTGTTGGAAAAGAATGAACTCACCGCAGGGTCGACATGGCACGCGGCGGGCAATGTGCCGACCTTTTCGTCGTCTTGGTCGATCATGAACATGCAGCGTTATTCCGCGAGTCTGTACCGCGGCCTTGGGGCCGAGGTGGATTACCCGATGAACTACCACGTCACCGGATCGGTCCGTCTGGGCCATAGCAAAGAACGCCTGCAAGAATTCCAGCGCGTGGTGGGCATGGGGCGCTATCAGGGGATGGATCTAAATATCCTGTCTGCGGACGATGTCAAAAACGTCTACCCCTTCTTGGAAACCCACGATCTGTCGGGCGCGTTGCACGACCCCTATGACGGCGACATTGATCCTGCGCAATTGACCCAAGCCTTGGCCAAAGGTGCGCGGCAAATGGGCGCGCGGATCGAGCGGTTCTGCCCTGCCACCGGTGTGCGGCGTGAAGGCGATGAATGGGTGGTGTCCACCCCCAAGGGTGATATCCGCTGCGAAATCGTGGTGAACGCCGCAGGCTACTACGCCCGCGAGGTGGGCAAATGGTTTGGCCGCGACCTGCCGATGATGGTGATGAGCCACCAGTACATGCTGTTCGACACCATCCCTGAACTGGAAAAGTGGTCGCACGATGTGGGCCACAAACTGCCGCTGCTGCGTGATGTCGATTCCAGCTATTACCTGCGCCAAGAAAAGAACGGCTTCAACCTTGGCCCTTATGAGGGCAACTGCAAAGCCCATTGGACAACCCCTGACGACCCCTTCCCGCAAGACTTCAGCTTTCAGCTGTTCCCAGACGATCTGGAACGTCTGGAATGGCACATCGCCGATGCCATGGCCCGTGTGCCCTTGTTGGAAAAGGCAGCACTGACCAAGGTCATCAATGGCCCCATCCCCTATACCCCCGATGGCAACCCCCTGATCGGCCCGATGCCCGGCGTGCCCAACGCGTTTGAGGCCTGTGTGTTCACCTTTGGCATCTGCCAAGCGGGCGGGGCAGGTAAGGTTTTGGCCGAATGGGTCACCGAAGGGGCGACCGAATGGGATATGTGGTCGTGCGATCCGCGCCGCTTTACTGGCTTTGAAGACCCCGAATACTGTGTCAAAAAGGGGATGGAGGTGTATGGCCACGAATACGCCATCCACTTCCCCCATCATTCTTGGCCCGAAGGGCGCGATAAGAAACTGTCGGCTGTTCATGCCCACACCAAAGCCTTGGGGGCCATCTATGCCCCCTATAACGGCTGGGAACGCGCCACATGGTACGCCCGTCCGGGAGATGACATCAGCGAAGACGCCCAGCGCACTTGGGACCGCAAAGGCCCATGGTTTGGGGCCGTGGCCGAAGAATGTGCCGCCGTGCGCGATGCGGCGGGGATTTTGGACCTGCCCGGCTTTAGCCGCTTTCACCTGTCAGGCAGTGGCGCTGTGGCATGGCTTGGCCGCCAGATTACGGGCAAAGTGCCTTCAATCGGGCGCTTGGGGCTGGCGTATTTCAGCGATGAAAAGGGCCGCATCGTTACCGAAATGTCCGTGGCGCGTTTGGGCGAGGATGAGGTGCTTTTGATCACCGCCGCCACCGCGCAAAGCCATGATAAGGAATGGCTTTTGTCGCATCTGGATGCGGGTTTGAGTCTTAAGGATCTTACCCTTGACTGGTCGACCCAAATCCTCACCGGCCCCAAAAGCCGCGCTATCTTGGCCGCTTGCAGCGATGCCGATCTGACCAAGGGCTGGCTGACCCATCAATCTGCAACGATTGCCGGGGCCGAGGTTTGGTTGATGCGCGTGTCTTTTGCGGGGGAATTGGGCTGGGAGATCCACTCAAAAACCGCCGACACGCCAAAGGTCTGGGATGCCGTGATGGCCGCAGGTGCGCCTTTGGGGTTAAAACCCTTCGGGATGTTCGCGCTCAATTCGCTGCGCGTTGAAAAAGGCTACCGCGCTTGGAAGGGTGATCTGTCGACCGATTACACCATCCTGCAAGGCGGTCTTGACCGCTTCGTCGATTGGGCCAAGCCCGACTTTCGTGGCAAAGCCGCCCTTGAGGCGGAAAAGCAGCGCGGCGTGTCCAAGCGGTTTTGTACCCTAGTGATCGAGGCGGGCGAACAAGATCCGCCCTATATGTCAACCATCTGGCACAAGGGCCAAGTGGTGGGCGAACTCACCAGCGGCTATTACGGCCACCGGGTGGGCGCGTGCATCGGCCTTGGGATGTTGAAATCCGAGGTGAACGTGGCAGGCACGGCGGTCGAGGTGGAAATCTTTGGCACCCGCTACCCCGCCGTGGTGCAAGAAGACCAACCTTTGTGGGATGCCAAGAACGAACGGATCCGCGCATGACCTTACCGCGCACCATGCAGGCCGTGCACCTGACCCGCCACGGCGGGCCAGAGGCGCTGGTGTGGCGCGATGATATTCCCGTACCGCGCCCCGCACAGGGCGAGGTGCTGGTGCAAGTGCTGGCCGCCGGTGTGAACCGCACCGATGTCAACACCCGCATCGGCTGGTATGGCCGGGAAGGCCGTGCCGGTTGGGCCGGAGAGATGGAATTTCCGCGCATCCAAGGGTCTGACCTATGTGGTCGCATCGTGGCCTTGGGCGACGGGGTCAAGGGCTTGGCCTTGGGCGCACGGGTGATTTGCCCGACCAATCAGGGCGAACCAACCGAGCAAAACCCCTTGGCTTTTGTGTCAATCGGATCGGAATTTGACGGGGCCTTTGCGCAATACTGTGTCGTGCGGGCCCAGCATTTGCATGATGTGACGGCCTCTCCACTGTCGGACATTGAAATCGGCGCTATGCCTTGCGCGCATGGCACAGCGCATAACCTGTTGACCCGCGCCAATGTGGCGGTGGGCGAGCGGGTCTTGGTGACGGGTGCTTCGGGCGGTGTTGGGTTGGCGGCTGTGCAACTGGCGCTGCTGCGCGGTGCTGTGGTGACAGCACAGTGCGCGCTGAACAAATCCGCCCCCTTGCGCCAGATGGGGGCCTTGATCCTTGACCGCGCCACCCCCCCCAAGGCGCGCAGCTTTGATGTGGTGATTGATGTGGTGGGCGGCGATGGCTTTTCTGAAAGGCTTGACGCACTTAAACCCGGCGGGCGCTATGCGACATCGGGTGCTGTGGGCGGGCCGATGGTGACGGGCGATTTGCGCACGATTTACCTGAATGACCTGACGCTACACGGCGCCACCCACCAACCGCGCGAGGTGTTTGCGGGCCTTGTCACGCTGATCAACACCGCCCGCATCCGCCCTGTCGTCTCTAACACCTACCCGATGCGTGACATTGCCCGCGCCCAAGCCGACCTAATCGCTGGAACCTTCCCCGGCAAACTTGTCCTGATCCCGGAGACCCAAGAATGAGCATCCCAACTTCCGCCCGCGCCGTGATCATTGGTGGCGGTGTTTCTGGCTGTTCGGTGGCCTATCATCTGGCCAAAATGGGCTGGAGTGATGTGGTGCTGCTGGAACGTAAGCAACTCACCTCGGGCACGACATGGCATGCAGCGGGGCTGATCGGGCAATTGCGCGGATCGGCCAATATGACACGGCTGGCCAAGTATTCGGCGGATTTATATGTGAAACTGGCGGCAGAAACCGGTGTGGAAACGGGGATGCGGCAGGTGGGGTCAATATCTGTCGCCCTGACCCAGCACCGGCACGAAGAGCTTTTACGCCAAGCCACCGTAGCGCGGATTTTCGATGTGGATGTGACCGAGATTTCCCCGTCCGAGGTGAAGGCCATGTATCCGCATCTGAACGTGTCTGACGTGGTAGGGGCCGTGCATCTGCCGCTGGATGGCCAATGCGATCCGGGCAATATCGCCATGGCCTTGGCCAAAGGCGCGCGGATGCGCGGCGCGCAGATCTTTGAACATACCAAGGTGACGGGGGTGACCAAAGCGGATGGTCGCGCCACGGGGGTTGATTACATCGACGCTAACGGCGTTCCCGGCCATATTGCCACCGATGTGGTGATAAACTGCGGCGGCATGTGGGGCCGCGATCTTGCCGCACAATCGGGCGTGACCTTGCCCTTGCATGCCTGCGAGCATTTCTACCTGATCACCGAACCTGTCGCCGGCTTGGGCCATTTGCCCGTGCTGCGCGTGCCCGATGAATGCGCCTATTACAAATCAGACGCGGGCAAGATGATGATCGGGGCGTTTGAACCCAAAGCCAAGCCTTGGGGCATGGGCGGGATTCGCGAAGACTTCATGTTCGACACTTTGCCCGAAGACTGGGACCATTTCCAACCGATCTTAGAAGACGCCATGAACCGGATGCCGCTGTTTCAAACGGCGGGGATTCATACGTTTTTCAACGGGCCGGAAAGCTTTACCCCCGATGACCGCTATTATCTGGGCGAGGCCCCCGAACTGGGCGGCTACTGGATCGCGGCGGGCTATAACTCGGTCGGAATCGCAGGGTCTGGCGGGGCGGGGATGGCGCTGGCGCATTGGATCGTGGAGGGCGAAGCGCCGTTCGATTTGTGGGAGGTGGATATCCGCCGCGCCCAGCCCTTCCAGAAAAACCGCAAGTATCTGAAGGAACGTGTGTCTGAGACCTTGGGATTGCTATACGCCGACCACTTCCCCTATCGGCAAATGGAAACCTCGCGCGGGGTGCGGCGCACGCCGTTGCATGAACACCTTAAAGCACGCGGCGCGGTGTTTGGCGAAGTGGCGGGATGGGAACGCGCCAACTGGTATGCCCGCGAGGGGCAGGCGCGCGAATACCAGTATTCGTGGAAGCGGCAGAACTGGTTTGAAAATCAAAAGGCCGAACATCTTGCCGTGCGAAACGGGGTTGGCTTTTTCGATATGACCTCGTTTGGCAAGATCAGGGTTGAGGGGCGCGATGCCTGCGCCTTTCTGAACAAGGTCTGCGGGAACGAGATGGATGTGCCCGTGGGGCGCATTGTCTATACCCAGATGCTCAATGCCCGCGGCGGGATCGAAAGTGATCTGACCGTGACCCGCTTGTCAGAAACCGCCTATTTGGCCGTGGTTCCGGGGGCGACATTACAGCGCGATCTGGCATGGATGCGCCGCCATGTGGGCGATGCCTTTGCGGTGATCACCGACATAACAGCGGCGGAATCTGTGCTGTGCGTGATGGGCCCCAAAGCGCGCGAGGTGATGCAGGCCGTCTCGCCCAACGACTTTAGCAATGAAGGACACCCCTTTGGGACTGCAAAGGAAATAGAAATCGGCATGGGGTTGGCCCGCGCGCACCGTGTGACCTATGTCGGCGAATTGGGCTGGGAATTGTATGTTAGTGCTGACCAAACCGCCCATGTGTTCGAGGCGCTGGATGCCACGGGCCTGATGACGCTGTGTGGCCTGCACACGCTGGATTCCTGCCGGATCGAAAAGGCCTTTCGCCACTTTGGCCATGACATCACCGATGAAGACCACGTCTTGGAAGCAGGCCTTGGCTTTGCCGTGCGGACCAAAAAGCCCGCCTTTATCGGCCGCGATGCCGTGCTGAAAAAGCAAGAGGCGGGGTTGAACCGCCGGATGGTGCAGTTCCGCCTGACCGACCCTGAGCCGCTGCTGTTTCACAACGAAGCCATCGTGCGCGACGGCAAGATCGTGGGGCCGGTGACCTCGGGCAACTATGGCCATCACCTCGGCGGGGCGATTGGGTTGGGCTATGTGCCCTGCCAAGGCCAAAGTGAGGCGGAGGTGCTGGCTAGCAGCTATGAAATCGAAGTCGCAGGCGTGCGGCACAAGGCCGTGGCCTCTTTGGTGCCGATGTATGACCCCAAAGCGGCGCGCGTGAAGATGTAACCAAGGGGCAAAGCGGGGGCCAGCCCCCGCACCCCCGGAGTATTTATGCCAAGATGAAAGGGCAAAGCGATGAGCGATCTTGGAGACATTTGTGAACCTGCACGGGCGCGGTCTGGCCGTTCCGGTGGGCGTCAGGCCCGCGTGGCCATGCGGGCAGCGCCCTTGGCCGATGACGTGCGCCCCGTGCGCGGTGGCTTGCCCGGAGGCACCTATAAGCCGCTGACCGAGGCGGGGATGGCGAAAATCCATGCCTCGGCCCTAGAGGCGCTAGAGGTGATCGGCCTGTCGAACGCGCCCTCGTCGGGGGTGGAAATTTTGACTGGCGCGGGGGCGATTTTGGGCGATGACGGGCGCATCCGCTTTCCGCGTGCCTTGGTCGAAGATATGCTGGCGGTGGCTGCGCGCAACATCACGCTGCACGCCCGCGACACCCGCCATGATTTGCATTTGTCGGGCACCAATGTGCATTTCGGCACGGCAGGGGCTGCTGTGCATATCGTTGACCCGATCACGCTGGACTACCGCGATTCGACCGCGCAAGATCTGTATGATGCAGCACGCTTGGTCGATAACCTTGACAACATCCACTTCTACCAGCGCACGATGGTGTGCCGCGATGTGATCGACAACGTCGATATGGACCTGAACACGCTGTATGCCTGCCTTGCGGGCACCAAAAAGCACGTCGGCACCAGCTTTTTTGACCCCGACGCCGTCGCCCCCGCCTTTGACATTCTGCATCAGGTCGCAGGCGGCGAGGATAAGTGGCTAGAGCGGCCTTTTGTCAGTAACTCCAACTGCTTTGTCGTTCCGCCGATGAAGTTTGCCGAAGAATCCTGCCGCGTGATGGAAGACTGTATCCGGCGCGGCATGCCGATGCTGCTGTTGAGTGCGGGGCAGGCGGGGGCGACCGCTCCGGCCCCGATCGCTTTGGCGATTGTGCAGGCTATGGCGGAATGTTTGGCGGGGGTGGTTTATGTCAACGCCATCAAAAAGGGTGCGCCGGCGATTTTTGGCACATGGCCCTTTGTGTCAGACTTGCGCACGGGGGCGATGTCGGGCGGCAGTGCCGAGCAGGCTTTGCTGACCGCAGGCTGTGCGCAAATGCACCGCTTTTACGACCTGCCTGGCGGGGCTGCTTCGGGGATTTCCGATAGCAAACTGCCTGATATGCAGGCCGGATGGGAACAGGGCATCACCAACACGCTGGCAGGTCTGGCCGGATTGAACATGTGCTATGAAGCGGTCGGCATGCACGCCTCGCTTTTGGGGTTCTGCATGGAAAGCCTGATCTTGGGCGATGACCTTTTGGGCCAAGCCATGCGCTGCGTGCGCGGCATCGAGGTGACGGAAGATTCAACCTCGATCGAGGCGATGAAAGAGGTCTGCTTGGGCGGGCCGGGGCATTATCTGGGGTCGGATCAAACGCTCAAACTGATGCAAACCGAGTATATCTATCCCAAAGTCGCCAACCGGATGAGCCCGAAGGAATGGAACGAGGCAGGCAAGCCCGTCTTGCTTGACAAGGCCATCGAGCGCAAGAATGAAATTCTGTCGCGCGCAGGCAACGTGATTGATCCCCAGATCGACGCTGCCATCCGCGCCAAATACAACATCCATTTCAAGTGAGGATATGATGGTTCCGGCACATATGGAAAAGTTCTACATCGGTGGCGCTTGGGTCACCCCCCATTCCAGCGCGCGGATGGGGGTGGAAAACCCCGCGACCGAAGAGATCGTGGCCCAAGTCGCCTTGGGCGATATGGTCGACATTGACACAGCCATCGCCATCGCCAAAGCGGCCTTTCCCGCTTGGACAGTGACCCCTGTGGCCGAGCGGATCGCCTTGGTTAAACGCATCCTTGACACCTATAACGAGATGTACGAGGAATTCGCCCAAGTCATGAGCACCGAGATGGGCGCGCCCATCGAATGGGCGCGCGACGCGCAGGCTTGGGCGGGCCAAGTGCATATCGAAAGCACGATCAAAGCTGCCGAGGCTATGGCGTGGGAATATATGCGCGGCACCACGCGGATCGTGCACGAAGGCATCGGTGTTTGCGCGCTGATCACGCCGTGGAACTGGCCGATGAACCAGATCGCCTGCAAAGTGGCTCCGGCCTTGATTGCGGGCTGCACGATGGTGCTGAAACCGTCCGAAATTGCGCCGATGTCGGGGGTTCTGTTCGCCCATGTCTGCCATAAGGCGGGGGTGCCTGCGGGCGTGTTCAACCTTGTCAACGGGACGGGGTTGGATGTTGGCGCGCGGATGTCATCGCATCCGGATGTGGATATGGTGTCCTTTACCGGATCCACCCGCGCAGGCACCGCCGTGGCTGCGGCCGCTGCGCCCACGGTTAAGCGTGTGGCCCAAGAACTGGGCGGCAAATCGCCCAATATCATCCTGCCCAGTGCTGATCTTGCCGCTGCTGTCAAAGCAGGGGTCGAGGCGTGCTTTGGCAACACCGGCCAAAGCTGCGATGCGCCCACGCGGATGTTTGTGCCTGCCGAACTGCATGAGGCAGCCTTGGGTCATGCCGCGGAAGCTGCCGCAGCGGTGGTGGTAGGCGACCCTATGGAAACCGAAACGACCATGGGCCCGCTGATCTCGAAACTGCAGTTTGATAAGGTGCAGCGGCTTATTCAGGCGGGCATCGACGAAGGCGCCACGCTGGTTTGTGGGGGCATCGGGCGTCCGCAGGGCCTGAACCACGGCTGGTTTGTGAAGCCCACGATCTTTGGCCATGTGACCAACGACATGACCATCTCGCGCGAGGAAATCTTTGGGCCGGTTCTGTCGATTCTGCCCTATGACAGCATCGACCACGCGGTCGAGATGGCCAATGACACGCCTTACGGTCTTGCCGCCTATATCGCGGGAAGTGTTGAAGAGGCCAAGCCTGTCGCCCGCCGTCTGCGGGCGGGCACGGTGAACCTGAACTATCCCGCTTGGGATACATTCGCCCCCTTTGGCGGCTATAAGCAATCGGGCAACGGGCGCGAATATGCCGATTGGGGCATTCATGATTTCTGCGAAGTGAAAGGCATCGTTGGGTGGGCGGAATGAATTACGGCTATATCGGGCTTGGCAATCTGGGCGGCCATCTGGCCGCCAGTCTGATCCGCGCTGGTCATCAGGTCACGGTTTACGACCGCAACACCGACCTTGCGGCCCGCCATGCGGCGATGGGGGCAAAGGTTGCGGCCTCTCCGGCAGAGCTTGCGGCGGGGGTGGATCATATCTTCACCTGCCTGCCATCGCCTGCTGTGTCGCAAGCCGTTCTGACGCAGATTTTGCCTGCGATGCGCAAAGGGGCCACTTGGGTGGAAAACTCTACCCTCGGGCGGGAAGATGTGCTGCGCTTGGGCGAGCTTGCGCAGGGCTTTGGCGTGCGGATGCTGGAAGCGCCGGTAACCGGCGGGGTTCATCTGGCAGCACGCGGCGAGATCACTGTGCTGGTGGGCGGCGACCAAGACCTGTTCGACCTGCACCGCCCCGCCTTGCAGGCGATTGGCGACAAGATTTTCCACATGGGGCCGCTTGGGTCGGCGGCGGTGATCAAGGTTATCACCAATATGCTGGCCTTCATCCACCTTGTCGCCGACGGCGAGGCTTTGATGCTGGCCAAACGCGGCGGCCTTGATCTGAAAACTGCTTGGGAGGCGATTACAGCCTCGTCGGGGTCTTCCTTCGTGCATGAAACCGAAGGCCAGTTGATCTTGAACGGCTCTTACGACATCGCCTTCACGATGGATCTGGCGCTGAAGGATCTGGGCTTCGCCATGGGGTTTGGCAAGGAATACGGCGTGCCGTTGGATCTTGCCTCGCTGACCAACCAAACCTTTATGAAGGGCAAGGCGGTTTATGGCGGGCAGGCGCAATCGACCCAGATCGTCAAACTGCTGGAAGATGCGCTTGGCACCGACCTGCGCGCGGCAGGCTTTCCAGCACGGCTTGAATAAGTTCATCTTGGCGTAAATACTCTACGAGGGTTCGGGGGGGTGAAACCTTCGGCCTTCGTTGGATAGGAACCTCGCCATGACGTCAGACCGCCGCTTTGCCGATATGCTGCACCATAGGGCGGAAAGGTTAGGGCGCGGCGATCCCATCGTTCCGCCCTTGGTTTCGGCCACGACCTATCATTTGCCGGGATTGGAGAATGCGGCCTTTAAATATGGCCGTATGGCGATGCCCACTTGGGAAGAAGTTGAAGAGCAGCTGGCCATTTTGGAAGGTGCCCCTGTTGTGGGGTTTCCCTCTGGTATGGCCGCGATTGCGGCGGCTTTGTTTTGCACCTGCAAGGCTGGCTGCGAGGTGATCTTGCCGTCGGACGGGTACTACACAACCCGCCTGTTGACGGATCAGTTCCTAGCCCCCTTGGGCGTTAAGGTGCGCCTGATTGCCACGGCCGATATGGACCTTGCCGATTTCAGCGGCGCGTCGGTGGTCTTTGTCGAAACCCCCTCTAACCCGGGGCTTGACTGCTGCGATCTGGCTTTGGCCGCGCGTAAGGCCCATGCCGTGGGGGCGAAGTTGATTGTGGATAACACCACGATGACGGCCCTGTTGCAACGCCCGCTGGATCTGGGTGCCGATCTGGTGGTGGCCGCTGACACCAAGGCCCCTGCAGGCCATTCCGATGTGCTTTATGGCCATGTCGCGGGGCGCGATGTGGCGTTGATGGCGCGGGTGGCCGAGTGGCGCAAACTGTCAGGCTCGGTCCCCGGGGCGTTTGAGGCATGGCTGTTGCACCGTGGCCTTGAAACGCTGGAGGTACGCTTGGCCCGCATGTGCGCCAGCGCTCAGACCATTGCGCAACGCTTGGCCCTGCATCCGCGCATCAAAGCCCTGCGCTATCCCGGCCTGCCCGCCGACCGCGCCCATGCCATCGCCAAGCGGCAGATGAGCGGTTTTGGCTTTTTGCTGACCTTTGAGTTGGAAGGCGAGGCTGAGGCCGAGGATTTCCTGTCGCGCTGCGCCTATGTGACGCAAACCACATCTTTCGGCGGCACACATTCGGCCGGAGAGCGCCGCGCGCGGTGGGGGGATGCGGTGGCGCCGGGGTTCATCCGCTTTTCGGTGGGCGTAGAACCGGTCGAGGTGCTTTGGGCCGCCATGGGAAAAGCGCTTGGGCGCTAAGCGGTGCGCCCACAAATTTTCTGCGAAAATTTTCTTGTCGATCTTTCGCAGAAAGATCGTTTGGCAGAGTTTTCGCAGAAAACTCGTTTGTGCCACCTCTGGACCTCTTCGCCCTTTTCCGGCATAGAACCTCAAACCATCTGGAGGTCAGCCATGTCTGTTCTAAAGCGCGCAGTGACTTGGTGGAACAGCCAGACCTTAGGCACCCAACTTTTCACCGCACGGCGCGGTGTTAAAGTGGGCGCAGATGGCCAAGGCAACCTGTATTACCAAACCGCCGATGGCAAGAAACGCTGGGTCATTTACAATGGCGAGATGGAAGCCTCGCGCGTAGCGCCCGATTGGCACGGCTGGCTGCACCACACTTGGGACCATCCGCCCACCACAGCCCCTTTGGCGCACAAATCGTGGGAAGAGCCCCATCTGGAAAACCTGACCGGTACAGTGGCAGCTTATGCGCCCACCGGATCCATTCGCCGCGCCCCCCCCGTGGCACGTTCGGATTACGAAGCGTGGACGCCCCAATAATTTTGCACCAAAGGCAGGGCAGATCATGGCCGAAAACAAGCTAGAGATTGCCGCCGGTGTGCTGGTTGTGGCTGCCGCCTTGGGTTTTGCGATCTTCGCTGGAAAAGGGGCTGGCTTGGGCGGGGGCCAAGATACCTATGATCTGCGCGCCTCGTTCCGCTCGATCGAAGGGGTCAGCCTTGGGTCGGATGTAAAGCTTGCAGGGGTCAAGGTGGGCACGCTGACGCAGGTGACGCTCAACCCGCAGACCTATATGGCCGATGCGGTTCTTTCGTTGAACAAGGGCCTTGAACTGCCCAGTGATAGCGCGGTTCTTATATCTTCCGAAGGGCTGTTGGGGGGTAACTTCATCGAATTGCAACCCGGCGGGATGCCCGATGTGTTGGCCCCGGGCGAAGAGATTGAAGACACCCAAGGGGCGGTCTCTTTGGTGTCGCTTTTGATGAAGTTCGTCGGGTCCAAACCGGCAAGCGGTGCGGACAAGGCCCCGTGACCGCCCTGACCCGCCTAGGCCTTGCCGGAGCGCTCGTCGTCGGATTGGCTGTTGCGGCATCGGCCCAAGTGGTTGTGGCCACGGGCGGTGTGGTGCGCCTTTTAGACCGCCTGACGGGGACTGTGGCTGACTATGATCTGGCGCCTGGGCAACTGCAGGTTGAAGGCCGCCTGACTTTGCGGCTGGATGAATGCCGCTATCCGGTTGATAGCCCGCTCAGCGATGCCTTTGCCCATGTCACCATCCTTGATTCCGGCCTGACCGACCCCGTCTTTCACGGCTGGATGGTGGCCTCTAGCCCCGCACTCTCGGCGCTGGATCATCCGCGCTATGATGTCTGGGTGCTGAGGTGTGATGTGCCTGACACGCTCGATAGTACAAAGCCCGCCTCTGGTTCTGGCGGGTAACCTTGGGGGGCAAACTGGGCGGGTGCGGCTAAGGCCTCGCCCAAGCGTTTGCGATAGGTTGCACGCGAGATTTCAACCGCGCCAAGGCTGGCTAGATGGTCGGTCATGAACTGCACGTCAAACAGTTTAAATCCGCCCGCCTGTAAGCGATGCATCAAATAGACCAGCGCCATTTTTGAGCCGTTCACCTGTGCTGAAAACATACTCTCGCCAAAAAACGCCGCCCCCAATACCACACCGTAGATGCCGCCGATCAGTTCAGGCCCCCGCCAAACCTCCAAACTATGCGCATGACCTTGATCAAAAAGCGCAGCGTAGGCGGCAAAAATCTCGGCGTTGATCCATGTTTCGGGCCGATTGGCGCAGCCGCGCACCACGCCTGCAAAATCCGCGTCCACCGTAACGCGCGGTTGGGTGCGGCGAATATGGCGCGCCAAACTGTGTGAGAGGTGAAAGCCTGACATCGGAAAGACTGCGCGGCGTTGCGGGTCGATCCAGTGGATCACGGGGTCACAGCGGCCCTCGGCCATGGGGAAAACCCCGGCCGCATAAGCCCGCAGCAACAAGTCTGGCGTTAGGATCATCGGTCTGCCCAAGTCAGCATTTGTGTCATCAGGGCCGCTTCCAACCGCCGCGCTATGGGCCGCAGGCTGGCCGCTGCCACCAGATACACAGGTATGCGGGGTAGGGCGGGCAGGCCTTCGCCGCCCTCATACAGATCGGGCGGCGCTGTGCCGGTGGCCACAGCACTCACCGCAACACCCGCGCGCACGGCGGCAAAGATGCCGGCATGGCTGCTGCTTTGCACGGCCACTTGCCACGGCCTGCCGGCGCCTTCCAGACTGGCAATCATCGCCCGACGAAAGACGCAACCTTCGGGATAAGCCGCCAGCCGCACGGTATCGCCCTTGGCGACGCCAACCCACGACAGCGGCACTTGCGCCGCAGCCCGTGTCA
>CANIKY010000011.1 GCA_947468085.1 Paracoccaceae bacterium | reverse complement strand
GGAAGGAGGGCGACTTTTCTTGATGGAAGGGACAGGGCGCCCAATAATCGCCCTTGGCCATGTTGGACTTGCGCGCATCCCACGTGACTTTGCGCCCGACAACCTGCGACAGGGTCAGACGGGTGCGCAATTCATCCAAGAAACCATTCGGTAAAGCCATAGGGCTTATATCGGGTGTCAGGGCCGATCTGTCCAGCGCCGCGCTTGCGGCCAGCGCGCGGGGGTTTCACACCCCCCAGCCTGGCCACGGGCCGGGCGTTCTTCACGGAAATCCTCCACTGGAGGATTTCTGATCGCTCATCACCCCGTGGGATATTTACGCAAGTATGAAAGGGGGTGAAGAAGCGACTGCGGTCCAACCTTCTCTGGGTTCGATGGATCGTTAGTTGGTTTCTTGGCGAAAGAATTCAAAGGGCTTGACGTCCTGACCGGTGAGGCAGCGCACCCGGATCGGCGGAAGCATTTCAAGGTCTGCTGGATCATAGGCCGAGTCGTCGGCCAGCGCGATATCGGTCAAGGGACCGAAGGCAACGTCGATGAAGGCGAAGTCAGTTTGCGAACGAAACGCGCTGGTACCCAGACAAGGTTCGACGGCCGTCGCGTTGGCGGGGCGCAGAGGTTTCAGATGGCTGCGGTGCGGGCCGTCAAAGCGTGCAGGGCGGTTTCGATCTCGTGCCAAGCGGTGCGGGCCATAGAGCGGAAGATCAGGATCAAAAAGCCTGCCTCTTCGGCGATCAGAATGGATTGCATATGGCCCAAAGGGGCGCGGGCACAGGTGTCTTTGGGGAAGTGGGCGGCACGTAGATCGAGGGGGTAGAGGCGCATCAGGGCATCGGCGGCCATTGGGCCTGACAGGCGCAGGGCAGCCCAACCGCCGCTTTGGTCGGTGACGGCGGCAAGACCGGTCAAATCGGGGACTGGGCCCAGAACAAAGACCTGTTCGGGGCCAGTCCAAATCAGATTGCCCGCCACGGTATTGGGGGCAGGAAAGCCACCAAGGGTTTTCTTGACCTTGGTCAGTTTGCCCGGAAAGACCGCGACAGAGGTAAGTGTTCCCACCTGTGCCTCAGCCAGAGTGGTGCCCGACAAGGTAAGGGGCGCGCGGCCAAAGAGGGCAGATTTGGCGATGAGATTAGGCACGCAGTTTTGCTCCTTCCGGATCGAGGAAGACGGGATCGCTTACCTCGCACAGCACATCGGTTTTGCGCATATGATCGATCAAGCGGACGCGCTGGCCATATCGCGCGCGGCCGTCTTTGAGAAAGGCCAGACCCAGATAACTTTCAAACACCGGCGACCAGCAGACCGAGGTGACATAGCCCTGGTCGTTGACACGTTCGGCCTTATCGCCGGGGTTAAACAAATGCGCCCCTGCCCCGATCTCGGTTTGGGTGATGGGGCGCAGGCCGACGAGTTGTTCGCGCTCCGGTCCGATCAGGCCCGGGCGCTGGCTGGCAGCCTTGCCGATGCAGTCTTTCTTGGACGCCACCATCTTGGCCATGCCGATGTCAAAGGCCGTGATGCGCCCATGGATTTCGGCATGGGTGATAAAGCCCTTCTCGATGCGCATAACATTCAGCGCCTCCATCCCGTAGGCACAGCCGCCCAAAGTTTCGGCCTTAGCCAGAAGGTCGCGGAAAAGCGCCTCGCCGTAGGCGGTGGGCACGGCGATCTCGTAGCCCTCTTCGCCCGAGAACGAAATGCGAAAAAGGCGCGCCTTCACCCCTTCGACCGAGACTTCGCCGTAGGTCATGAAGGGGAAGTCGTCGATGCGCTGATCCAAAAGCGCGTTCAGCAGCATCTTGGCCAAGGGCCCCGCCACGGCAAACTGCGCCCAACTTTCAGTGACAGAGATGAAGCGCACCTGCCACTTGGGGCAATAGGCTTGATGAACAAAGTCCAGATGCCGCATCACTTGGCCTGCGGCGGCGGTGGTGGTGGTCATCAGATAGTGTGTATCGCCCAAGCGGGCGGTGGTGCCATCGTCCAGCACAAAGCCGTCTTCGCGCAGCATCAAGCCATAGCGCACGCGGCCCACAGGCAGGGTTGAGAAGGTGTTGGTGTAGACAAAATCCAAAAAGCGCACGGCATCGGGCCCCTGAATATCAATCTTGCCCAAGGTCGACACATCCGCCACACCAACCGTGGAGCGCACCGTCAACACCTCGCGGTCGCAAGACTGCCGCCATGTGGTTTCGCCGGGCTTGGGGAAATATGAGGGGCGGTACCACAGCCCCGCCTCGACCATCGGGGCCCCGCGGTCGCGCGAGGCTTGGTCAGAGGTCATATACCGCTGCGGCGCAAAGCCTGCCCCCTGCCCGCCTGCGCCCAAGGCGCCGATCGACACAGGTGTGAAAGGCGCGCGGAAGGTGGTGGTGCCGGTTTCGGCAATGCCGCGCCCCGTGGCATCGGCCAGCACGGCCAAGGCCGAAACGTTGGAATTCTTGCCCTGATCGGGGGCCATGCCTTGGGTCGTATAGCGCTTCATATGCTCGACCGAGGTATAGCCTTCTTGGGCGGCGAGTTTCACATCCTTGACGGTGACGTCATTGGCAAAATCCAGCCAAGCGCGGCCCTTGCCCGGCAAGGCCCAAAGCGCTTGCAACCGGTAGGGCGCGTCTTCGGCTTGCGGCAGGTCGGGCGCCGCAGCGCTGCGGCCAAGTTCTGTCAGCGCGGCTATTGCTGCATCGGCCCCCTCGCGCAGGGCGGCTTGGGTCGAAAAGGCCCCGTTCGCTGACCCTGCCGCCGCAAGGCCCGGCACCATGCCGGGCTGCGGGACAAAGGCTGCGATATCCTCGCGCCATATGGGTCTGGCGTTTTGGTGGCAGGCAATGTTGACCAAGGGGTTCCAACCGCCAGACATCAGCAGGCAATCGGTGTCGATCTTAAACGCGCCGCCAGCATGGGTGCCCGAGATTTGGGTCAGGCCATGACGGCCTTGGGTGTCTGTGACGGCAGCACTCAGGTAGACGGGGCACTCTTCCACGGTTGAGGCATCAGCCCGGCTGTCCAAGATGGCCACGACCTGCACGCCTGCGGCCATCAACTGGCGCACGGCTTGGCGGGCGTGATCGTTGTTGGCAAAGAGCGTGATCTTTTGACCGGGTACCACGCCAAAGCGGTTCAGATACGTCAGGGCCGCCGAGGCGAGCATAATGCCCGGCCGGTCGTTGTTGTCAAAGGCAATGGGGCGCTCCAAAGCGCCGGTGGCCAGAATGGCTTGACCCGCCACGATACGCCAAAAACACTCGCGCGGCAGATGCGGGGCGGCGGGCACATGCAATCCCACCCGTTCAAGCGCGGCGTAGGTGCCTTGGTCATAGGCGCCAACCACAGTGGTGCGCGCCATCAGCCGCACATTGGGCAGGCCGCGCAGTTCAGCCAAGGTGGCGTCAACCCAAGGCATCCCAAGGGTGCCGGCGCCAGACAGCAGGCGGCCCCCCATCAGACTGTCTTGCTCGGCCAAGATCACATCGGCACCAGCGCGGGCGGCGGTAAGTGCTGCCATCAGGCCCGCAGGGCCAGAGCCGATCACCAAAAGATCGCAAAAGGCGAAGGCCTTTTCATAAGACGCAGTTTCATTTTGCGGCTTCAACCGGCCAAGGCCTGCAGCACGGCGGATCAGAGGTTCGTAAAGCCCTTCCCAAAAAGCGCGTGGCCACATGAAAGTTTTGTAATAAAATCCAGCGCTTAGGAAGGGTGCTGCCAGATCGTTGACCGACAGCAAATCATAGCGCAGCGAGGGCCACCGGTTCTGGCTTTGCGCGGCAAGCCCATCGTATATCTCTTGCACGGTGGCGCGGGTGTTGGGCGATTGGCTTGCGCCATCGCGCACCTCAACCATCGCGTTGGGCTCTTCGGGGCCTGCGGTCAAAATGCCGCGCGGGCGGTGGTATTTAAAGCTGCGCCCGACCAGACGCACACCATTGGCCATCAGCGCCGAGGCCAGCGTGTCGCCCGCAAAGCCGAAATAGCTTTTGCCGTCAAAGGTGAACGAAACGGGCTTGGTGCGGTCGATCAGACCCTTGCCTGCGATCCTCATGCAGCACCGCCTTTGCGCGCGGCAACCAGTTCGGTCGCCAGCACGGCATGGGTGATAGTGTTGCGCGTCACAAGCAGCCACGACCCGCAGCCAGTCTCATGATACCAAAGGTCCTTAGTCACCCCCGCAGGGTTGGTACGTAGGTGCAACATATCATCCCAAGCCTCGATCGGCGCGCCTTCTGCGGGGCGGTTGAGGTAATCTTCCGACCCCGAGTAATAAAACTCGCGCCGGTCACGGGTGCCGCACAGCGGGCAGGTCAGGCGCATGGGATTGCCCTTTCAAAAGAAGAAAGCAGGGGCGCTGCCCCTCGGCCTGCGGCCTCACCCCGGGATATTTGGGCACATATGAAATCCCCTTTCATATGTGTAAAAATATCCCCGCCGGAGGCTGCAAGGTTTGGGCTAAGGTGCAAGTGTGACAGGATCATCGCTCCCCCTAGTGCAAATTATGTTGGCTGCCGGTGCCTTCTTCGTCCATCACATGGCCGGTGCGGAACCGGTCAAGGCGGAAGCGGCGGGCGACCTCGTGGCTTTGGCCAGTGGCCATCAGATGGGCCATGCACCAGCCCGAGGCAGGGGCGGCCTTGAAGCCGCCGTAGTTCCAGCCAGCGTCGATGAACAGGCCGTCAATGTGGGTCTTGTCGATGATGGGCGAGCCGTCCGGCGTCATATCCATGATCCCCCCCCACGAGCGGAGCACACGCGCACGCGCCAGCATGGGCATCAGGGTCATCCCCGCCTCCATCACATGTTCCACCATCGGCAGGTTGCCGCGCGAGGCGTAGCTGGAATACATGTCGATATCGCCGCCAAACACCAAACCGCCCTTGTCGGACTGGCTGATGTAGAAGTGGCCCATGCCGTAGCTGACGACATGATCGATCACGGGCTTCAGCCCTTCGGTGACAAAGGCTTGCAGCACATGGCTTTCGATGGGCAAGCGCATACCCGCCATCGCGGCGACTTGGCTTGACCGCCCCGCCACCACCATGCCGACCTTTTTGGCACGGATCGCACCGCGCGTGGTTTGCACGCCGATGACCTTGCCATCCACCGTATCAATGCCCGTCACTTCGCAATTCTGGATCAGATCGACCCCCAACTTATCCGCCGCCCGCGCATAGCCCCACGCCACGGCATCATGGCGTGCTGTGCCTGCGCGGCGCTGGATCAAGCCGCCATAGATGGGAAAGCGGGTTTGATTATAGTCAAGATAGGGCAGCATATCCTTAAGCTGTGCCACAGACAGCAACTCGGCATCGTCGCCTTGGTTGACAATCGCATTGCCGCGCCGCACCGCGGCATCCCGTTGCCCATCGGAATGGAACAGAATGATATGGCCGCGCTGGGAATGCATGACGTTGTAATTCAGCTCGCCTTCCAGCTTTTCCCACAGCTTCAGCGAATGGGAGTAAAATTCCGAGTTGCCCGGCAAGAAGTAGTTGGCCCGCACAATCGTGGTGTTGCGCCCGATATTGCCAGAGCCGAGATAGCCCTTTTCCAGCACGGCGATATTGGTCAGTCCATGGTTTTTGGCCAGATAATAGGCCGTGGCCAACCCATGCCCGCCGCCGCCGATCACGATGGCGTCATACTCGGCCTTCGGCGCCGGATCACGCCATGCGCGGCCCCAGCCTGTGTTGCCCAAAAGCCCCTCGGTGATGACCTTCCAGCCCGAATAGCGCATCGCGCACTCCCCTTAACCCGCGTGAAGTGTTGCGGGTTTTTGTTCCTTATTCAAGACCTTCGCGCGAAGAACTGGCCTTTGGGCGACAAGGCGTGTCGGGCTTGGGCAAAACTTGGGCCAAAGGCGCGGGCTTTGTGCGCAGATGCGCAACATTTGGTGCATGGCAGCACCTTTGCACATCTGGCGCAAAGCGCGACGCCACACTAAGTTAATGACACAGCAAAAAGGAGCCCCCCATGTCGATCCGCCCTGTCAAAAGCGCCATGCTTGCCCGCCCCACGATGGAAGGGGCCGGCGTGCATCTGCATCGTGGCTTCGGTTTTGGCCAGACCAGTGACACCGACCCCTTTTTGCTGTTTGACGATTTTCGCGGCGAGGCCGCGCGCGATTACATGGCGGGATTTCCGTGGCATCCGCATCGGGGCATCGAAACCATTACCTACGTTCTGGCAGGCACTGTCGAACACGGCGACAGCTTGGGCAATCGGGGCACGCTGAAGGGCGGCGATGTGCAGTGGATGACGGCCGGTTCGGGGATTTTGCACCAAGAGATGCCCTTTGGCAACGCCAAGGGCCAGATGCACGGCTTTCAGCTTTGGGCCAACCTGCCCAAAGCGCTCAAGATGACAGCGCCGCGGTATCAAGACGTCAAGGGCCGCGATATTCCCGACATCTTGGAAGATGACGGCACCGTGGTGAAAGTGATCGTGGGCGAGTTTCGCGGCAAGCGCGGTCCGGTCGACGGAATCGCGGCGGATCCGCAATACTTGGACATTTTTGTGCCCGAAGGGCGGCGCAAGACCTTTAAAGTCGACACGCGGCGCAACGCCTTTGCATACGTCTTTCAAGGATCAGGTGATTTCCGCGATGCCAGTCGCCCGCGCGGCGTGCTTATGGAAAAGGAAGTGCAAGGCCAAGAGGTCAATATCCGCGATATGTCGGGCAACCGCACGCTGATCACCTTTGGCGCAGGCGACGAGGTGACGGTGCAGGCGGGCGAAAACGGGCTGCGGTTCTTGCTGATCTCGGGCGCGCCCTTGCAAGAGCCTGTTGCATGGCACGGCCCGATTGTGATGAACACCGATGCCGAAATTCGCCAAGCTATGGCCGAACTGCGCAACGGCACCTTCATCCGCCCCGCGCATTAATCGGGTGAGGGGATGTTTGCCATTGATGCCATCTGGCATTAGGATTGAGCCTATGCGCCATATCATTCTTGCCTGTCTCCTCTCGGCCTGTGCGGCCTATCCTGCCGTGCAGTGGCCCCCGGGTACGGGGGCCACGCCTGCACTGCTGCCTTTGGGGGATCTGCAGGCAAGCCCCGCCGAACTGAGGGGCGCGGATGTGTCGCTGAGCGTGAAGGCCGCCGATTTGCAGGCTTGGTCAGACACTGTGACGCCCTGACCGCGTTGCGTTGGCCGTGCTAAAAGGCTAACAAAAACCGCACAGTCAAAGCCCGAGGTCCAAAATGAGCCAGACCCAACTTCCCGCCCTGCGTATCGGATTGGCAGGCCTTGGCACGGTTGGCCTTGGCGTGGTCAAGATTGTGCAGCGCCACGGCGACCTTTTGGCGGCGCGCGCCGGCCGCAAGGTTGAGATTGTGGCCGTATCGGCCCGCGACCCGAAGAAGGCGCGCGGCGTGGATCTGTCGTCCTATGCTTGGGAAAGCGACCCGGTAGCCTTGGCCAAACGCGGCGACATTGATGTGTTTGTCGAGGTGATGGGCGGTCATGAGGGCCCTGCCCGCTTGGCGACCGAGGCCGCTATTGCCGCAGGGCATGATGTGGTTACCGCCAACAAGGCGCTTTTGGCGCATCACGGGCATGCCTTGGCCCTGTCGGCCGAAGCCGCAGGCCGCGTGATCCGGTTCGAGGCGGCTGTGGCGGGCGGCATTCCCGTGATCAAGGCCCTGACCGAAGGCTTGGCCGCGAACCAAATCCGCCGCGTGATCGGCGTGATGAACGGCACCTGCAATTACATCCTGACCCGGATGGAAGCCACAGGCCAAGGCTATAACGTGCTGTTCGACGAATGCGCTAAGCTGGGATACCTAGAGGCTGATCCGAACCTTGACGTGGGCGGCATTGATGCGGGGCATAAGCTGTCGCTATTGTCAGCCATCGCCTTTGGCACGCAGGTGTCGTTTGACGCAGTGGAGTTAGAGGGGATCCAGAACGTCTCGCTGGATGACATCGGGCTGGCGCGTGACATGGGTTACCGGATCAAACTGTTGGGCGTGGCACAGATGACGGGCCGCGGGCTAGAGCAACGCATGACACCCTGCCTTGTGCCAGCCGACAGCCCCTTGGGCCAGTTGCAAGGCGGCACAAATATGGTGGTTCTGGAGGGCGACTCGGTCGGGCAAATCGTGCTGCGCGGCGCAGGTGCTGGAGAGGGGCCTACCGCATCGGCCGTTATGGCCGATGTGATGGATCTTGCGCGCGGCACGCGGCTTGCGACCTTTGGCCAACCCGCCGCCAGCCTTGCCCAACCGATTGCGGCCAAAACCGCCACGCCCGCCGCGTGGTATCTGCGCATGACGCTGCTGGACAAGCCCGGCGCCTTGGCCAAGATCGCCACCTGTTTGGGCGAGGCGGGCGTCTCGATTGACCAGATGCGCCAATACGGCCACCCCGGGGCCAATGCACCGGTGCTGATCGTCACGCACAAGGCCACGCGCGAGGATATCGACCACGCCTTGGGTCATTTTGCCGGAACCGGTGTGCTGGTGGGTGCGCCTGTCGCCCTGCGCATTGAAGAAGTTTAACGTTAGCGCAACCGTCCTTGCCGCAGACCCCCCCGCCCGATACAGGGGCGACATGCCCTTGGATCGAAGGAATTTGCCATGGTTGCGCCCCTTGCCGAAGCCCAAGTCTTTCAAGACCGCCTGCTGTCGCTGGGCTTGGCCCGCGTGTCAGAGGCGGCGGCGATCGCCTGCGCGCCCCTGATCGGGCGCGGCGACGAAAAGGCCGCCGACCAAGCCGCCGTCAACGCGATGCGCGATCAGCTGAACCTGCTCGACATCTCGGGCGTGGTGGTGATTGGCGAGGGCGAGCGTGACGAGGCCCCTATGCTGTTCATCGGCG
This sequence comes from Paracoccaceae bacterium, assembly GCA_947468085.1. GTDB lineage: Bacteria > Pseudomonadota > Alphaproteobacteria > Rhodobacterales > Rhodobacteraceae > Stagnihabitans. The sequence continues at coordinate 35,675 of CANIKY010000011.1, read as the reverse complement.
AAGAGGTCGGCACCGGCAAAGGCCCCGCCGTCGATATCGCGCTTGACCCTTTGGAAGGCACGACCCTGACGGCCAAGGATATGCCCAACGCCCTGACCGTAATCGCCATGGCCCCGCGCGGCACGCTGCTGCACGCGCCCGATGTGTATATGGACAAGCTGGCCATCGGCCCCAGTTTCAAACCGGGGACGGTAACATTCAACATGTCTCCCTCCGAACGCGTCTCGGCGCTTGCGGCGGCCAAGGGGGTTTCGACCATGGAGATCACCGTTTGCGTGCTGGAACGCCCCCGCCACGAGGTGCTGATCGAAGAGTTGCGCGGCACGGGGGCGTCGATCCGGCTGATCACCGACGGCGATGTGGCGGGGGTGATGCACTGCGCCGAACCCGATGTGACGGGCATTGATATGTACATGGGATCAGGCGGCGCCCCCGAAGGGGTGCTGGCGGCCGCAGCGCTGAAATGCATGGGCGGGCAATTCTTCGGCAAGTTGATGTTTCGCAACGATGACGAGCGGGCGCGGGCGCGCAAGGCCGGCATCACCAACTTTGACCGCGTCTATACCCGCGACGATCTGGTGCGCGGCGATGTGATCTTTGCAGCCACCGGCGTGACCCAAGGATCGATCCTGCGCGGCATCCAACGCGAGCCGGGCTATATCACGACAGAAACCATCCTCATGCGGTCCAAAACCGGATCCATCCGAAGGATGAGCTACCGCAGCCCGCTAAAGTAGGGCAAGGCCTCTGGTCCGACGGGTGCCCGCACCAGTTAAGGCGACCAATTTTTCGACCCTTGTATACAATGCTCAGCAAAAAAAGGGCGCGCGCGTTCTTTCTAGAGCTTCATCAAGCATCGCTTGAACGATGAACCTTGCCGTCTGCGGACGGGTATGTGGATGGCGTGTGGCGCAAGGCGCCCTGACCTGCACGCCATCAAAAGCCCGGTGAACCTGCTATCTTTTTGCAAGCCATCACCCGTAACTTTTGGATATTGCTGTACTTTTCCTAAGGTATACTTATGTAAAATTTATGATTTGACAGGTTCATAGCAGGAGAATTGCACCAAAATACGTAAGTTTACACTAAAGTTTATGGTAATTATCAAGTCACATGAGCAAATGAGCAAATGAGCAAATGAGCAAATGAGCAAACGAGCAAACGAGCAAACGAGCAAAGAGTACATTTTTTATACTTTGAAGTTTTAAAAATAACCATTTCTGTTTTACAAATACACCTGCTAGACAGTACAAAATATATACCATTTTTGCCTTCCATAAACATCGAGAAAAAATTATCGTGAACGCATCATCTAATGCCATAGGAAGAAATGTCGCTGGTAAATGAAAACATAAACAGTGACTTACATGAAACGTGTGTTCATTTCATGGCAAATCACGCATTGCTTCGCACATGGCTGGACACGCTGAATGCAATTGAAATGTCGATCTCGGCAAAGCCAGTGTTCTGATGCGAGATCCATATTTGACCATTATTTCAGTACTGCTTAATGCGCCAAGCAAGCCGTTGAAGTTCTATCTCGAGGCTAGCAAAGTCTCGCGTGGCACCTTCTTCAAGGGGAAGGCAAAGCTATTGGGGATGGGCATCATTTGCGCGGGTGAGGACAAGCAAATCGTTGTCGATCGTGACAAGTGCTTACGCTATCTTGCGGATGAATATCCCGGCGTTTCAATGCTTTTTGCAGCCGCTGAGGAGGGGTCTGAACGGATGGCTCCCGCAAACCCCACCGCAGAACCAGCACAGGTCGGGGAAGCGTGACGGCAGAACCTACTCTAAGGTTGACACAAAACTGTGCCTGCGTTATCTAGAGTATGCGTTTTTGTGTGAAAAAACACTCTTTTGTATGAACAAAAATCTATGAACCTAAATATCCGAATGTCTAAAAGGATGCCGATGAGCGTGTCGCTGACCTCGCCTTTTGCCTTCGGTCTGCACCCCGTCGGGCCCGTGCGCAGTGACGTAACATGCTCGATCGTGATTGTTAGTTTTCACTCTCTTTCCGAATTGGCCCCTTGCCTTGACATGCTGCGCGCTGGTGCATCTGGGGTAAGATTTGAAGTTATCGTTGTGAATAATGCCCAGTCGGACGCGGCTGCCATGGCAGCGCATTGTGCGGCAAAGGGCGTTAGGTGCCTGCAATCAACTCACAACATAGGCTACGGACCTGCCTGCAACCTTGGGGCGGCAGCAGCGCAGGGTCGCTATGTTTTGTTCATGAATCCTGATGTGCGCATCTCTCTTTCATCGCTGCAGTTGCTAATTGAGCTTTCAGACGCGACCAAAGATTTGGTGGCAATTGGCCCCCTGCAGGGCGATGCGCGCGGCAGAGTGCGGGGTAAGCTTTTGTCCGTTGGGCAAAGGTGGACACCCGCCAAAAGAACGCTGCACCGTTTGTCTGCGGCAGGCACCCTAAAGCCAACGGGCTTTCTAGGCGGTGGCGTTTTGATGGTGCGCAAAGATATCTTTGATCAGATCAGCGGCTTTGACGAAAACCTGTTTCTCTTTCATGAGGACGACGACCTGTGCCTGCGCCTAGCCCAACGGGGAAAGCTGGCCATCGCGGCAGGGGTACTGGCGGTGCATCCTGCAGGCCGATCCACCCCCCCATCTGACGCGCTGACGAAAACCAAGTCGTGGCATTTGGGCAATTCAAAGGTCTATGTCGCGCGCAAGCATTATGGCTCCAAGGCATCTTTTGCGCCGCTGTTGGAGGCTGTTTGCAAGTTTGTGCACCCCGCGATCCTGACCCGCCGCGGCCGCATCAAGGCCTGCGCCTTCTTTGCTGGCGTTTGGTCAGCGTTATTTCACACCAAGCCAGCAGGTGTGCAGACCCAATGACGGCTTCAAAGACCGCGCAAACCTCGATCCTTCAGGCCATTTACCGCGTGCTGCGCGAGAATTTTATGGCGCAAAAGTGGACTTATGCTGTGGCCATTGCGGCCATGGTGATCGTGGCCAGTTCCACCGCAGCCTCGGCTTGGATTATGAAGGCGATCTTTGACGTCCTCTCAAATGACCCGCTGGCCTATTCCGCACCCGTGGTTGCGGGGGCGGTGGTGGTTATCATGACGGGCAAGGGGCTGTCGGGTTTCATACAACAAGTGGCGATGGCCAAGGCCGGCAACCGCGTCGTGGCCAATATTCAACGTAAGATTTACGACAAGTTGCTACAGCAAAAAGCTGCCTGGTTTGATGCGACGGAGTCGTCAGACATCCTGATCCGGGTGACGGCGTCTGCCCAATCGGCGCGGGGAATTATTGACATCATCGTCACATCCTTCGTGCGCGACGCGCTGACCTTGGCCGGATTGGTTGCCGTGATGGTCTGGCAATATGCCCTGCTGTCGGGGGTATTCCTGATTTTGGGCCCACTGGCCGTTCTGGGTGTGCGCGCTGTGCTGGGCCGTGTTCGGCGGACTATGCAGGCCGAGTTGGTATCTTTGACCGAGATTTTAAAGGTCATTCAAGAAACCTCGCTTGGCCTGCGCGTGGTGCGGGCATTTGGCTTAGAGGAAGTGCTGCAGGCGCGGATGAACAGGGCCGTGAGCGACGTGGAGACGATGTCAAACTCGATCGTGCGCCTGACGAGCGTCACCGTGCCGATGATTGACGCGCTCTCTGGCGTGGCTATTGCCATCATAATCCTCGTCAGTGCGGGAACGTTTGTGCCCGGCGCCAAGGTAAGCTCTGGCGAGTTGATGGCCTTTGTCACAGCCCTGCTGATGGCCTTTGAGCCCGCCAAGCGCCTATCACAAATGCGCGTCTCGCTCGAGGCCGCCTTTGTTGGCGTGCGGATGATGTTTGACATTCTCGACCGCCCAGATGCCATGAAAGACGCGGAAGGCTGCGTTGATCTGCCTGTGGCAGTTGGCGAAGTGGCCCTGCGCGGCGTGAATTTTAGCTATGACACCCAGCGCAACGCTCTGAAGGATCTGACGCTGGTTTTTCCGGCGGGAAAAACCACAGCTCTGGTCGGCCCCTCGGGTGGGGGCAAATCTACTATTATGAGCCTTCTGTTGCGTCTTTATGATCCCAACGAAGGATCTGTCGAGATTGACGGACAAGACCTGCGCGGCGTGACCCGAAAATCGCTGCAGGAACGCACGGCATACGTCGGGCAGAACACCTTCCTTTTCGCCACCACCGTGCGCGAAAACATCCGCATGGGCCGCCGCACCGCGAGCGACGCCGACGTAGAAGTCGCCGCCAGCGCCGCGCAAGCCCACGAGTTCATCGCAGCCCTGCCCCAAGGCTATGATACCCAAGTGGGCGAAAACGGGGTGCTGCTGTCAGGTGGCCAAAGGCAACGCCTGTCCCTCGCCCGCGCCATTGTGAAGGACGCACCGATTCTGCTGCTGGATGAAGCGACAAGTGCCTTGGACAACCACTCCGAATGGCTGGTGCGCGAGGCTATCGCTACCGCGACCCGCGGCCGCACCACGATATTGATCGCCCACCGCCTATCGACCGTATTGGCGGCAGATGAGGTGGCCTTTATTGAAGGGGGGCGCTTGGTGGAACAGGGCGGCCTGGCAGAGATGCTGAACGGCAAGGGGAAAATCGCGGGGCTGTTTGGCGATGCAGGTTTGGTGAGGGATGTGGCGTGAAAAGAATGAAAAACTCTGCATTGTTCATTGTCATAAAATTTTTGCAAGCCCATGGAAACCAAACATTAAACGTTTTTTACCTAAGGTTTTTCAAAGGAATGTATTGAGAAGATTTCCTTTACTAATTAAGATCATTCGATTAAACAATAAATGTCACCGAGGGGAAAAAGATGAAGTTTACAGGTGAACGCTTCATACCGGGTGTCGCTGGAAACATTTACCTAGAACATTTCCATCGTTATCATTTCTGCATTGATTTCATAGCTGGCAAAGATGTCTTGGACATCGCCTGCGGTGAAGGGTACGGCTCTGCCATGATCAGTGCTCATGCGCGGAAAGTGTGGGGGGTAGATATTTCTGCTCAGGCCATCTCCCATGCTCAAAGTGAGTATAAAGCCGGAAATTTGCAATTTCTGCTTGGCTCTTGCACCGCGATTCCGTTGCCAGACACCTGTGTTGACATCGCAGTTTCATTCGAAACCATCGAACATCTCACGGAACATGACGAAATGATGCTAGAACTGCGTCGCGTTTTACGACCCAATGGTGCCCTGATCATCTCAAGCCCAGATAAGCGTATCTATTCTGATGAACGCAATTTCAAAAACTCATTCCACCTTCGCGAACTTTACGCTGAAGAATTTAAGGCGCTTTTGCAAAAAAACTTTGAACATGTTGTAATCTATGGCCAGAGAATTGTATTTGGTTCCGCGATTATGCGACAATCTGGTCAGGGGAAACTTTCCTCAATTGGCATTGATGGCACTCAGTTTTCCGAAGGCTTAGACAACCCAATTTACCAAATAGCAGTTGCGTCAAATAGCATTGACTGGACTTCCAAAGGTTTCAGCGGCTTGATGGAAGATTCGATTTTTCGCAGCGAAGCCGCTATAGAGAAGGCCTCTGTAATCCTAAATCTTGAGGCCGAGATTGACAATATGAAGAGAGGTAAATTGGTTGCCAATCAAGCCTCAGTTGAAATGACGCAGTTGACCGGCCAAATATCAAGCTTCGCCTCAGCAGTCTCTGATTTACCTAAGCAGATCTCTGATCTGACCTTGCAAGTTTCTGAACTGCCCAAGCATATTTCTGATATAAACATTGGCCAGTTGGTTGCTTATCAAGCCTCGGCTGATTTGGCGCTGTTGACCGGTCAAATTTCCAATTTCACTTCTGTCGTTTCTCATCTCCCCAAACAGATCTCTGATCTGACCTTGCAAGTTTCTGAACTGCCCAATCATATTTTGGATATGAGTAGCGGCAAATTGATCGCCCATCAAGCCTCGGCGGAAATGAATAATTTGATCGGTCATATCTCGCGCTTTACCTCAACAATTTCCCATCTGCCTAAGCAGATGTTTGATCTACCCAGTCAGATTTCAGACTTATCCATCCAAGTTTCGCGTTTAACTGAGCAAGTTTCCTTTGTGACCAATCATGTCGCCAACTTGACGTTCCACCTGACGCAGCCGGCACCACCCGCCCCGCCAATAAAGCGCTCGCAGTTCAGCAAATTAGGGTTCCACGCCTCTGGCAAGCCACGCGGTTGGCTAAGATTCCTGTTGCTTAGAGACAGAAAAATTGGCACGCCACGGCGCCCAGCGATCAGACTTTTGTTCAAAAGAAATGGCAAAGTTCGGCCTGTTTTCCGAGACTGGTATGGTCGCTACGATATCAGTCCAGAAAACGAAGTGCTCTACAACTATGCGCAGATGTTGCGCGATCAACTAGCGCAAGGGGATCTAGCAAAGGCCAAGACAGTTTGTTTGGTCAGTACGCAGCATACGGCTTTTATTGCCGAGGCGGTCTCAATGGCTTTGGCGGAAACCAGGCTACAGGTAAGCCATGTTACTGAAATGCCCCGCGATTTTATACATGATCTTTACATAGTGATCGCCGCGCAAATGTTTGATTGCATGCCACCCCCAGAGCGTTGCTTTTTATTTCAAATGGAACAGGTCCGCGCTTCGCGTTGGGTTGATACTGCCTATCTCGAACGTATGCGCCCCTGCCTTGGCATTCTTGACTATGCGTTTGACAATATAACTGCTTTGATAGAGCGTGGTCTTCCGCTGAAGCAACTGTTCTATGTGCCGATCCAGCCCATTGCCATGCCAAAGGTTCTGTCGCAAAAACGCGATATAGACGTATTGTTCTACGGCGCTCAGGGTTCGGCACGACGTGACCGTTACCTCGCAGCACTTTCAAAGCGGGTCAACATTCGAGTTGAAAACAACCTTTTTGGCGCCCATATGGCGGATCTGATCTCGCGTGCGAAAGTTGTGGTCAACATCCATTATTTTGAAAATGCCTTATTAGAAACCACGCGCCTGTCCGAAGCCCTGTCGCATGGGGCTTTCGTTGTATCCGAGCAATCGGCTGATCAGGCCCATCAGACTGATTTCGATGGTCTGGTTGATTTCGTCGCACCAAATGATGTCGAAAGTTTCGTGCGGCAAGTTGAAAAACGTTTGCAAGAGTGGACCTGTCCGCCAGTTGTAAGGCCGCGTGAAGATGTCGGCTCGATGAAGTTCTTGTTGCTGCGTGCTCTGCATGGCTGTGGCGTGCTATCCTTTGAGGAATTTTCAAAAGCAACTGAAACTACAGATTTGCCGTCCGACAGTTTGGTCTTGGGCCTGCCCGAAGAAGCCCCGCGCAGGCTTTCGGCGCAACAAAACCGCCTTCCAGGCTTTGCTGCATTTCCGGCCCTGCGCCATGTTGATGGTTGGAAGGGCTGCGCACAAAGCTACAAATATATGGCATCAAAAGCCAAAAATGCGGACATACCGCAGTTGAAGATATGCGAAGACGACGCTGTGTTTGCCCCCGGAACGGCAAAGCGTTTGGCGGTTATTGCAGAGTATCTTGATCAACAAAACTCATCTTGGGATGTGTTTTCGGGCATACTTACTGACCTCTCTGAAGATGCTAAAATTTCTGCGGTCATCCCTTATGACAGTGAAAAGTTTGTTCACCTGAACAGTGTCATCGGGATGGTATTTGGAATTTACAATCGTTCGGCCATTGAAACCCTGGCCACCTTCGAATTTGGGGGTGCAGATACTCGTTACCATACAATTGATCGCTATCTTGAATCAAAAAAGCCGCGTTGCATTACAACAGTACCCGCGATCGCAATGCAAGGTAATGATTTTGAATCAACACTTTGGCCAGCCCATAATAAAGACATGACCAATATGATTTCGGCCAGTTTGAGCCGTCTGGAAAAAAAAGTGAAAGCCTTTAATGATGGCAGTAGACTTTGAGGACGGAACCGTGAAGATCAACCTCTCAAATTCTAGTAACTGGTATCACTTTATTGCTTACTGGTCTGGTGTGAGTTTTTGTCAGTCCTTCATTGCTTGCAAGGGCCTATTGGCACCTCGAAATCCTGCATAATCGCGCTCCACTCACAAGATAAGAGGGCTAAATGTAGCCGCTTTGCGCCCTTATCGTCACCCCAACCGCGTGTCCCCCACCCTTGCGCCCCCCGTCATCTTCCGGCATCCCTGCACCATGAGCGCATTCTTAAACGTTGATGTTTCCCTCACAGGGCGGCGGTGGTCTGGGCCCGCGCCGCACTCTGTGCGCTTGGCCGAAGCTATGGGGCAGATGACGCGCCGGCCGGCCGCCCTTTGCCAGACACTGGTGCTGCGCGGTGTCACGGCCGAGGCTGCAGAGGCTTACCTTTCCCCCGCCCTGCGCGATCTTTTGCCTGATCCGATGTCGCTGCGCGATATGGAAAAGGCTGCAGTACGGCTGTTGCACGCCGTCAGCTTACGTCAGCGCATTGCCATCTTTGCCGACTACGATGTGGACGGTGGCGCTTCGGCAGCGCTTTTGATTGTCTGGCTGCGGCACTTTGGGGTGACGCCCACGCTCTACATCCCAGACCGGATTGACGAAGGCTATGGCCCAAATGTGCCCGCCATGGCCGCACTTGGCGCGGTGCATGATCTGATCCTTTGCGTCGATTGCGGCACGTTGAGCCATGAGCCCATCGCTGCCGCACAGTGCGATGTCATCGTGCTAGACCACCACTTGGGCGCAGAAACCTTGCCGCAGGCTTTTGCCGTGGTGAACCCCAACCGCCAAGACGAGACAGGTGATCTGTCGCATCTGTGCGCCGCGTCGGTTGTCTTTTTAACCTTGGTCGAGGCGAACCGCCGCCTGAAAGCCCAAGCCCAGCAGGGGCCTGATCTTATGGGCCTGCTGGATCTGGTGGCCCTTGCCACGGTGGCCGATGTGGCCCCGCTGATCGGCGTGAACCGCGCCTTTGTGCGGCAAGGGTTAAAGGTTATGGCGCGGCGCGAGCGGGTGGGCCTGCGCGCCTTGGCCGATTCTGCGCGGCTGGATCAGGCCCCCACGGCCTATGCCCTGGGCTTTGTGCTAGGCCCCCGCATCAACGCCGGGGGCCGCATTGGCCAAGCCGATCTGGGCGCGCGGCTGCTTGCCACCGATCAAGAGGGTGAGGCCACAGCCTTGGCCGCGCGGCTTGAAACGCTCAACTCCGAACGCCGCGAGATCGAGGCGCAGGTCCGCGAACTGGCGCTGGCGCAGGTGGATGCGCATGGCCCCGATGGCGCGCTGGCTTGGGCCGCCGAAGACGGCTGGCACCCCGGCGTTGTGGGCATCGTCGCCGCCCGCGTGAAAGAGGCGGTGCATAAGCCTGCGGTGGTGATCGGATTTGAAGGCGATATCGGCAAAGGATCGGCGCGGTCTGTCACTGGCGTCGATCTTGGGTCCGCCATCCAGCGGCTTGCGGCAGAAGGGCTGATCGTCAAGGGCGGTGGCCATAAGATGGCGGCGGGCCTGACCCTTACGCGCGCGCAATTGCTGCCCGCCATGCAACGGCTGGAGGCGCTGCTGGCACGCCAAGGGGCCGGCACGCAAGACGCGGGGGATATTGAGATCACAGCGCTTCTGATGCCCACCGCCGCCACAGTCGAACTAATAGAACAGATCGAACAGGCGGGACCCTTCGGCGCTTCCTCGCCCGCGCCGCGCTTTGCCTTTGCCGACCAAGCCGTCACCACTCGTCGCATGGGCACGGGCCACCTGCGCCTGACCTTTGGCGATGGGGCAAGCGGGCGGGTCGACGGCGTCTTGTTCAACGCCTTTGACACGCCCTTGGGCGAGGCTCTTGAAAATGCTGGCCATCGCCGCCTGCATCTGGCGGGGCGGCTGGAAATCAACCACTGGAACGGCAAGTCGAAACCACAGTTTCGACTGGAAGATGCGGCCTTTGCTTAAGCTGTAAATTTCCTCTTGCGCCTCCCGAAGACCTTGATTAGACAGCCTCTCACCGACAGTGGTCCGTTCGTCTATCGGTTAGGACACCTGGTTTTCAACCAGGTAAGAGGGGTTCGACTCCCCTACGGACTGCCATTTCGGCAAACTCACAATGTAACGTATGGTCATTGATCTTTAGCCGCTAAGGCAAAAGCGCCAGTGCGACTTGGATGTGAGATGACCTCGTTTGCCCCCCTATGGTGGTTCGAAACGGCTTTGGACCAAAGACGCCACCAAGCCTAGCGCCCGCTGCTTCGCGATGCGCCTTCTGAACCAAAAGCCCCCGCACCTTGCCACCTACTTTTGCAGAACCCCTATTTTGGGCACCGTTCGCAGAACCTTGCCAAAACCTGCAAAAAACCAGTTGCAATAAGGCGCAACACTTGTATCGATAGATATAACTTTCGTATATTTTCGCCTTCAGAGATTCCTTTTTCAAAAAGCATAGTGCATGGCCGAAATCGCATTGTCAGTCAGTTTCTTCATTTCTGTCATCTTGGTTATTCTAAGCAGGGGTCAATCGCATAAGCGCGCAGATTTGCTGGCCGTGCAAGCCTGCCACATCAAGCCCACCTCTCGCTTTGGTGGGGTGGCTGTCGGCTTGGGCCTGTGTGGTGCGCTGCTGGTTTTACCCTTAGGGCAAGGGCAGTTGCTGTTGGAACTTATCCTATGCGCGCTGCCCGTTTTTGCGGCCGGTGTGGTCGAAGATACGGGGCGGCGCGTGGCCCCGGCTTGGCGCTTGGCGGCAGGGATCTGCAGCAGTTTTCTGGCCAATCACCATCTTTGGCACGATGGTGCCGCGCATCGGCTTGGCCCCCTTTGACGCGATCTTTGCCCTGCCCCTGCCCGCTCTTTTGCTGTCAGCGCTTGTTCTGACAGGGACCAGTCAAGCCTTCAACCTGCTTGACGGCTTGCACGGACTCTGCGGCTTTGCCAGCCTGATCACGGCAGGGGGTTTGGGCTTGATCGGGATGCAAACCGGGCAAGATCAAACGGTTCAGGTGTTGTGGGTCGTCATAGCCACAGTCGGTGGGTTTTTGTTGGTGAACTTTCCGCGCGGGCTTTTGTTTTTGGGCGATGCGGGGGCCTATCTGATTGGGTTTGTCCTGGCCTGCATCGCTGTCAAGATGCTGCAGCAAAACCCAGACCTGTCACCTTGGGCGGTGGTGCTGGTGTTCTTTTGGCCGCTGGCCGACATGGTTTTTGCTGTCATGCGCCGCGTGGGGCAGCATAAGTCACCCTTTCGCGCCGACAGGTTGCACTTTCATCATCTTGTCTTACGCAGCTTAGAAATTCTTATTTTGGGCAAGAAAAGGGGCGCTATTAGCAATCCGCTCACCACGCTGATCTTGCTGCCGATGATGGCAGGTCCCGCAATCTTGGGTGTATTGTTTTGGAACCAAAATGGTCAAGCACTTGCCTTGGTCGGGTTGGCCGCGATCTTTTTTGTGCTGGCTTATGGCAGCCTTTTGGCCGCAACCAAACGTCGGCGTCTTGCTTTTACACGCGGTGCGCGGATGGGTTTGTCACTGACACCGCGGCATCACAGCAAACGGCAGCGCCGCTATTCATCTTAAACCCAACCAGCTGTCGCGGCGAAATTTAAAGGCCGCGCAAATCCGCAGCACCCTTCACCTCGGATTTAACACCACATGACCTCTACAATCACCGGCGGCAGCGGATTTATAGGCACAAATTTGGGATTGGCCCTGCAGAACGCGGGCGAAAGCTTTGGGATTATCGACAAAAGGCCCAGCGAAACCTTTCCCGAAAAAGTCACTCTGCTGGATATTCTAGAGGGTGACCGCTTGGCGCAATGCCTGTCAGGCGAGACTATCTTTCACCTTGCGGCTGTCCACCGCGACAATGTGACGCCTCTGGACCTGTACCACCGCGTCAATGTCGAAGGCACAGCCAACCTATGCCATGCCGCCCGTTTGCGTGGAATTGATCGCATCATCTTCACGTCCTCGGTCGCGGTATATGGCTTTACTGATCGTCAAACCGACGAGACGGGCGCGATCAATCCGTTCAACGCCTATGGCCACAGTAAACACGCCGCCGAGCAGGTGTTGCGCACTTGGGCCAATGAAGCCCCAAAAACACGGTCTTTGACCATCATCCGTCCCACAGTGGTTTTTGGCCCCGGCAATCGCGGCAATGTCTACAGCCTGTTTCGCCAAATCGCCCTAAAGCGATTTATGATGGTTGGCCGCGGGAAAAACTGCAAGTCCTTGGCCTATGTCGACAATCTCGTGGCCTTTTTACGCCATGCCACCCAATTCGGGCCAGGGGTGCATCTGTTTAATTATGTCGATGGGCCAGATTTCACGATGCACGATCTGGTCAGTTTCGTGCGGCAGACACTGCACAACACATCCGGCACCGGCCCCCGTCTGCCATTCGCCTTTGGGATGGCCTTGGGCCATATGGCCGATGCGCTTGCCGGACTGACGGGGCGTTCTTTGCCAATCAGCGCCATACGCGTTCGCAAATTCAGCAGCACCTCGGCTTTCACCTCGCGGGCGCATGGCTTCAACGGATTTGTGGCCCCCGTATCCTTGCGCGAGGGGCTTCGCATCACTTTGCAACAAGAATTCTTAAACCCGCAGCCCCATCCGGTATTTTACACCGAATAGGCCAAACCCTTAAAAATCGGTCGGCGCGCCGCCCTCTTGCTTGCGCTTGGCCACAAAGCGGCGCAGGTCTTCTTGGTGGTCGCCGTTCATCTCGGGTGGCACGAACTCAGCCATGATCGCTTTATACATCTTATGGGCGCGTTCGGCCGTCCACATGGCGCCGTCAATATTCCACGCCTCATAATTGCGCCAATCGGCGAGGAAGGGGGCATAAAAGGCCGTGGTATAGCGCGACTGGGTGTGGGGTGTTCCGAAATAATGGCCCGAGGGGCCAACATCGCGGATCGCCTCAATCGCAATATCGTCTTCGGTCGTAGCAAACGTCGCCTCTTCGAAATAGCGCTGGATCATTTGCAGCACTTCGCAGTCCATGATGAACTTTTCTGGGCTGGCAATCAGCCCGCCTTCCAGCCAACCCGCCGCGTGGTAGACCATATTCGTCCCACTTTGAACCGAGGCCCAAAGGCTATTGGACGTTTCCCACATTGCCTGCCCATCGGGCACATTGGCCGCACAAACGCCCGAAGATCGCAGCGGCAGTTTATAATACCGCACCAATTGCCCCGTCATCTGCGTGGCGCGCATATATTCAGGCGTCCCAAAAGCCGGCGCGCCTGATTTCATATCGACGTTCGAGGTGAAGGTGCCAATCGCCACAGGACAGCCCGGCGCGATAAACTGCAACAGCGCCACCGCCGCCAGCGCCTCGGCCAGCGATAAGGTCACAGCCCCCGCCATCGTCACAGGCGCCATGGCCCCCGCCAGCGTGAAGGGCGTGATCACCACAGGCTGACCGCGCTTGGCCAGACGCATCGCGCCGTCTAGCATCGGATAATCGTGTTTCAGCGGCGAGACAGAGTTGATGTTGGTGTACATGCGCGGCTTGGCTTGGAATTCTTCCTCACTCAGCCCCCCCGCAAGGCGGACCATTTCCATCACATCTTCGACCCGTTCCGCCCCCAGCGAATAGGCATGCACCACCTTGTCAGTGATGGTCAGCTTTTCATACAAACAGTCCAAGTGGCGCACCGCAGGATGGATGTCGATGGGTTCGACAGGATAGCCGCCTGCGATATGAATGCAGTTGAAATACTGCGTCAACCGCATGAAATCCTTAAAAGTTTCAAAGTCGCCTGAGCGTTTCCCACGCTCCATATCCCAAGAATTCGGCGGCGATGAGACGTTGACAAACAACATATGCTTGCCACCCATGATTACCTCACGCTCCACATTGCGCGGGGTGATGGTGAAGGTTTCTGGCGCGCGGGCCAGCATTTCCATGACGAAATCTTCGTCCATGCGCACATTGGTGCCGTTCACCAAACAACCCGCGCGTTTAAGATGTTCCACAGCGTCGGGGTTCAGAAATTCAATCCCGATGTCGCGCAAAATCTTCATCGCGCCGCGATGAATAGCCTGAACGCCGTCGGCATCCAAAGGTTCGGTCGGGCGATCGGGGTTGACGGGAATGCGCCAAGGCATCTGGTCTATGACAGAAGAACCGGCGCGTTCCTTGTTGCCGGCACGACCCCCCGCCCTGCGGCGCTTGGTGGCTTCTTCGGTCATGCGGATACCCTCCTGTCGCGGGGATTTCGCCCCGTTGTTCGCTGCAAACAGAATGACGGAAAGCGCCGCTTGGCGCTGACTTTGTTTCCGACATGAAAGCGTCGTTTTTGGATGCGGGACGTGTCAGGCCCGGTTCAACCCGTCGATCCAAGCGCCAAGGTCGGCGATTGTGGCCAAGACCACATCGGCATGCGGGGTCAGATCTGCGCGGGTGGCAGGGCCTGTCAGAACGCCCACAGCCATCATCCCAGCGCGGCGTGCTGCTTCCAGATCGTGCAAGCTGTCGCCCACCATGGCGATCTGGGCGGGTGCAAGCTGGACATGGGCGGCAAAGGCCAAAAGCTGCCCCGGTTCGGGTTTACCGCCAAAGCCCGAATCGCAGCCCGCGACAAAGTCGAACAGATGCGTCACCCCTGCCCCACCTAGATGGGCGCGCGCAGGCACTTCGGTGTCATTGGTGGCCAAGCCCAGCGCCAAGCCTTTGGCCTTCAGACCTGCCAGCACCAAAGGCAGGTCCACCGCCGGCACCATCGGGGCCGAGGTGCCAAGGTCATTCATGATCTGCAACAGCACGGGCATCGACACGCCCTCCAAATGCGGCAGGATCAAATCGGCGATTTCAAAAGTGGTCTGCGCAATGACGGCACTGTCGGGGGCAAAGGAAAATCCTGCTTGATCAAAGCCTAAGACCTGCCCCAGATCGCCCCTCGTCACCGGTTCCAGCCTTTTGAGCAGTGCCGCCGTCCAAGCCCCCCAGCTTTGCCGAAAGTCAAACAGAGTGCCGTCTTTGTCGAAGATAACCGCTTTGATCATGTCCTCAGGTCCAATGATAAATCTCGCCACCAGGCAGGGACGCCCGCGCCCTTTGCGGCACCGTATAAGCCAAAGAGACCGCATCGCAAAAGCCTATCACTAAGCGGTCCTCGGTTAGAATAAAGTCCAACACAGCGCCCAAGGTCCGCGCATCGGCGGCTTGGTCCATCAATTCGCGCGGCGATAGGCCACTTAGGGCGAGAAAACCGTTAAGATTTTCCAGGTCGCCTGCCAGCCAAGCCAAGGCTTGGGCTGCAATGGTTTCGGCCATTTCTCGCCCGATTTTGCTGTTATCCTTAGGGTTATGCACAGGT
The DNA here is from genome assembly GCA_947468085.1 of Paracoccaceae bacterium. Taxonomy (GTDB): domain Bacteria; phylum Pseudomonadota; class Alphaproteobacteria; order Rhodobacterales; family Rhodobacteraceae; genus Stagnihabitans. Next base: position 20,423 of record CANIKY010000011.1, on the reverse strand, counting down.
TCCCTCAAACTTTACGGATTTGGTCAAGGCGGTGGAAAGGATTTCTTAACGATTTGACGCCAAGAATGGCCGGCAAGCAGTTAGCAATTGGGTCCACTTTCGATGATCGGTAAAATCCTTATCGTTGATGATGTGTCGTCAAACCGCATCGTCTTCAAGGTCAAACTCACCGCGGCAGGGTATCAAGCCACAGCCACCACCGATGGCGAGGTGGCGCTGCGCTTGGCCGTGGTTGAACGGCCCGATGTCATCTTGCTGAACTTCACCTTGGGGATGCAGACGCTGAAGGCCCTTAAGGCCCATCCGCAAACCCGCCGCATTCCGGTGATTGTGGTGGCACCACAGGCGCAGGCAAGCTTACGGCTGCAAGCGCTGCGCGCGGGGGCGGAAGATTTCATAACCCGCCCGATAAATGACCAAACCCTTCAAGCCCGCTTGCGGGCTGTCATGCGGATGCGGCAGGCCTTGGCGAGCTTGGGCGGTAGCGCGGGGCATGGCTTTGGTCTTTTGGGCTTGGCCGAACCGGCGCAGTCTTTCACCCTGCCCGGTCAAATAGCCCTTGTGCTGCCCCAAGCCGACAAAGCGCTGCGCCTGCGGCGTGACCTAGCAGCGGTGGGGCAAGACCGCTTTGTCATCATGGCCCCAGAAGAGGTGCATACAAACCCGGCAGGGTCGGCCCCAGATGTCTATTTGCTGCACGCCGATCTGGGCGGCCCAAGCTGCGGTTTGCGCGTGATGTCAGAGCTTTTGTCGCGCAACACCGCGCGCACCGCATCATTTTGCATTTGGGCGCCCGAGCCTGCAGCGGGGCTTTCAGCCACAGCTTTTGATCTTGGCGCGCATGAGGTGGTGGATGAAACCATGCCCATGGCCGAATTGGCGCTGCGCCTGCACCGTTTGGTCGCCCGAAAGCGCGACTGCGACCGCCTGCGCGCCTCGGTCGAAGATGGGCTGCGCATGGCGGTTTATGATCCCTTGACCGGTCTGCACAACCGCCGCTATGGCATGGCGCAATTGGCAGCGATTGCTGAGCGCGCCGCTGTCAGCGTCAACGAGTTTGCAGTTCTGGTGGTGGATATCGACCGTTTCAAATCGGTCAACGACCGGTGGGGCCATGCGGCAGGCGACGGCGTCTTGGTTGAAGTGGCCCGCCGCCTGACACATTGCCTGCGCCCCTTGGACTTGCTGGCGCGGATCGGGGGGGAAGAGTTCTTGATCGCCCTGCCCGCCACCCCCTTAGCGGATGCCCAAAAAGTGGCCGAGGGCCTTTGCCGCGCGGTGGATGGCTGTGCGGTGGCTTTGGCCGATGGGACACAGGTGGATGTGACCATTTCCATCGGCATGACCACAGGCGGCGGTGGCCCAGACGATCCGGTTCAGGCCAGCGATCTGGTGGCGCAGGCTGACCGCGCCTTGATGCATTCTAAAGCGCATGGCCGCAATCAAGTGACCATCGTGCGCCGCGCGGCATAGGGAAAGGCGTTACTTCTTGGGCGGGTCTGGCCGATCTTTCGGGCCATGCAGCAGCCGATCTTCCAAGCGATCGGCAAAGGTTAACCGCTCTTGCGGCGTTAGGCTGGTCAAAAACGCATACATGGCATCGGTGCCAAATTTCATCCGCGCTGCCAAATGGTCTTGCTGCGCAGCCATGGCAGCATCCAAGGCGGCCAGATCAAAGGGCGTGGCGCGCAGGCTGCTGACAACTGCCACCAGATCCGCCCCCGCCATGGCGCGGTTGGCTTTAAGATCACTGGATTTATTGCGTAAAGCCGCCCGCAGCGCATCGCGGTCTTGGGGAAGCAAAGCGGCATCATATGGACCAAAGCCCATATCGCGCGCCATGTCGCGCCCCTCTGCCCCCCCCCTTAGGACCGATCCCAGCATCATCCCCCCTACCGCCAAGTTAAGCGCAAGCGAAGCCACCAAGAGCCAGCGCAGGGACTTGGGCTTTGCAAAAGGCAGCGGTGTATCGGGCGATTGGGTCATCTTAATTCTCCGTCCAAAGGATGTCGGTGGCGGGAAGCAGGTCCATCTGCTCAACTGCCGTCAGGTCGCCTGCAATCAGCCCTGCCAAAGATTGCAGCGCGCTTGGGTCAGCAACCCCCAAAAACAGGCCGGCCACGCTGGCAAGTGATAAACCTGCCAAAGCGCGCCTGCCGCCCAAGCCTTCCGCAAGGTCTGAAAGCCAAGCCATTAAGCCACGGCTCGGGCGCACTCGTGCTGCTTGCGGCTGCGGGCGTGGCTGTGCAGCGTCAGCATCCGCCAAAATCCGCGCTGTCAGCGCCGCGGATGGGGACACAGGCGTTGCAGCAGCCTTGGCCAGCCAGTTGTCAAGATCCATGTCATCGTTCATCCCACAGCCTCACTTTCATCGGCGTCGTCATCATAGCCCAAGTCCGCCTTGCGTCCTGCCAAAATTGCGGCCAAGGCGCGTTTGCCCCGCGCGGTCAGGCTTTCCACTGCTTCGACACCCAAATCCATGATCTGGGCAATCTCGGGGTTGGCCAGCCCCTCGATATGGCGCAACACCACGGCTTGGCGCTGGCGGTCGGGCAATTGGCCCAGCGCTGCGTGCAGGGCCGTCATCCTATCGGCCTGCATCAGGCTGGATACGGCCGATTCTGTCGAGGCTGCGACTTCAGGCGCATCGTCCAGGGCCACACCGGGCCGCTTGCGCCGCGCCCGCCTTAAATCGGTGCAAAGGTTCGTCACCACGCGGTAAAGCCAAGTGGAAATCTGCGCCTCGCCGTTGCGCCACTGCGGGGCAATTTTCCAAAGGCGCAGCATAGCTTCTTGGGTGACATCTTCGGCCTCGGCGCGGTCAGACAAAAGGCGGGTGGCATAGCCCAAAGCGCGCGGCGCCAGGCGCGCTGTCAACAGACGCGCTGCCCCCGGATCGCCATTGGCGTAAAGCACCAAAAGCGTCTCGTCTGAAAGCACGTCCAACGTGTCGCGGGGCATATCCATCCTTTTGGAATAACGGTTTGGAGCAGGCGGGGCAATCAGTGCCGCGCGGCATAGGTCCTGCCGCGCGGTGGGTTCAAAAGAGGATCAGTTTCCGCCCTGACCTTTGTCGCCTTTACGGTGCTTGCCATTAGACTCATCCGGCCCGCGCATCATGGCCTTCAACGCAGCCTCGGCCTCGGCCTGATCAATGACGCCGTCTTTGTTGGTATCAGCCCGATCAAACGCATCGGGTGGCACCGGCATTGCGATCATTTCCGCCGCCGAAAGCTTGCCATCCCCATCGGCATCCAAGTCTTGCACCATGCGCGTCGACATGTCTTCAGCGCGTTCGGCCATGCGCTTCATATGCATGGCGAGCAGTTCTTCGCCCGACAACAAGCCGTCTTTGTCGGTGTCGATCCCCGCCACCATCGCGATCCGGTAGGCTGCAAACTCTGCCGGTGTCACTTTGCCGTCTTTGTCCGTGTCGGCCGCTGCGAAATCAAAGCTTGGCCCCATGCGGCCCATCGGGCCCCCTTTGCCGCCATCATGAGCCTTGTCTGCAATCGCGGCAGAGCCCATCAAAGCCACTGCCAAAGCCACGATACCCAGGCCAATCGTCTTGCTCGAAACGTGCATCTTATTCTCCTATCTTAGACCCGCCCTGTGCTGGTCTTGATGCAGGTGATACGGGCGAGGTTTGGCTTTCCGTCGCAGCGCGGAAAGAAAAATGAAACTTTGTGCCGCCAGCTTCGTGGGCCTCTCAACTTCCCGTTCCATATGCGCTAGATCAGACATCGGAAGGACATATCATGACCCATTCTGCCGCCACCCACCTGACCGAAGATGCCCTCACCGCCGAGCGCCCCACTTGGCCCGCCATCCGCCGTGGTTTTGCCGGCCGTTGCCCCAAATGCGGCCAAGGCGCGCTGCTTCACAGCTATCTGAAGGTGTGCGATGCCTGCACCGAGTGCGGCGAGGTCTATACCCACCAGCGCGCCGATGATGGCCCGGCGTATCTGACGATCTTGATCGTGGGCCACCTGATGGCGCCCTTGATGCTGTATGTCTTCGTGGAATTGCGGCCAGAACCGGCCGTGATGGCCACCTTCTTTACGATCGGCACGGCCCTGTTGTCGCTGGTGCTGCTGCCGCGCCTTAAAGGCGCCATGGTCGCCCTGCAATGGGCCAAGCGGATGCACGGCTTTTCGGCCGATCCAGCCGATGACTCAGCGGTGTTAAACCATGTCTGAGGTGCCCATAACCCCTGCTGCCAGCGTGGTTTTGATCAGGCGCGGCGGGGCGGGGCGGGTTTTGATGGGCCAGCGCGGGGCGGGGGCGGTGTTTATGCCGTCAAAATACGTCTTTCCGGGCGGTCGGGTGGACAGCGGCGATCACAGCGATGCACTCAGCCTGTCGCCTTTGTGCGAGGCGCGCTTGGGCCAGCATCTTCTGCCCGCTTCACCGCCGCCTGCGGCCCTTGTCGCCTGCGTGCGCCGCGAGTTGCGCGAGGAAACCAGCCTCTCTCTGCCCCCGACAGCCCCCCTGCGCTTTATCTTTCGCGCCATCACCCCGCCCGGCAGCCCCCGCCGCTTTGACGCGCGGTTTTTTCTGGCAGATGCCGCCGATATCGACGGCCCGCTGGAAGATTTTTCTGAGGCCGAGGATGAGTTATCGCACCTGCACTGGGTATCCTTGGACGAGACCCGCAGTCTTGATCTGCCCTTCATCACTGAGATTGTCTTGGCCGAACTGCGCGCCCTTTTGGCCGGCCATGACCAACCCGGCGTGCCCTTCTTTGACAATTCCGGCCCCTTGCCTACCTTTCGGCGGATCAGCTAGCCTCGTCTCGCCCGTCCTTGCGCACCGGCCAAACCGGATGCGGCACGGGATCTTTGGCGCGCAGCAGATATTGAGCAAAGACTTGGGCATAGCTGCGGTAAATGTAACCGTCATTGCGCCGCAGATAATGGGCTTTGCGGTCCGTATAAAGCTTAGGGAGTTTGTACCAAGCCACGCCGGGGTGCATATGGTGGACCACATGGAAGTTGTTATTTAAAAACAACACAGAAAAAGGTCCGCGATCTTCGATAATGACAGTGCGGGCACGGTGCGACGCGTGGGCGCGGTGTTCCAAAAAGGTGCGGATTTTCAAAAGCCCCATGGCCAGATAAATGGCCAAGCCGTAGCCCCACAACGGCATTGCGGCCCATGACAGCCAAATCACAACCGGCACAAGGCCCACAAGGTTTAGTAACCACGCCTGCAAAACCTTGGCCTCCCCCGCCATGATCAACCGCACATCGCCAGAGACAAAGGCCCAAGTGCCCAAAAGCGGCCCCAAGACAATCCGCCCCAACAGCGTGTTGTTCACCTCAAGCAAAAAGCGCCTGACGGGCGACAGATTGACCCATACCTGCGGGTCCACATAGTTTGCTTCCGGGTCATCATAGGGGTCGGTCAGGGCGGGGTCGCGGTGGTGTTGCAAATGGGTGGTGCGAAAGCGCCGATAAGGCACAAAAACCGCAAGGGAGGGAAAGACCAGCGCCTCGTTCAGATGGCGATTGGCAAAGGGGTGGTCATGCAGCGCCTCGTGCTGAAGCGACAGGAATTGGGCGATGGCAATACCGGTCACCAGCACCGACAAAACAGCACTTTGGCCCCAAATCAAGGTGCCCAAACCCCAGACAGCATAGGTCGCGGCCAGCATTAAGACAGTTGGCATTTCAAATTCGGATCGGTCGGATGGCATTTCAACCTCTTGGGCGCACGCTTCCCACAAGGTCGCGGAATTTCACCGCTTTCGCAAGGTATGATCCTTAATAAACGTCCAATTGGCCAACGTCATAGCCATCGAAAGCCAAAATATCTCGCGCGGCATTTAGCCGATCCGAAGGCAAGCTTGGGTCGCGGTTCAAGATAAAACCATAAGCCCCCGAAGGCGTGCCCAAGACAACAGTGCGGTCATCCGCATCGGCCCAAAGCACCCAAAGCGGGCCTATCCCTTGCAGGTCAAAGCGTCCGGGCTTTGTGGCCACCATCGCCCCTCTGCCCTGCCTTTGACCCTCTGGCAAGCACAGATCAAAGTGCGCCAAGGCCGCCACGTCGATCACCCCGCCGCTGCACTTCGCGCCAAAACCCGCCACCTGATGCCAAGCACCCGACAGCCGTGCAGAATCAAAACCCGCCAAGGAATAGATCGGGCGCGTGGGGTCGCGAAAGCTGACCTGCGGTGCGGGTTTATGGCTACAGCCGGCCAACAGGGCTGCCACAAGCACAAGGCGGATCACAAAGGGCAAGGGCTAAGGTCCAATCGCGCTTAAAAGGGCTGCGGATGGGCTTTATGGGCGACAGCGATGTCGCGCAAGACCTCTTTGGACAGGGTAATGGGCGCAATGTTCACAGCCAATTGCGCCAGACTGGTGGCCCCCACAATCGGGATTGTCGCAAAGGGGCGGGTTTGGGTGAAGGCGATGGCCATTTGGCACGGGTTAAGGCCATGACGGGCGGCGATATCCAGATAGGCTTGGGCGGCGGGCAAAGCGCGCGGTGTCATCCGCCCGCTGAGGATCGGGTTCAGCGACCGGCGCGAGCCTTGCGGTGTCACATCGCCTTGGTATTTGCCCGACAAAATCCCGCAAGCCAAGGGAGAGAAGGCCAAAAGCGGCATATCCTCCATCACCGACAACTCGGCCCAATCGCTGTCAAACTGCCGACACAGCAGCGAGTATTCGTTTTGCACGCTGGCCATGCGCGGCAAGCCGTGCTGTTCGGCCAAGGACAGCCACTTTGCGGCCCCCCAGACAGTTTCATTCGACAAGGCCAAGGCGCGGATCTTGCCTTCGGCGATCAGCTTGGCGGCCTCTTGCAGCACATCCAGCATCAAAGCCTCGGTCTGGGCGCGGTCGTTGGCGCGCGGGTCATAGGCCCAGTTGTCGCGAAAGTGGTAATGTTTGCGCGCAGGCCAGTGGATTTGATACAGGTCGATCCAGTCTGTCTGCAACCGCTGCAAGCTGCCCTCTACCGCTTGGCGCAGCACGCTGGCCGATGGTGGAATGCCGTCGCGGACTGCATTTTGCCCGCCGCCTGCGATCTTGCTGGCCAAAACCACACGCGCGCGCCCACCGCGTGTGGCAAACCAAGTGCCGATGATCTCTTCGGTGCGCCCTGCGGTTTCTTTGGACACAGGGTTGACGGGATACATCTCGGCCGTGTCCCAGAAATTCACGCCCTCACCCAGCGCCATGTCCATCTGCGCGTGGCCTTCGGCTTCGCTGTTCTGCGTGCCCCATGTCATCGTGCCAAGGCACAGCTCCGACACTTTTATCCCTGTCCGTCCCAAATCAATCTGGCGCATGGCAATCTCCTGTTTGGGGGCAAGCTAGGGTGGTCGGGCGATAAAGGAAAGCCATGGGATTGAGAACGTATCAAGAACATATTAAAGTGTCGTGATGGAACTTGCGATTCTTCATGGCGCCCAAGGGCGCAAAGCTTGGCCCGCCCAAGCCCTGCCCGGCGGGTTGGGGTTAAGCCTTGCACGCGGGCGGGTGCATGAGGTCTGCGGGCCTGCGCGCACGGCTTTGGCAGCCCTGATCTTGGGCGAAAGTCAGGGGCCGGTTTTGTGGATCAGTCCGGGTTGGCTGCCAGAGCGGCTTTATCCGCCGGGGCTGGCCGAACTGGCCGACCCCGGTCGCATTTTGTTTGCCCGTGCGCGTCGCCCCGAAGACCTGCTTTGGTCGCTGGAAGAGGCGCTGCGTTCCGGCGCTGTGCCCTTGGTGCTGGCCGATTTGCCCAGCCCTCCAGCACTGACACCGGTGCGCCGCTTGCATCTGGCCGCCGAAACCGGGGCCGAGGCCGCCCGCCACGCCGGCCGCCTGCCGCCCCTTGGCCTGCTGTTGACCCCTGACATGGGCGGCGCGCAGGGCATCGAAAGCCGCTGGCACATGGCCGCCGCCCCCAGCGCATCCACCCTGATCCAGCGCCACAGTGCTTGGGTCTTACAGCGCCTGCGCGCCCGCATGGCGCCTGAGGCGCGCTTTCACCTCTCACGCCGCGCCGCCGATGCCACTGGCCCCGCCGTTTTAGAGGCCAAGCTTTGGCACGATCACAGCGCACCTTAAAGCAAACATATGGCCCTTGGCCGCGCCTTGCGCTAAACGGGGGCAAAACTGGGGTAAGGGGCGCAACATGGCACGGATACTGATCACCTCGGCCATTCCTTATATCAATGGAATCAAGCATTTGGGCAATCTGGTGGGCAGCCAGTTGCCCGCTGACCTGTTTGCGCGCTACTCAAGGGCGCGTGGGCACGAGGTGATGTTCATCTGCGCCACCGACGAACACGGAACACCTGCCGAACTCGCCGCTGCCAAAGCGGGCAAGCCGGTCGATCAATATTGCGCCGAAATGCACGAGGTGCAGGCCGAAATCGCGCGCGGGTTCCGGCTGTCGTTTGACCATTTCGGCCGCTCTTCCAGCCAGCGCAACCACACGCTGACCCAGCATTTCGCCGGCGTTCTGGCCGACAACGGCCTGATCCGCGAGGTGGCCGAAAGCCAAGTCTATTCCATCGACGATGGCCGATTTCTGCCTGACCGCTATATCGAAGGTACGTGCCCCAACTGCGGCTATACCTCGGCTCGGGGTGATCAATGCGACAATTGCACCAAGCAGCTTGACCCGACCGACCTGATCAACCCCCATTCCACCGTATCCGGATCAACCAACCTGGAAGTGCGCGAGACAAAGCACCTTTATCTGATGCAGCGATCTTTGCGCGATAAGCTGGAAGCGTGGATCGAATCCAAACACGATTGGCCGATCCTGACGACCTCGATCGCCAAAAAATGGCTCAACGATGGTGACGGGTTGCAAGACCGCGGGATCACGCGGGATTTGCATTGGGGCATTCCTGTAAAGCGCGGCGATCAACCTTGGCCGGGGATGGAGGGCAAGGTGTTTTACGTCTGGTTCGATGCGCCCATCGAATATATCGCCAGCACCGCCGAATGGGCCGATGCGAACGGCTTGGGCGATGACGCGTGGGAACGCTGGTGGCGCACCGATAAGGGGGCTGCTGACGTGACCTATTACCAGTTCATGGGCAAAGACAACGTGCCCTTCCACACCCTGTCTTTTCCCGCGACAATCTTAGGATCGGGCGAGCCGTGGAAGATGGTCGATTACCTTAAGTCGTTCAATTACCTCAACTATGACGGCGGCCAGTTCTCTACCTCGCGCGGGCGGGGGGTGTTTATGGATCAGGCTCTGTCGATCCTGCCGTCGGATTACTGGCGCTGGTGGCTGCTGTCGCACGCCCCCGAAAGCTCTGATGCCGAGTTTACGTGGGAGAATTTTCAAACCTCGGTCAACAAAGACTTGGCCGATGTCTTGGGCAATCTGGTCAGCCGCGTGACTAAGTTTGCCAAATCGAAATTTGGCGATGCCATACCCGCAGGCGGGGCCTTCGGCGCGCAGGAAACCGCCCTGATCGCTGATCTGGGCGCACGCATTCGCACCTATGAAACCCTGATGGCCGCGATGGATGTGCGCAAAGCCGCCGCTGAACTTCGCGGCATCTGGGTGGTGGGCAACGAATACCTGCAATCCGCCGCCCCGTGGAGCGTGGTAAAAACCGATCCCGACCAAGCCCAAGCCATGATCCGCTTGGCGCTGAACCTGATCCGCATCTATGCGATCCTGTCTTCCCCCTTCATCCCCGATGCAGCGGCAGCCATGATGACAGCCCTGAACTCCACCGACTGGACTTGGCCCAGCGATGTGCCCGAAGCCATCCGCGCCCTGCCCTCCAGCCATGAATTTGCCGTGCCCGAAAACCTGTTTCGCAAGATCACCGATGAAGAACGCGCCGACTGGCAGGTGAAATTCGCAGGCGTGCGCACCTAAGGCCAAACCACTTTGCCCCGATGCAATGCTGTCCAACCTGTGTTAGCGTAAGGGCCGCAGGGGGGCCGATGCGAGAAACGGTGAAATTCATCTCTAAGGGCGCTGCCCATGTCAGTGTTGCCGCCCAAGAGCGCGCACTGAACGTGACCTTTGTTTTGCTGCCCAAGTTCACCATGCTGGCCTTTGCCGCAGCGCTGGAACCTTTGCGCATGGCAAACCAATTGACCGGTCAAGTGCTGTTTCGCTGGCAGATTCTGTCCGATGACGGCCAGCCGGTGGCTTGTTCCAACGGCGTGCCGATTGTGGTTGAGGGGCCATGGGCCATGGCCCAGCCCGAGGGGATCATCTTCGTCGTCTCGGGCGTGGAACCCGAAGGCAAAGCCTCGCAAGCTTTGGGCGATTGGCTGCGCGGGCTGTGGCGGCGCGGGCGGATTGTGGGCGGGCTTTGCACGGGGGCCTATGCGCTGGCCGCCGCAGGCATTTTGAAAGGGCGCAGGTTTACGCTGCATTGGGACAATATCCCCGCCTTTGCTGAACTTCACCCCGACATGGCCCCCGCCCGCCAAGTCTTTTGCATCGACGACCGTGTGATGACCTGTGCCGGCGGGGTCGCCGCTGCCGACCTGATGCTAAAGCTGATTGCCGACCGCCATGGTGCTGCCTTGGGGCAAGAGGTGATGAATATGTGCCTGTTGACCCAAAAGCGCGATGAGGCCGATCAGCAAACCACCTCGATGGCAGCGCGATTGGGCACACGGCACGAAAAACTGTTGCAAGCGGCGGCGTTTCTGGAAGCACGCATCGAAGAGGATTTCGACCTTGACGCCTGTGCCGCCCATCTGGCCCTGTCGCGCCGCCAGATCGAACGGTTGTTTTCCGCCCATCTGGGCATCACGCCTGTACGCTACATGAACGACCTGCGCCTTGCACGCGGGCGCGCCCTTCTGGCGGAAACCGATATGAAAGTGACAGAGGTCGCTGTGGCTTGCGGCTTTGCCAGTGCGTCACATTTTTCCAAAAGCTTTCGCAAGAAATACGGGTTGTCACCCCACCGCTTTTCGCATTTCGGCACCGTGGCCTAAGAGCCCCGCCTTGCAGCACAGCCTTCGTGCCGCTAAGGAAAGCCAAAGCAAAAGGTTGTGCCATGCCCGTGTTCGTATCCACCCAAGACCCCGATTTTGAGCCGCGCTTTCAAGCCCTTCTGGGCCTGAAACGCGAAGAGGCCGAGGATGTGGATCAGGCTGTATCGGCCATCATCGCCGATGTGCGCGCGCGCGGCGATGCGGCGGTGATTGAGCTGACGGCAAAGTTTGACCGCACCACCCTTACCCCCCAAACCCTCGCTTTTTCGCCCGACGAGATCGCCCAAGCCTGCGCCAAAGTCTCGCCTCAGGATCGCGCGGCGCTGGAACTGGCGGCCGATCGCATCCGCGCCTATCACGTCCGCCAAATGCCGCAAGATGCCCAGTGGACCGATGCGGTGGGGGCCGAACTTGGTTGGCGCTGGACGCCTGTTTCAGCGGCGGGGCTTTATGTGCCCGGCGGGCTGGCTTCTTATCCCTCATCCGTGCTGATGAACGCCATTCCGGCCAAGGTGGCAGGCGTGCAGCGGCTGGTGGTGGCTTGCCCGACCCCCGGTGGCGTGGTGAACCCCTTGGTTTTGCTGGCCGCCCAAATTTCGGGCGTCGATCTGGTTTACCGCATTGGCGGAGCGCAGGCGATTGCGGCTTTGGCTTATGGCACGGCGTCGATTGCAGCGGTCGATAAGATCACAGGGCCGGGCAATGCCTATGTGGCGGCGGCCAAACGGCGGGTGTTTGGGCGGGTGGGCATTGATATGATTGCGGGCCCCTCTGAGATTTTGATTATCGCCGATGCCGACAACAACCCAGACTGGCTGGCGCTGGATTTGCTGAGCCAAGCCGAACATGACGAAAGCGCGCAATCGATTTTGATCACCACCGATGCAGCCTTTGGCCGTGCGGTTGCCGCAGCCGTGGAAGCGCGCCTGCAAACCCTGCAACGCCGTGCCATCGCAGGCGCATCTTGGGCGCACAATGGTGCTGTCATCACCGTGCGCGATCTGGACGAGGCGGCGGTGCTGTCAAACCGCATCGCCCCAGAACATCTAGAGCTTTGCGTGGCCGATCCTGACGCATTAAGCCAAAAAATCACCCATGCAGGCGCGATCTTCTTAGGGGCATGGACTCCGGAAGCCATCGGCGATTACGTTGGCGGGCCGAACCATGTGCTGCCCACCGCACGCTCGGCACGGTTTTCCAGCGGACTGTCAGTGATGGACTTTCTTAAACGCACCACCCTTGCCAAGATGACGCCAGCCGCGCTTGCAGCCATTGGCCCTGCCGCCGAACGCTTGGCGCAATCGGAAAGCCTTGAAGCCCACGGCCTGTCGGTGCGCGCACGTCTGGATGCGCTGAACGGGGGGCGGAAATGACCAACCGCATCTATGCCATTGACCTAGACGACCGCGGCCTTGCCGCCCCCACGCCCGAGATTGACCAAGAACGCAAAGTGGCGATCTTCGATCTTTTGGAAGACAACAGCTTTGCCATCCCCCGTGCGGCCGAATACCCCGGCCCCTACCATCTAAGCCTTGCCATCCGCGAAGGCCGGCTGGTCTTTGCCATATCCGACCAAGGCGCGCAAAAAGTTGCCGAGTTTCATCTTTCCCTTGGCCCATTCCGCCAAGTGGTGAAAGACTATTTCCAAATCTGCGAAAGCTATTTCGAGGCCGTTAAACGCCTGCCCCCTTCCCAAATCGAGGCGATCGACATGGCACGGCGCGGCATTCACAACGAGGGGGCGCGGGTCTTGCAAGAGCGTTTGGATGGCAAGGCGCTGGTCGATAGTGCAACAGCGCGCAGGCTTTTCACCCTGATCTGCGTGATGCACTGGGGCTGATATGGGAACCCTGCCCTCCTCAGTCTTGTTTTGCTGCGACCACAATGCTGTGCGCTCGCCCATGGCCGAAGGGATTATGAAAAAGTTTTACGGCCAGAAGGTCTATGTGCAATCGGCCGGCGTGAAAAACGATATGGAGATTGACGGTTTTTCCATCGCCGTGTGTCAGGAACTGGGGGTCGAACTGGCGCGCCACCGATCACGGTCGTTTCAAGACATGCAGGCTTGGGGCGATGATCTGGGGCAATATGATGTGGTCATCGCCCTGTCCCCCGCCAGCCAGCGCTTGGCACTGGAATTGACGCGGCACTATCACCTCAGCGTGGAATACTGGCCGATCCTTGACCCCACAGGCCTTGGCGAAAGCCGTGATGCCAAGCTTTCGGCCTATCGCCAAGCCCGCGACCAGATTGTCGAGCGTATGTCCGCCCGCTTTGGCCCCCCTGACATGGCAGCCAACCCAGCCTAACGCCCGTGCGTGCGGTTATACCCATTTGCCAGAGGTGCGGCCCACCCCACGGGCAGGGCCAAGGGCGCAAAGACTTCCACCAGCAGCGGATGGCAGGCGGCTTGGTCTGATGAATGCAAGGTCGAACAATCCCCACCGGGGCAAGCCGACAGGCCGCCGACCAAATCAATCTCGGCAAAAAATTCCAGATAATCGCCGGGGCGTACGGGGCTGGCTTTCATGAAATACTGGCCCGTGTCGCGGGTAAAGCCGGTGCACATGAACACATTGAGCACATCATGCACCGCAAATTCCGCCGCATGCAGCGGCAGGTCAAAGCGGTCGGCCACAGCGCGCGATAGGTTGGAATGGCAGCAATGATGATACTGTCCCCCGCCCAAAAGATTATGCGTATAAGGGTCGCAGCGCGTGCCGATCACATCATGCACCGATCCGCCAAAGGCATCAAATCCGTACCAATCCAAACTGTCATCGGTGATCAGCGCCATGGGCCGCAGATAGGGCAGGCACGACCACATCCGATCACCCGAGGACAGATGCGTGCCGTGCAGCGCACGGGTCTTGCCCGAAAAGAAACGCTCGCTTAAATCGCCCGCCGCCCACAGGTTCAAATCGCCCACTTGCGGCCCTTCCACACTGGTGATGCGAAAGAAATGCCCTGCGGGTACATCAAAACACCGCGCCTCACGCGGGGGGACAAGGGTTTCGCTGACCCGCCGCCACCCCGCCCGCGCCGCGTGAAAGGGCGCAAGATCGGGGCGGGCAAGGCCATCGACCGGATAGCAGATGACTGGCGCCACCGCTTGGCGCAAGGTTGAGTCGCCGGGCGCGCTGTGCGCTGGGGTTTCAAGCTTCATCGCGGCCTCTTGTCAAACAGCAGGATTACCCCGCCCGCAGGTCATACCACGCGATCAACCATCATATGCTTGATCTCGGCAATGGCTTTGGCAGGGTTCAGGCCTTTGGGGCAGGTCTTGGTGCAGTTCATGATCGTGTGGCAACGGTAGAGCTTGAACGGGTCTTCCAAAGCGTCCAAACGCTCGCCCGTGGCTTCATCGCGGCTGTCGACCATCCAACGATAGGCATGCAACAGGGCGGCAGGCCCAAGGTATTTGTCGCTGTTCCACCAATAGCTTGGACACGAGGTCGAGCAGCACGCACACATCACGCATTCATAAACCCCGTCCAGCTTTTCGCGATCTTCGATCGACTGACGCCATTCTTTGGCGGGGGCGTTGGTTTTGGTTTCCAGCCACGGCATGATCGACGCGTGCTGGGCGTAAAAATGCGTCAGGTCGGGGATCAAGTCTTTGATGACCGGCATGTGCGGTAAAGGGTAAATCTTCACATCGCCGCGCACCTCGTCCAGCCCATAGATACAGGCCAAGGTGTTGATGCCGCCAATGTTCATCGCACAAGACCCGCAAATCCCCTCGCGGCAAGAACGGCGGAAGGTCAAGGTCGGGTCAATCTCGTTCTTGATCTTGACCAGCGCGTCCAAAACCATCGGGCCACAGGTGTCCATATCGACGAAATATGTATCCACCCGCGGGTTTTCGCCGTCATCGGGGTTCCAGCGATAGATCTGGAACTTGCGGATCGTCTTACCCTCGGGCCGCGGCCAGGTTTTGCCGGTGCGGACCTTGGAATTCTTGGGCAAAGTGAACTGGACCATTTTTTCAGCCTTTCAGATCGTGCGCCATCACATCCGCGATTCGGGCATGGCAGAGAAGGGACGCGTGGGCGCTTGGCCCGCACGCTGTTGAACACAGGCCGCAAAGACATCGTCAGGATTGCGGTTTTGTAGATAATCGCTGGAAATACCAAGCGTAAACGACGCCCCCACCTGCCCGTCCGACCCCATGCCAAACGCCGCAGAGCCGCGCGGACGCTGGGCAAGTTGCGCATCAGAGACGCAAGATTTTTCGGCCTGTACCAGCGAAACAGGGCCACAAGCGGCCAATAGGCCAAATGCTAGAAAGGCAGGCGTTGCGGGGATCATGGCAAAATAGGGGCCGTCAGTTTGGCACGGGTCAGGCATTTTTGCGTGTCGGGCCGGTCAAGAATGCCGTGAATGATAGCGACAGTGCGTGTGCCCGCACGCACACCCACATCGCGGGCCAAAACCTCAAGCTCGACCGGTTCGGCGTGATCAACCACGCAGCGGGCGACATCGGCCCCGGTGACGGGCGCAATCACGCTTTCGGCGGTGCGTGCAACGACTTTGTCAACCACAACCTGCGGGCTGCAGGCCGACAAAGCCAAACAGGCCAATCCCAAAGCGATCAAATATCTCATCTCAGACCCCGTGCGTTTTGAAAGAGTGCGCCCCCAAGGCGGCGTGGGCAGGCCGAACATCACCATCAATACACCCGCGCCTTGGGTGCAATCTTCTTCAGATCAATGCCGCCCTGCGCTTCAGTCGTCAGCGGGTCCAGATGCACGGCGCGGTAATCCATGCGCACCTTGGCCCCGTCGACATAGGCCAGCGAGTGTTTGCGCCATGTGACATCATCGCGGGCGGGGTAATCTTCGTGCGCATGCGCGCCGCGCGATTCTTTGCGCGCCTCTGCCGCCGCGATCGTGGCCATGGCATTGGGCATCAGGTTGGTCAGTTCCAGCGTTTCCATCAGGTCGGAATTCCACACTAAGCTGCGGTCGGTGACCTTGATGTCGGCCATCTTGCCCGCCACCCCTGCCATTTTGGCCATGCCTTCGGCCAAGGTTTTGTCGGTGCGAAACACCGCCGCATCGGCCTGCATGGTCTTTTGCATCTCCATCCGCAGATCGGCGGTGGGGATGGCCCCTTTGGCATGGCGCAGCGCGTCAAAGCGCGACAGGGCGCGGTCGACCTCGGCCTTGTTCACGGGGTAGACGGCTTCTTTGGGGTTAACAATCTCACCCGCGCGGATGGCGGCGGCGCGGCCAAAGACCACAAGGTCGATCAGCGAGTTTGACCCCAACCGGTTCGCCCCATGCACCGAGGCACAGCCCGCTTCCCCCACAGCCATAAGGCCGGGGAAGATCGCATCGGGGTTGTCGGCGGTGGGGTTCAGCACCTCGCCCCAATAGTTCGTCGGCACACCGCCCATGTTGTAATGCACGGTCGGCAGAACGGGGATCGGTTCCTTGGTGAGGTCAACGCCTGCAAAAATCCGTGCCGATTCGGAAATACCGGGCAGACGCAGGTCCAGCGTGGCCTTGGGCAGGTGCGACAGGTTCAGGTGGATGTGGTCCTTGTTCGGCCCCACCCCCCGCCCTTCGCGGATTTCAATCGTCATGCAGCGGCTGACCACATCGCGAGAGGCTAGGTCTTTGTAATGGGGGGCATACCGCTCCATAAAGCGCTCGCCGTTGGAGTTGGTCAAAAACCCGCCCTCGCCCCGCGCGCCTTCGGTGATCAGGCAGCCAGAGCCGTAGATACCGGTCGGGTGAAACTGCACAAATTCCATATCCTGCAAGGGCAATCCCGCCCGCGCCACCATGCCGCCGCCATCGCCGGTGCAGGTATGCGCCGAGGTGGCGCTGAAATAGGCGCGGCCGTAGCCGCCGGTCGCCAGAACAACCATCTTGGCGTTGAACACATGGATCGTACCATCGTCCAGCTTCCACGCCACCACACCGGTGCAGCGGCCCTCGGTCATGATCAGGTCGATGGCGAAGTATTCGATGAAGAATTCAGCGTTGTTCTTCAGGCTTTGGCCATAAAGCGTGTGCAAAATGGCATGGCCGGTGCGGTCAGCCGCCGCGCAGGTGCGCTGCACGGGCGGGCCTTCGCCGTATTCGGTGGTGTGGCCGCCAAAGGGGCGCTGGTAGATCTTGCCCTCTTCGGTGCGCGAAAAGGGCACGCCGTAGTGTTCCAGCTCGTACACGGCCTTGGGTGCTTCGCGCGCAAGGTATTCCATCGCATCGGTATCGCCCAGCCAATCCGACCCTTTGACCGTGTCATACATATGCCACTGCCACGAATCCGGCCCCATATTGCCCAGAGAGGCCGCAATCCCCCCCTGTGCCGCCACGGTATGCGAGCGGGTTGGGAAAACCTTGGTCACGCAGGCCGTGCGCAAGCCCTGTTCGGCCATGCCCAAGGTGGCGCGCAGGCCTGCTCCGCCGGCCCCCACAACCACCACGTCATAATCATGCACTTCATAGGCGTAAGCGTTCATTTTAACCTCACAACGCGATGCGGATCAGGGCGTAAAGCCCGGTGGTCGCAATCACGGCGGCCAGCGACGAAACAAAGATCAAGCCAGCCTTGCGGGCTGTCCCGTGGGCATAGTCTTCCACCATCACGGCAGAGCCTTTGGCAAAGTGGCGCATGGAAACCACCAGCACCAAGGCCGTCAAGATGGCGGTAAAGGGATTGGCAAAGGCTGCAACAACTTGGTCGCGCGTGCCGCCGATGGCTGCACCAAACAGATACAGCCAGACGGGCAGCATCACAGCCAGCGCTACGGACGAGACGGTCATGAACCAATGATGCGCTGTGCCTGTATGGGCAGCGCCAGCACCCACGGCGCGTTTGCGGTCAGTTATATACTGCATTAAAGCCTCACACGATCACAAGGGTCAGCGCGGTCAAAGCGACCGAGCCTAAGATACAGGCCCAACCCAGACGTTCGGCTGTCTTAATCTCTAATCCAAGTCTTGCGTCAAACAGCAAATGTCGCAGGCCCGCCAGATAGTGATACCACACCGCCCAAAGCGACCCTGTCATCACCAGTTTGCCAAACCAAGACGTCATCACCGCATTGGCCAGCGCAAAATACGGCTCTGACACCGCGGCCGCCAGCAGCCACCATACGCCCAAAATCACGCCCGCCATCAAAGCATGGCCGGTGATCCGCGTCAGGATCGACGAGACAGAGGTCATCTGGATGCGGTAGATTTGCAGGTGCGGCGACAAAGGCCGTTCAACCCGCCTAAAAGACCCCGTTCCTTCAGCCATTGGGCGCCCTTTCCTTGAGTGTCCATTCGGTTGCACAGCGATGCCGCAGTGCAGAGTTATCCGTATAAATAGCGCCGAATACGGCGCTGTCACGCCCTGATATCGGAAAAAAAGCAGATCCGTTTGCGCAATGAGGTGAAAATTCCCAGCTTGGGATCACGGCTACCGCATCAAAGGCTTGGCCAAAAGCCAGCGATGATCCCAATGGGCTTGCAGCGCAAGTGACTCGCCATTTTTAAGGCCTTACGGCCCTTGGCTGCCGCATCGCATCCACAAGGCATCATAAACCTTGGATCTAACGCACCCCCCAATGCCCAGCCTATTGCGATTGCCACAAGTGTTGTAGATCCTGCGCATATTCGTTGCACATGGTGATCGTCTTATCATCGGAGGTGTAAAAGGCATTCGCCTCGCCACAATCGGCAACCGTGACGGTAATTTCTTCAGGTAATCCGAATTGTTGGTTTATCGATGCCACTTCTTCGGCCAAAAGATCGGCCAAGGGCATGCCTTCTTGCCCCTCTGCCATGACCAAGCCAAAGGTATCTTGCGTGGGTTCTGTGCCCGCAAGCATCGCATCCCACGACCAGCGCGCGTTTAGGTATGCATCAGGGCAGGACTCAAGTTTATCATCGGGCAGACCTAAATCCACCGCCAATTGTCTGCGCATATCTGGGTTGGCCCCGTAAAACAGACAGACCACAGCGAAATACCGCTGAATGTCCAAGGAATGCTCGTCTGCATAAACACTTGGGTCAGGCGCAATAGAAAGATCACCCGCCCGCAAGGCATAAGTCAAAGCGTCGCTGACCAAAATAGCTGCGGCGGAGTCTTCCTTCCAAATGTCATGCATCAAGATGACTGACAGCGTGTCGGCGGCATCCTCTTCCTTGCCCAAGACGGGGATCTGAAGCACGTCAATCAATCCATGGCCAATTTCATGATAAAATGTGGCGATGACTTCGTTGGCGATAAACTCTGCTTCGTCTGGATCTTGCGGAAATTGAAACACCTCATCGGCCGCGGCAGGACCAATCATTCCAAACACACAGCACATGGCCATTATGAAGCGCAGCATCATCTTCCTCGTAAGTTTAGCGCAAGACTGCCACGCCTTCACAAAGGGATCAACGCCCAGTAATCCCAATCCAGCAAAATATCAGGGGCATATTTGCCCGCCGCATCGCGCAATTCAAACGGTGTGGCACCCTGCCGCACAGCCACCAACCGCAGGCGCAAGGCCCCAACGCCAGGGGCGGACGTTTCGGCCTTATCCAGCACCTGTGACCATGCCCGCACGGTATCTCCAGCAAAACAGGGGTTCACATGGGCCCCGCCGTTCAGCGCCACCATCAGTTGCGCATTGGCCAGCCCGTTGAACGACAGCGCGCGCGCCAGACTGATGACATGGCCGCCATAGATCAGCCGTTTGCCATCCGGCCTTTGCGTCGCATCAAAATGCACCTTTGCGGTGTTCTGCCAAAGGCGCGTGGCCAGCATATGCTCGGCCTCTTCGATCGTAACGCCATCGACATGGTCGATCACCTCGCCCACGGCATAATCCCCAAAGCGGTGCGGCTCACCGGCGCGGACAAAATCATAGCGGGTGAAATCCAAGCCCTGCGGCACGATTAAATCCGATGCCACCACCGACTTGGCAAGGTCTGGCACCACCGCCACAAGCACAGGCCCTTGCCCGCGCGTTTTGACCATCACCCAGCGCACATATTCCAGCACTTTGACCCCGTGCTGGTTCACGCCCGTTGTACGCACCCAAACCACGCCCGACGCCCCGTTCGAGTTCAGCTTGACCCCGATCACCGTACTTTGCGATTGCAGCGTGTCGCCGGGCCAAACGGGGGCCAGCCAGCGTCCCTCGGCATAGCCAAGATTGGCCACGGCGTTCAGGCTGATATCGGGCACGGTTTTGCCAAAGACAGTGTGAAAGGTGATCAAATCATCCATCGGGCTTTGCGCCAACCCGCAGGCCCGCGCAAATGCGTCTGACGAATGCAACGCCGCGCGAGCAGGATAAAGCGCGTGATACAAGGCGCGCTCTCCGCCCGATAGGGTGCGCGGAACGGCGTGCAAGATCTCTTCGCCCACACGGTAATCTTCAAAGAAACGGCCCGGATTTGTCTTCATGGCTTAGCCTGTTTTGAGGGGTGGGCAAGCTTGCCCACCCTTATTGCGCACCCAGTTTCAAATCGGGATGATAGGTCCCGGGCACGT